>NZ_JARAVM010000014.1:0-194496 GCF_033792735.1 Streptomyces sp. PA03-3a
GACTCATGATCGTTCCCCCATCCGGAGTTCGGTTCCTTCTCCCCGTCGTCCTGTCAGCCAGGCCTGCACCGCCAGCACCACGCAGGCCAGCACCACCAGGGCGGTGGCGGGGACCAGCAGTGAGGCGGCGTCGGTGCGCAGCACGGCCCCCGACAGATCCGTGGCGGGCGTGCGGACCGTGAAGGCGAGCGCCACCAGGTCCACGCCCGGACGTACCAGCGGCACGGTGGCCACACTGACCAGGATGCCGCCCAGGGCGCCCAGCAGGACCTGCGGCAGCATCTCCAGCACCGCCAGCCACTGCCGCCCGCGTCCCGTCATACCCATCGTCCGCAACCGGGCCAGCAGCGCCTTGCGCTGCGGCGCGTTGTCCAGCAACGACAGCAACAACGCCAGCACGCTGTACCCCGCGCCCGCCGCGACGGCGGCCAGGTACACGTGCCGTGCGCCCGACTGCAGGGCCGAGGTCGTGCCGTAGGTCGTGCGCTGCTGGGTCCGCAGCGTGACCGACGCCTGGGGCGCGGCCTTGGCCACGACGGCGCGCAGCGCCGTCGCGTCGATGCCGGTGCCCGTCGCGTACAGCGTCGAGGGCCCGTGCGCCGGCTCCTTGGTTCCGGGCGCGACCTTCGCCAGGGCGGCCCGCGACACGATGACGAACTCGTGATTGGGCGCCGCCGGGGTGGCGTCCTGTGTGCCCACGATCTTCACCATGACGCGCCCGACCGATGATCTGACGGACTCCGGGCCGCCGGCGCCGTTTCCGAACGTCCGCGCGAGCGCCGGGGAGGCGATGGCGGGAAGGGGCTCCTTCGTCCCGGAGTCCAGCTTGCCGGTGGGGAAGGAGGAGCCGAGGCCGGTGGCGGCCACGAGGCGGGCGTACGGTTCGGGGTCGACGACCAGCAGGTCGAACTGGGTGCGGGAGTTCATCAGATGCTGCCCGGGCTCGACCCGCACGCCGGTGACCTCGCGGACCCCGGGGACCTTCCGGACCTGGGTGTCGAGTCCCTGCGGGAGGGCGCCGAAGGTCTGGACCCGGGCGTCCGCGCCGACCGCGGTCACCGCGGCGTGGTCGCGTCCCGCATCCACTCCGGCCAGGACGGCCCCGCCGAAGGAGGTGACGGTGAGCGCGACCAGGACGGCCAGCAGCGGCAGGGCCGTGGTGGAGGGGGCGCGTCCGGCGCGGGCCAGTCCCAGGTGGAGCACGGCCCCGTTGAGCCGTGCGAAGGGCCGGGCCAGCAGCCGCACGGGCCAGGGGTACAGGCGCAGCAGGATCAGTGCGGTGACCACCGCCAGCAGCACCGGCGCCGCGGCGGTCAGCACGTCAGCGCCGCCGTCCGCCGTGCCGCGCTGCCGCAGCGCCACCACGGCGCCGGCGACGACGACCACGACGGCCAGTTCGGCCACGGTGCGGCGCCGGGACGGCCGGGCCGCGACGATGTCCTCACGCTGTCCGGGGCGCGGCCGGCGGGCGGTGGCCGCCGCGCGCAGCGGCAGGCTCACCGTGGCCAGTACGGCGACGGCGGCGGCCGACCACACGGCGAGCCCGGACCGTTCCGTCGGCAGCAGGAGCAGCGCCAGGGCGAGCCCCGCGGTCGCGGACGGCCCCGCCACCACCGCGCTCTCCGCCAGCAACCGGCCGGTGAGCGAGCTCATGCTGATGCCGCGGGCCCGCAGCAGTGTGAACTCGGCCCTGCGCCGGTTCGCCGACAGGCCCGCCGCCATGAGCAGCACCACGACGGCCACGGTGCCCACGCCGACGGCGGCGACCAGGATCAGCGGCTGGGCGGCCGTGCGCTCGTCGGCGAAGGGACCGAGGCGTTCGGCCAGTCCCTGTTCCTCGACGTGCAGGCCGCGCTGCTTGGTCTGCAGCCGTGCCGCGGCCGGGCCCGCCGTCAGCGCGGAGAGCCGGTCGCGCAGTGCGGGGACGTCGTGTGCGGTGAGCGCGCCGATGTCCGCGGGGTGGTGCCAGTAGACCCGTGCACCGTCCTGCAGGCCGAGCAGGACGTTCGTGTCGGCCTCGTCGATGAGGGCGGTGAAGTGCCAGTACGGGATGGGGGCGCCGCCCGGGTTCGGCAGCGAGACAACACTGGGCTTGCGCAGGTCGGGCTCGGCGTTCCACCAGGCGGCGCCGGCTGTCCGGGGTGCGACGATCCCGGTGACCCGGACGGTCAGGACGGATCCGAGGGCGTCCTGGAGGTGGAACGCCGAGCCCGTCCGCAGCTTCATGGCCTTGGCCGTGCGGTCGGTGATCACCGCTTCGGCGCTGCGGTCGTCGTTGCCGGAGCGCGGCAGGCGGCCTTCGATCAGGCGGGTGTTCGCCGCGAGGTCCGGCTGGGCGACCAGGGTGCCCTTCGGGGGGAGCGGGGCATCACCGGGCAGCCGGGGCAGCCCGGGGTCGGTGGCGTCCGTGTCCGCGGAACTCACGCCATAGACGGTCTGGTCCGGCTCCAGTGCCAGCGGCGGCCGTACGAGCTTCTGGAACTCCTTCTCCGTCTTCCTCAACGAGTCGGAGGCCAGCAGGGCTTCGGGGCCGAAGGGGACGGACAGCCGCGACACCTGGAGCGACATCGTGACGCTGCGCTCCGGCAGCGACGTGTGTGACAGGGTGTCGCGCAGTGCGCCGTTCTCGTAGCCGTCGACGGCCCGCGGCAGCGCGGCCGCCAGGAACGCCGTGACGAGCACCAGCGCGGCCACGGCGAGTGTGCCGCCAGGGGCGGCGCGCAGCCGGGCGCGGATCCAGGAGACGTCACCGCTGTGCGGGGCACGGGGCTCGGCCATGTCATTCACCTCCTTGGCGCCGCAGCGCCTGGGCCGGGTCGGCGGACCGCCACGCGGTGAGCATGACGCCGAGCAGGGGCAGCGCGGTGATGGTGAGCATCAGCAGGGCGAGCGGGCCTGAGGGCAGGTGCACCCGCACCTCGGGGACCGGGGACTCCGCGTCCGCCGTCAGGATGATCAAGGGGACGACCAGTCGGGTCAGCAGCCCGCCGAGCAGGGCGCCCACGCCCACCGCCACCAGGATGACCAGGCCCTGTTCGGCGACGATCACCCGGGCCAGCCAGCGGCGCGGGGTGCCCAGCGCGCGCAGCATCGCGAACTCCTGGGAGCGGTCGCGCAGTGCGCCGGCCGCCGCCACGATGTAGCCGAGCGCGGCCAGCACCACGGCGGTCACCACGGCGGCGGGCAGTGCGGACAGCGGCCCGGCGCCGAGCGGATCGCGTTGCAGTTCGGTGCGCTGCTCGTCGCGGACCAGGAGCGAGGTGATGTCGCCGCGGGCTCGCAGCGCCGAGGCGACGCGGGCCGACGCACCGGGCTCGGCCGCCAGCCACCACTCGCCGGGGACCAGGGAACCCTGGCCCGCAGCGCTGAGGAACGCGTTGACCGAGCGCAGGTCCAGCAGCAGCGCCCCGCCGTCGGTGCCGTCGGTCTTGGGCACGGCGGTGGGCAGGGCGCGCACGGCCGTGGTGACGCGGACCGGCACGCTCACGCCGGCCAGCTGGACCCGCACCGAGTCGCCGGGCTTCGCGCCGACCGCCCGCAGGTAGGCGTCCGTGGCGATCGCCGGCAGTGTCGCCGGGGCGTCGGGCTGGGAGGTCAGGATCACGGACGCCTTGTCGTAGCCGCCCGGGACGTACTCCTGGCGGGGCATGTGGCCGGTGTCGAACTCGACGGTGAGCGGCGTCCGCGCGCTGGAGTCCGGGGCGTCCGTCCTGGCGGGCTCGTGGTCCTCGTACCCGGTGAAGTCGGGGTCGCCCATGACGGCGCGCGCCTTCCACGAGGAGCCGGCGGGCACCGTGACGTCGTGCGATGTGCCGTCGTCGGACACCGCGCGCAGGGCGGTGACGGAGAGCCGGTGGTACTCGGTCCGCTGGGGCAGTGAGTACTCGGCCTTGAGCCCGGTCAGGCGCAGCGGTCCGGCCGGACCGGCTCCGGGGGACCGGCCGGCCTCGGCGCCGAAGTCCGCCACCACGACGTGCCGTCCGCCGTCGGCGGGGACGTCGCCCAGGGAGAGCGTGTACGGGAGGCCGAAGCGGTCCGTGAACGTTCCCGACAGGCGGGTGGTGACGTCGCTCCCGATCGGTCGGCCGCCGAAGTCCGCGGTCTGCAGGCGGACGGTCAGGAGGACGCGCGCCGTGTCGCGGGGGAGGGTGAACCCGGCGTCCGGCGCGGCGGTGTCCTGCGGGCGCAGGGAGCGCAGCTCGTCCGGGAAGGGCCGGCCGGCGAGGTCGTCGCGCAGAGCGGTCACCCGGGGGGCGGTGGTGGTGTCGATCGCCAGCACGGTCGCCTCGAGGCCGCGGGGCAGCGGCACGGTGCTGCGGCTCGCCGGAGTCGCCGTGGTGATCCCGGGGACGTGGTCGTAGACGCCGCCCTGTCCGAACGGCGGTGTCGAGGTGCCCGTCACGCGGAGGTCCGCGCCTACCGAGAAATCCGCCTGGTCGCTCTGGGACCGCTCCCACGTGTCGTTCTCGCCGATCGCGAACATGCTGATCGAGACCGCGAAGACCAGGAGGAGGGCGGGGCCCGCGCCACGGCCGGTCCGCCGCGCGAGCTGCCACCCGGCCAGCGCCGTGGGCAGGCCGGTCGACCGGGCTGCCCGCCGCTCGCCGAGCCGGGCCGCCAGCGGCAGCAGTCGCAGCGCGAGTACCGCGCCGGCCAGCAGGCACAACGCGGGCGCCACCACGAGCACGGGGTCCACTCCCAGTGCGCCGGTGGTGGTGGTCGTCAGGGGGCCCGACTGGTTGCCGCGCCGCGACAACTGCCAGTAGCCCAGGCCCGCCACGATCAGCAGCGCGACATCCGCCCCCGCCTGCACGGAACCGGGCAGCGCGCCCTTGCGGGCCCGTGCCTGCCGTTCGACCGCGTAGGTGCCCGTGCGGCGCAGCGCCGGCGAGGCCACGGCGACGCTGCACGCCAGCGCGGCCAGCACACCGGCCCACCAGGCCGTCGTGGTCGGTACGTCCAGCCGCACATCCGCCCGCGCCAGGGCCCCGTGCCCGGCGAGCAGGCGCACCAGGGGGCCGGCCAGGAGCGGTGCCGACAGGGCCGCGGGCAGCGCCAGCAGCAGTGCCTCGGTGGCGGCCAGGCCCGCGATGCGGGTCCGGGAACTGCCACGGGCGCGCAGCTGGGCGTTCTCCTCGGAGCGTTCGCCGGCGAGCAGGCCCGCGACGAGGACCAGCGCCAGACCGGCGAGCAGTGCCAGCTGTACTGCGCTGATCAGCAGCGTCGAGCGGCTGACCAGCACATTGCGGTCCAGGTCGGCCATGAGTGCGGGCAGCTCACTGCTCGCCGTCGTCTTCCCGGCCAATTGCTTGTCGTCCAGCCGGTCCACCGTCCGGCGGACGTCCTGACCGACGCGGTCGAGGCGGGCGGTGGTCATGCCGGAGAAGCCCGATCCCGCCGTCCACTGGATCTCGGCGGCCGGGACGGCGCCCGTCGTGAACGTCCGCGGGTCCACGAGCATCGGGCCGTAGGTGGTGAACGACAGCGTCCGTACGCCGCGACCGCCGAGGGGGTCGAGCCTCCAGTACAGGGCGGCGGGGTCGGTGGGCCGGTACAGGCCGGTCAGCCGCACGCGCAGGGACGGCCCGCCCCGCCGGTCGGCGAGAGTGATCACGTCGCCGGGGTGGACGCCCAGGGCCTCCGCGGCCGTGTCGGGCAGCGCGACCGGCACCGGGCCCTTCGACTTCGGCGCGTCCGGGAAGGTCCCCTCGGTCATGGTCACCCGGGAGCGGTCGAACGTGGCGAGCAGGGTCAGGTCCGGATTGCCCGCCGATCCTGCGCCGGCCGGGCGCAGGGCCGGCGGCAGTCCGTACGCGCCCGAGCGGGTGCTGGACGAGATCCGTACCGGCAGCCCGTCGTAGGCCCCCGCGAGCGCCTCGCGTACGCGGGAGGCCACCTGTCCGGTGTCCTGCCCCGTCACGTCGGACGTCACGTCGATCTGGGTCCTGGCGGCCGACGGCCCCTGCAGCGTGCGCCGCAGCCCCGCGTCCCCGACCGCGCCGCTGAACGCGGCCAGCGCGGCCACGGCGCAGGTGGTCAGGACGACAGACAGCAGTGCGGCAGCGAGCAGCAGCCGGTGCGCGCGCAGGCGCAGCAAGACGAAGCCCGGCACCATGCCCCCCGTTCTTGATGCCCGTAACAGTGTGTTGCGAGTGGTCGACCCGTCACCTCGAAGCGGTGACTGGTGCCACACCCTACGCCCACGTCACGACGTGATCGCACAGGTGTCCCCACGTTCAGCCGTCGATGGGGTGAAGGGAGGGGTGGAATCAGATGGTTGTTGCAACCGGGAGCCCGTGCTCGTTACCACTGTGTGAACAGTGGCATATCGCCACCGCATTTATGCTGGCCTGCATGAGCGAGGGACTGCTGGAACGGCGTGAGGGCCCGGCGGGCGACGGGGCTGCCTCCGAGGCGATGGTCGTGGTCGAGGACCTGGTGCGCACCTTCGGCACCGGGGACACCGCGGTGCACGCCCTGGGAGGGGTGTCCTTCTCCGTGGCCCGCGGGGAACTGGTGGCCCTCAAGGGCCGCTCCGGCTCGGGCAAGACGACCCTGCTGAACATCATCGGCGGCCTGGACCGCGCCGACGCCGGCACCGTCACCGTCGACGGCACCACACTCAACGACCTCGCCGAACGCGAACTGCTCGCCCTGCGCCGCGACCGCATGGGCTTCGTCTTCCAGTCCTTCGGCCTGCTGCCCATCCTCACCGCCGCCGAGAACGTCGGCGTCCCCCTGCGCCTGCGCAACACCCCCCGCCACGAACGCGAGGAACGCGTCAACCTCCTGCTCTCCCTCGTCGGCCTGCAAGGCCACGCCGGCCAGCGCCCCGGCGAGATGTCCGGCGGCCAGCAGCAACGCGTCGCCATCGCCCGCGCCCTGGCCAACCGGCCCGCCCTGATCATCGCCGACGAACCCACCGGCCAACTCGACGCCGACACCGGCCGCGCCGTCATGGAACTCCTGCGCGCCGTCGTCCACAGCGAAGGCGTCACCGCCCTCGTCGCCACCCACGACCCCCAACTCCTGGCCCTGGCCGACCGCGTCCTGGAACTGCGCGACGGCCACATCCTCACCACCGACTGACACCTCCGCGCCGAGCGGCGGCGCGGTGCAGCGCCAGGCCGGACCAGCCGACCAGGACGAGTCCCACCGCCGTGAACCCCGACCAGAACAGCAGCGGCCCGTGCCCGACGTCACGGCGGGCCACGACCCGCTCGGGACGGTCGGCCCGGTAGACGATCGGGAGCCGGTCCCCGTGGCCGGCCTGGCGGCGGTTGGTGCCCGGCGGCAGCGGGTGGGTGACCTCGGCGCCCGCCACGGTGAACGTCACCCACAGCCGGCCGTCGCCGGAGTCGCCGCGGGCCTCGCGGACGGTTCCCACCGTGTGTACGCCGTAGCGCACGGACAGGGTGTCCCTGGCTGCCGCAGTCAGCAGCCACACACCCGCGACGAGGAACACCGCACCGGCCAGGAAGAGCGCCAGGGGGTGGGCGGAACCCGCGACGGGACTCTCGCCGCAGCCGTGCCCCTGCCTTCGCCGGCCGTCTCGCACCGGTCCGTCACCTGCGCCCGCTGCCCCCATGACAGCAATTTACGGGAACCACCAGGCCGTAGGGGAGAGGGAGTTCGGCCCTGCGTGACGAGGGCCGTACGGGCCCGTCCGCCGGTCCGGCCGACCAGGTCGCGCCGGCGGCGGTGACGCTCGGCCGGACCCCGTCTCGCCCGGCGGCACCGCGTGCTGCCGGTGCCGGCCCCGACGCCGCGTCGGGGCCGGGTGGGGGCGTCTTGCCCGGATCGTGGTGTTACGTATAACGTTCGTGCATGTCCCGTATCGCCCTGGTCACTCTCGTCGTCCCCGACTACGACGAGGCCATCGCCTTCTACACCGGCGCCCTCGGTTTCGAGCTCGTCGAGGACGAGCCGCGCCCCGGTGGGAGCCGCTGGGTCGTCGTGCGCCCGGCCGGCGCCGCCGGCAGCGGGCTGCTGCTCGCCCGCGCCAAGAACGACGCGGAACTCTCGCGGGTCGGCGACCAGACCGGGGGACGGGTCGGCTTCTTCCTGCACACCGAGGACTTCGCGGGCGACCACGCGCGGATGCGTGCCGCGGGGGTGACGTTCCTGGAGGAGCCCCGCCACGAGGCGTACGGCTCGGTCGTCGTCTTCCAGGACCCCTACGGGAACCGCTGGGACCTCCTCCAGCCCGCCGCCACCGCCCCCACCGACCACGACCAGGAGCGCACCGCGTGACCGCCCTCGACACCGACCTGATACGCCGGCTCCCCAAGGCCGTCCTCCACGACCACCTGGACGGCGGCCTGCGCCCGGCCACCCTGGTCGAACTGGCCGCCGGGATCGGCCACGCGCTGCCCGCCACCGACCCCGGAGAGCTGGCCGCCTGGTATTACGACGCGGCCAACTCCGGCGACCTGGTCCGCTACATCGCCACCTTCGAGCACACGATCGCCGTGATGGGCACGCGCGAGGGCCTGCTGCGCGTCGCGGAGGAGTACGTGCTGGACCTCGCCGCCGACGGCGTCGTCTACGGGGAGGTGCGCTACGCCCCCGAGCTGCTGGTGCACCGCGGCCTCACCCTCGCCGAGGTCGTCGGGACCGTGCAGGAGGGCCTGGCCGCCGGCATGGCGAAGGCCGCCGCCGCGGGCACCCCGGTCCGCGTGGGGACCCTGCTGTGCGCGATGCGCATGACCGACCGCAGCCGCGAGGTGGCCGGCCTCGCCGTCGCCCACCGCGACGCGGGCGTCGTCGGCTTCGACATCGCGGGGGCCGAGGACGGCTTCCCGCCCGCCGACCACCTCGCCGCCTTCGAGTACCTGCGCCGCGAGAACATGCCCTTCACCATCCACGCGGGCGAGGCCCACGGCCTGCCCAGCATCCACCAGGCGGTGCAGGTCTGCGGCGCGCTGCGGATCGGCCACGGCGTCCGCCTCACCGAGGACATCGTGGACGGCAAGCTCGGCCGCCTCGCGGGCTGGATACGCGACCGCCGCATCGCGCTGGAGGTCTGCCCGACGTCCAACCTCCAGACGGGCGCCGCGGACTCCATCGCCGCGCACCCCATCACGCTCCTGCGCGACCTCGGCTTCCGCGTCACCCTCAACACCGACAACCGCCTGGTCTCGGCGACCACCATGACCCGGGAGATGGAACGGCTCGTCACTGAGGCGGGCTGGACGGCGGAGGACCTGCGCGAGGTCACCGTCAACGCGCTCAAAAGCGCCTTCCTCCCCTTCGACGAGCGGAACGCGATCATCCGTGACGTCGCCCTGCCGGGCTACGAGACGGTGCTCGGCGCGGGCCGCTGACCGACGATGGAGGTACCGGGCCGGCTCGGCTCCCGGCCCGGTACCCACGTGCGCCGACCGCGCCCGCGCCGTCCGGCGCGGGCCAGGTGCCATGCCGGAGGCGCCGATGGAGACGACCCCGTCCGGAGGACGGCCGCGCGGACGCGGCAACGTGTTCCTCGCCTTCGTTCCGTGGATCGCCTTCGACGTCGTCGCCGGGCCCAGCACCTGGGAACTGGCCGCCCTCGTGGGGCTCGTCGCCTCGGTCGTGCTCACCGTCCCCGACGTCGCCCACGGCTCGGTGAAGCTGCTGGACGTCACCGGCATCGTCTTCTTCACCGTCATCGCCCTGCTGGGCCTGCTCCTCGACCGGCACGACCTGATCTGGCTGGAGACCTACGCCCAGGTCCTGGCCAACGCCGTCATCGCCGGCGTCGCCCTGGGATCGCTCGCGTTCGTGCCCTTCACCGAGCAGTACGCCCGCGAGTCCACGCCCCGCGAGATCTGGGGAACCCCGGCGTTCCGGCGTACCAACCGGGTGCTGACGCTCGTGTGGGGCCTGGTCTTCGCGGTCACCGCGGTCCTGGGACTGATCGCCCTGCGGGTCGCCGCCGGGACCGACTGGCTGAACTGGGTGATCCCGGTGGCCCTTCTCGTGCTCGCGGTCCGCTTCACCGAATGGTACCCGGCGCGTGTGCACCAGCGCGTCCACCGTGACGGGGCGGCGCGCGGCGTCTGAGACGGCGCCCACCGGCCCTGCGCCGCGTCACGGGCCACCGCACGGGCGGCGCGAGGGTGCCGGAGCTCCGTCAGGCGCGGCCCGTGCCGCGGTAGAGGTCGAGTTCGCCGTCGAGTTCGAGGGCGAGGACGGTGGCCCAGGGGTCCAGGGCGTCGGGGGAGGGGGCGTCGATCCAGGTGACCCCGGGGACCTCGTGGAGCCCACCGGTCACGTGGTGGGCCAGTTCGGCGCCGCTGCCGACCACCGAGACGCGCCGGAGGCGGTTGCGCAGTCCGCGTACCGCGACCGCCTCGCGAGGGACGTCGAAGCACACCAGGTAGAGGGTGCGGCGGTCGGCGGACAGGGTGCTGGGGCCGTAGTGGTGCCCGGCCGGCAGGCCTGCGACGGTGCCGTACACGGCGTCGGCGTGGGCGCGGATCCAGTCGCCGAGACCCTCCAGGCGCGCGGTCTGCTCCGGCGTGATGGTGCCGTCCTCGCGGGGGCCGACGTCCAGCAGCAGGTTGCCGCCCGCGCCGATCGTCTCGGTGAAGTAGCGGACGAGCCGGCGCACCGACTTGTGGCGGTGGTCGTCGTGCTGGAAGCCCCAGGAGTCGTTGACGGTCAGGCACAGCTCCCACGGACCGGACGGCGGTTCGACGGGGATGCCCTGCTCGGGTGTGGCGTAGTCGCCGTGGCTGAGCATGCGCGCGTTGAGGACCGTCTCCGGGTTCCCGGCGAGGATCCGCGCGGCCAGGGCGTCCAGGCCCCACTGCTCCTCGCTGCGCTCCCACTCGCCGTCGAACCACAGCAGGTCGGGACGGAAGCGGTCGACCAGCTCCCCGACCTGCGCGTCGCGGTAGGCGAGGTACCGCTTCCAGGCGGCCGGGTCCTCCTTGCCGTCGGCCGGGGTGACGAAGCGGCTCGTCAGCACGTCCTCCAGCGGCGGGGCCGGGTGGACGGCGCTGGGGTAGTCCGGGTGGTTCCAGTCCGAGTGGGAGTAGTACAGCCCGACCCTGAGGCCCTGTTCGCGCAGTGCCCGCGCGTACGGGGCGACCAGGTCGCGCCCGGCCGGGGTGCGCCGGACGACCGACAGGTCGCCCTGCGCGGTGTCCCACAGGGCGACGCCGTCGTGGTGCCGGGCGGTCAGCACCGCGTAACGGGCGCCGGCGCGCGCGAAGAGCCGGGCCCACGCCCGGGGGTCGTAGTGGGCGGCGGTGAAACCGTCGAGCTGGCGCATGTACCGCTCGTGGGGTACGTCGCCGTTGTAGAAGGCCCAGGACTCGGGCACGCCGTCGACCGCGTAGATCCCGTAGTGGACGAAGATGCCGAGCTTGGCGTCGGCGAACCACGGCTGCAGGGGCATGGCTGACGGGTCCTCGGGGGATCGGGAGGGACGACCACGGGTGCGGGATACGTCGGAGGAGTCCTGTCCTCCGCCCCGAACCTAAGGGGGATCGAGGTGACTGACAAGAAAGACATCCGATGTATCGCCGCACCCGCTCTCGCTCGCGGTGCCCCGGCCGCTGGATCACCGGCCTACTTCACCGATCCGGCCATGACCCCCTCCACGAAGTGCCGCTGGAAGGCGAAGAAGACCACCAGCGGCACGATCAGCGACAGGAACGCGCCCGGCGCCAGCACGTCGATGTTGGCGCCGAACTGCCGCATCTGGGACTGCAGGGCGACCGTGAGCGGCTGCGCGTCGCTGCCCGCGAAGATCAGCGCGACCAGCATGTCGTTCCAGACCCACAGGAACTGGAAGATGGCCAGGCTCGCGATCGCCGGACGGCCCACCGGCAGCACCAGCTTCCGGAAGATCGTCCACTCCGAGCCGCCGTCCATCCGGGCGGCCTCCAGCATCTCGCGCGGGATTTCGGCGAAGTAGTTGCGCAGCAGGAAGATAGCGAACGGCAGCCCGTACGCCACGTGGAAGAGGACCACGCCCGCGGTCGTGCCGAACAGTCCGACCGCGCCGAACAGCCGGGCCACCGGCAGCAGTCCGATCTGCACGGGCACCACGAGCATGCCGACGACCACCAGGAAGACCCAGTCCCGCCCGGGGAACTCCAGCCAGGCGAAGGCGTATCCGGCCAGCGCGGCGAGGACCACGACGGCGGCGGTGGCGGGCACCGATATCAGTACGGTGTTCCAGAGCGCCTGGGTGATCCCGCTGTCGCCGAGGATCGCCGAGTAGTTGTCCAAGGTCAGCGAGCCCGGGTGGAGCAGCGCGGACCACCAGCCGGATCCGGCGTTGTCGTCGGCGTCGCGCAGCGAGGAGACGAACAGCCCGGCCGTCGGGGTGAGCCAGACCAGCGCGACGACCGTCAGCAGCACCTGGACGAGCCCGCCGCGCAGCACCGCGACCAGCCGTGCCGCCGGGGAGGGACGCCCGGGTGCCCGGCCGGCCGGGCCGCCCGGCGGGGCGGGCGGAGCGGGACGCGGAGCGGCGGTCTGCACGGTCATCGGTTGCTCCTGCGGAAGCGTCGGATGTTGAGGGCCATGACGGGCAGCACCAGCAGCAGCAGGACGACGCCGATCGCGCTGCCCAGGCCCTGGTTGTTGCCGCCGCCGAAGGAGACCAGCCACATCTGCAGCGCCAGGACGTTGGCCTCTTCCTGCACCGAGCCCGGCGCGATGATGTAGACGAGGTCGAAGACCTTCATCACGTTGATCACCAACGTCACGAAGACGACCCCCAGCACGGGCGCCAGCAGCGGCACGGTGATCCTGCGGAAGATCTGCCACTCGCTCGCGCCGTCCATCCGGGCGGCCTCCAGCGTCTCGCGCGGCAGCGAGGCCAGCCCGGCGCCGATCAGGACCATCGAGAAGCCGGTCCAGATCCACAGGTAGGCGCCGATGATCGCCGGGGTGGCCAACGTCGGGCCGAGCCAGTCGATGCCGGCGTACGGCTCCGCGAAGTTCTTCGGGGGCAGCCGAACGCCGTACGGCCCGTCACCGGCGTCCGGGAAGCGGAAGGAACCGTCGTCCCCCGTGGTCGCGGTGGCGACGACCTCGCCGCCCTTGGTCAGTTCGACCGCCATCCGCGGCAGGCCGCGTTCCTGGGGGTCCACGGCGCCGGGCGTGCCCCCGCCGCCCGGGACGAAGTCCAGGTAGACCACACCCGTCACCGCGTCGTCGGAAACCGGCGCGGGCGCCGCCGGACGGGCCTGCTCCGGAAGGGACGCGGGCGGCAGGCCGACCAGGCCCAGCGTGACGTCCTTGCCCGGTTCCACCTGCGCGACCGCCTGGAAGCCGCCGTTGCCCGACTCCTTCATCACCTCCGTGCCGCGCGGGCGGGCACCGGGGTAGGCGGAGGAGTCGTTGAAGGTGTCGTGGACGGCGACGGCGACCGCGTTCATGACGCCGCGTTGCGGGTCCTGGTCGTACACCAGACGGAAGGTGATGCCGGCGGCGAGGAAGGAGACGGCCATCGGCATGAAGATCAGCAGCTTGAAGGCGGTGGCCCAGCGGATCTTCTCGGTGAGCACGGCGAGGACCAGGCCGACGCCGGTGAGCACCGCCGGCGCGGCCACGACCCAGATCGCCGTGTTGCGGACCGCCTTGAGACTGGCGGGGTCGGTGAACATCTCCTGGTAGTTGTCCAGGCCCACGAAGCGGTCGCCGCCGGCGTCGAACAGGCTGCGGCCGACCGAGAAGAGGATGGGGTAGCCGACGAGGGCGCCGAGCAGGACGAGCGCCGGGAGCGCGAAGGCGATCGCGGTGACGCGGGCCCGGCGCGAACGCCGCCGGACGGCGGCCGGGGCGGTGCCGCCCGCCGGAGCGGACGGCACCTTGCGGGTGAGGGCGGACATGACCCGGCCTCAGCCCTTGTACGCCTTGGCGGCCGCGGCCTCGAGCCTCGCCGCGGTGGCCTTCGGGTTCGACGGGTCGCGCAGGAAGTCCTGGAGGATCTTCCACTCGCCCTTGCCGGGCGTGCCGCCGAAGGCGGGCGGGGTCTGGTCGGACATGTCGAAGCGCACCGTGTCACCGGCGTCGACCAGCGACTTGGCGGCCGTGCGCAGGGTGTCGTCCGCGTAGGAGGCCGGGTCCAGCTTGGTGTTGGGGGAGAGGAAGCCGCCCGCCTTCGCCCAGATCCCCGCCGCCTCCGGGGTGGCCAGGTAGGCGATCAGCTCCATGGCCGCCTTGGCGTTCTTGCCGGACTTCAGCGCCACGGCGGCCTCGCCGCCGCCGACCACCGGTGCCGGGCCGCCGTCGACCGAGGGGAAGGGGAAGAACTTGGCGTCCTCGCCGACCTTGCCGCCGAGGTCGCCGGAGATGACCCCGCCGACGAAGTCGCCCTCGTAGACCAGGCCGGCCTTGGGGCTCTTGCCGAAGACGTGCGCGACGGAGTCCGGGAAGCTGGTGGCCAGGGCGCCCTTGCGGCCGCCCGCGAGCAGGTCGTCCTCGCCGAAGAGCTGGGACAAGCTGGTGAGCGCCTTGACGACGGTGGGGTCGGTCCAGGGGATCTCGTGCCGGGTCAGCTTGTCGTAGTTCTCCGGGCCGGCCTGGGAGAGGTAGACGTTCTCGAACCAGTCGGTGAGCGTCCAGCCGTCGGCGCCGCCGACGGCGAAGGCGGGCAGGCCCGAGTCGGAGACGGCGCGGGCGGCGTCCAGCATCTCCGCGAACGTCTTGGGCGGCTGCACGCCGGCCGTCTCCAGCGCCTGCGGGCTGTACCAGACCGTCGACTTGTCGGATGTCTTGAAGTACAGGCCGTAGTAGGTGCCGTCGACCGTGCCGAAGGTCTGCCAGATCTTGGCGTAGTTCTTCTCCGCGGCGCCCTTCACGTCCGGGGAGAGCGGCTGGAGCCAGCCCTTGCCCGCGAACTCCTTGAGCACGCCGGGCTGCGGCACCATCGCGACGTCGGGTGAGTCGCCGCCCTCGATCTTGCTGCCCAGGACGGTGGCGAAGTTGTCGCCGGTGGAGACGTACGCCACCTTCGCCCCGGTCTTGGCGGTGAAGCCGTCCAGGACCTTCTGGAAGTTCTGCTGCTCGACGCCGGTCCAGACGGCCGCGACGGTCACGGTCTGGCCCTTGAGCTTCTGGTCGCCGGCCGCCGGGCCGGAGTCGGAGGCGGCCTTGGTGTCACCGCCGCAGGCGGTGGTCGCGAGGGCCAGACCGCACAGGGCGGTGGCCGCGACGAGGGTGCGCTTCATCGGGTGGTGTCCCTTCTTCGATGGGGTGGAGCGATGCGGTGGTGCGGAACGGTCAGCTGAGCGCCGGGTCGTGGACCCACCAGGCGGCGGCGTTGCCGGGGAGGACCCCGGGCGGGCAGGGGGTGCTGGACAGCAGCGGCTGTCCCGGCACGGGGGCGGGGACCGGCTCGTCGCCGAAGTTCACGGCGCAGACCAGGCCCTCGCCGCGGACGAAGGCGAGCACCCCGGGAGGTGCCTCCAGCCAGCGCAGGGTCCCCTCGCCGAGCTGCGGCAGCCGGGCGCGCAGACCGAGCGCCTCCCGGTACAGGTGCCAGAAGGAGCCGGTGTCCAGCAGCGCGCGGTCGGCGCTGTGCTCGGCGAACCAGTCCGGCTGCGGCAGCCAGGGCCGGGCCGTGCTGCCCTCGGCGGTGAAGCCGAACGGCGAGACGTGGCCCGACCAGGGCAGCGGCACCCGGCAGCCGTCCCGGACGAACCGGCGGCTGCCGGTGCGGCGGAAGATCGGGTCGGTCAGCACCTCGTCCGGCAGGTCGACGACCTCGGGCAGCCCCAGTTCCTCGCCCTGATAGACGTACGCGGCCCCGGGCAGCGCCAGCATCAGCAGCGCGGCGGCGCGCGCCCGGGCGGCACCGAAGTGCCCGGTGGGGCCGCCCGCGTACCGGGTGACGGTCCTGACCTGGTCGTGGTTGTTGAGCACCCAGGTGACGGTGGACCCGGTCCCGGCGATGTCGCGCAGTGCCTCGGCGACGGCCGTGCGGAACGCCGCGGCGTTCCAGGGCGCGCTCAGCAGGTGGAAGAAGAAGGCCTGGTGGAGCTCGTCGGGGCGGACGTAGTCGGCCTGTTCGGCCGGAGTGGGGACGGACACCTCGCCGACCAGGAGGCGTTCGCGTCCGTCGCGGGCGGTGTACTCCTCGCAGATCGCACGCCACCGCCGCCACACCCCGTGCACCTCGGGACGGTTCCATGCCAGCGGGTTCACGGAGTCGCGGGTGCGCTCATCCGCCGCGGGGTCGGGGGAGTCGGGGAGGGCGGGGTGCTTGAACAGGCCCGCCGCCACGTCGATGCGGAAGCCGTCGACGCCCCGGTCGAGCCAGAAGCGCAGCACGTGCTCGAAGGACTCGCCCACCCGCGGGTCGCGCCAGTTGAGGTCGGGCTGCTCCGGGGTGAACAGGTGCAGGTACCACTGGCCGGGCCTGCCGTCCGGTTCGGTGACCCGGGACCACGCGGGGCCGCCGAACATCGCGCGCCAGTTGTTGGGCGGCAGTTCGCCGTGCTCGCCGCGTCCGTCGGCGAAGTGGAACAGCGACCGGGCCGGGCCGTCCGGGCCTTCCGCGAGCGCCTCGCGGAACCAAGGGTGGGCGGCGGAGCAGTGGTTGGGCACGACGTCGACGACGGTGCGCAGGCCCAGCCGGTGCGCGTCGGCCACGAGGCGGTCGAACTCGGCGAGGTCGCCGTAGAGCGGGTCGACGGCCGTGTAGTCGGAGACGTCGTAGCCATGGTCGTGCTGCGGCGAGGGGTAGAAGGGGCTCAGCCACAGCCCGTCGACGCCCAGCTTGCGCAGGTAGGGCAGGCCCGCCCGGACGCCGGCCAGATCCCCGACACCGTCGCCGGTGCTGTCCAGGAAGCTGCGCACGTAGACCTGGTAGACCACCGCGTCGCGCCACCAGGGGCGGACGGAGGTGAGGGCGGGGGAAGGGGCGGCGGCGGTGGAGGAACCGTCCTCCAGAGGGGCAGTGAACACCCGTCACCATCCTGACTGCGGGCGCGCGGACGTACACGACAGCACGCCGCGCGAGGTGGCTCGTTATGCATGCATGTTAAGTAGCCGTGTAAGGAAGGTGTCAACGGAGCTGCCAACAGTTGGCGCTTACTGGGATGTTTTATGTGGGTACAGGTAGCGGCTATGGCGTTCCGGACCCCGGAATGATTCTCCGCGCATACCTAACATGTAGGTAGGGGGATGGAGGCGTCGCGCCCGCCGGGGTGCCGCGGGTCAGCGGTCCCGCACGATCTCCCGCAACTCGCGGTCCAGCCGCGCCACGGCCTCGTCCGGCGTGGTGTGCAGCGCCAGCGCGTCCCGGCTCACCGCCGCCACCGCCAGACTCACCTGCTCGTAACGGGCGCTCTTGGGGCGGGGCCTGGCCGCCTTGAGGCTCTGTTCCAGCACCGGCAGGTACGGGTAGCGGCGCACCAGCCCCGGGTCCCGGTACAGGTCGGCCCACACCGGCGGCAGCGAGCCCTCGGTGAGCACCTGCCGCTGCACGGACTCACCCGTCATGTAGGCCATGAGGTCGGCGGCCGTCCGGGGATGCCGCGAGTGCGCGTTGACCGCGAGGTTGGACCCGCCCAGCACGCCCGCCCCCGGCCCGCCCGGGCCGGGCAGCGGCACCGCCGCGAAGCGTCCCGCGACCTGCGAGTCCGGTGCCGACGCGAGGTCGTACACGTACGGCCAGTTGCGCAGGAAGAGCAGTCGGCCGTCCTGGAAGGCCCGCCGGGACTCCTCCTCCTTGAAGCGCAGCGCCTCGCGCGGGATCCAGCCCTCGCGCACCCCGCGCACCAGGAAGCCCAGTCCCTCCCGGGCGGCGGCGGAGTCCACGGTGACCCGGCTGCCCTCGCCGCCGAGGATGCCGCCCCCGGCCGACTGCACGGCCTCGGTCACGTTGACCGTCAGGCCCTCGTACGGCAGGAACTGCCCGGCGTAGCCGCCGATCCGGTACTTCGGGGCGAGGGTCTTCGCCTGGCGTTCCAGCTCCGCCCAGGTGCGCGGCGGTTGAAGGCGTTCGCGGTCGAGGATGTCCCTGCGGTAGTAGAGCAGCCCGGCGTTGGTGACGTACGGGACCGCGTACAGCCGTCCGCGGAACGTGGCGGTCCCCTTCACCGAGTCCAGCAGCCGGTCCATCGGCAGGCCGCGCGGGTCGACCGGCGCGATCCAGCCCGCGCCGGCGAACTCCGAGGTCCAGGCCACGTCGATGTTGAGCACGTCGAAGCGGTCGCTGCCGGAGCGCAGGCTGTCGGCCATCTGCGCACGCACCTCGTCGGCAGCCTCGGGCAGTTCGACGAGCGTCGCCTTCTCCAGGGGGTGGGCGCGGTTCCAGCCGTCCAGCACGTGCTGCAGATAGCCGGTCAGGTCGCGGCCGGTCGCCAGGGTCACCGGGCCGCGGCCCGTCGTGCCGGGCGGGCCGTCGGCGGCACGGGCCCCCGCGGAGGCGTAGCCGGTCAGCAGCAGGGCAGAGACGAGCAGGGTCCTGCCCGCGACCCGCGCCCAGCGCATACGATCCTCCAGGTCCCGCTTCCGGCGACGGCGTCGTCGTCCGAAGGGACATGTATACCTGTTGGACATGCGCGATACTAGCCACTGCGGCAAGATGGCCTGCTCACCGATGATCGGGCTGGTGAGCGGCCCCTAACAAGCAGGTAGCCGGGGAGGAGGCAGGACGAGCGTGCGCCTTCCTCTCATGGCACTCCTCGCCAAGGGCCCAGCCCACGGTTACGAGCTCAAGACGGCACTTGAGAAGCTTTTCGGCGCTGCCTATCCTCAGCCGAACATCGGCCAGATCTATGTGACGCTGGCGCGCCTGGAGAAGTCGGGACTGATCCGGGGCGAGGACGTCACCCAGTCCGGCCGGCCCAACAAGCGGATCTACGAACTCACCGACGCCGGGCGGGAGGCGGTCGCCGCCTGGTTCGACGAGCCGTCCAGCGAGCCGCGGGTGCGCGACGAGTTCTTCATGAAGCTCGCCCTCGCCCCGGCCACCGGCATGGCCGACCAGGTCTCCCTGATCAACAAGCAGCGCCGCCACTACCTCAACCTCATGCGGGCCATGTCCCGGCTCGCCGCGGGGGAGGACCGGGACGACACCATCGCGCAGCTGCTGATCGAGGGCGCGACGCTGCACCTGCAGGCGGACCTCGACTGGCTGGAACGCTGCCAGGAGGAGCTGGAATGAGAAGGGCCGAGCCGCCCCCCGCGGCGCCGCACATGCTCCGGGTCGAGGGCCTGGTCAAGACGCACCGCGTGGACGGCGGCGACGTCCGGGCCGTGCGCGGGGTCGATCTGGAGGTGCGGCCGGGCGAGTTCGTTGCCGTCACCGGTCCCTCCGGCGCCGGCAAGTCCACCCTGCTGCACCTGCTCGGCGGCCTCGAACGACCCGACCGGGGTCGGATATGGCTGGACGGGCAGCGGGTCGACCAGCTCAGCGAGGCGCGCTGGGCGGTGCTGCGCCGGCGCGGCGTCGGCATCGTCTTCCAGTTCTTCAACCTCGTCTCCACCCTGACCGTCGCGGACAACATCGAGCTGCCCGCCCTGCTCGCCGGCCGCTCCCCCCGCCAGGTGCGCGCCGCCCGCCAGGAGCTGCTGGCCGAACTCGGGCTGACCGGCAAGGAGGACAGCACCCCCGCCGACCTGTCCGGCGGCGAGCAGCAGCGGGTCGCCCTCGCCAGGGCCCTGGTCAACCGTCCGGCCCTGCTGCTGGCCGACGAGCCCACCGGCAGCCTCGACAGCAAGGGCACCCGGGAGGTGCTGCGGCTGCTGACCCGCTGCCACGAACGCGGGCAGACCATCCTGCTCGTCACACACGACGCCAAGGTGGCCAGCGCCGCGGACCGGGTGATCAGCCTCTTCGACGGCGAGGTCGTCGACGACATCACCCTCGACGCCGTGCCCCGCGCCTCGCGTCCTTCCCGCGCCGCCGCCGACGTCGTGAAGCTGCAGGGCTGACCGCCGTGCGCGCCACCGTCCGCTGGGCCCTCGCCGATCTGCGCACGCACCGCGGCCAGGCCCTGTCCATCGTCCTGGCCACCGCCGGCATCACCGCGGCGCTGCTCATCTCCGTCGCCCTGCTGCTGTACGCGGCCAACCCCTGGCAGCGGATGTTCACCGCCACCGAGGGCGCCCACGTCTGGCTGCGCACGGACGGCACCGCCGACACCACCGCACTGTCCCGGATCGGCGGGGTGACGGTCACCGGGCCCTTCCGCACCCTCACCGTCACCGCGCAGCACGGCCGGGAGAAGGCCGCCGTCGACCTGCGGGCCGCGGGCGCGAGCCCGCCGCAGGTGGGCCGGCCGCTGATCGACCGCGGGCGCTGGCTGCGGGGCGACGCGAACGACGGCATCGTGCTGGAGCGGTCCGTGGCGTCCGCGCTGTGGGCCGAACCGGGGGACGAGATCAGCGTGATCCGCGACGGACTGCCGAGCTCCGTCCGTGTGGTCGGCGTCGCCGGGACCGCCGAACCGCTCTACGCCCCGGGCGACACCCCGGGGGTCGCCTGGGCGTCGCCCGCCCTGGTGAGCAGCCTCGCCACCGGCCCGGCGCGGGCGGGGCAGACCGTGGGACTGCGGCTGGAGGATCCGGCGGACACCGACTTCGTCGTCCAGCGCGCCGTCGACGCCGTCGGTCCGGACCGCGTCATCGGCGTCACCACCTGGCGGGAGGCGCGCGCCGACGCCGAGGACGGCAACCACCTTCTCGGGCTGCTGCTCGGCCTGTTCGGGCTGGCCGCCCTGCTGGCCGCGGCGATCGCGGTGACCGGGGGCATCGCCGCCCGCGTGCTGGCCTACGTCCGCGACATCTCCGTCCTGAAGGCGGTGGGCTTCACCCCGGCCCAGGTGGTCCGGATGTTCCTCGTGCAGCACGCGGTGCTGGCCACCGCGGGCGTGCTGATCGGATCGGTGGCCGCGGAGACGTTCGCGCCGGGCATCCCCGGGCCGATGGGGGACGCCATGGGGCTGTGGCAGGGACTGCCTCAGCACACCTGGGCGCTCCCCGGCACGGCCGCGGCGACCGTGCTGGTCATCGCCCTGGCCACGGTGCTCGCCGCCTGGCGGGCCGGCCGGGTGCCGCCGATCCCCGCCGCGCGGGGGGCCGTTCCGGGCCGCCGCAGGATGTCCGGCGCCGTCCGGGCCGCACTGCGCCTGGGCACCCCGCCCGCGCTGGTCCTCGGCTGCCGTGGCGTGCTGCACCGCCCGGCCCGCTCCGCGGCCGCCGTGGCCCGGCTCGCGCTGCCGATCCTGATGATCACCGTGGCGCTGGGCACCTGGGCCACCCTCGACCGCTTCGAGCACCATCCGGAACAGCTCGGCCAGGCAGGCGCGCTCACCGCCCGCCCCAACGGCCTCACCGACGACGCGGTCCGGCGACTGCTCGCGGACCGGCCCGAGATCGCCGCGGCCCACCCGGGCGTGGAACTCCCCGCGCTGGTCCCGGTCCAGTCACAGTCCTTCACCCTGCGGGGGATCGGCACCACCGCCGACCCCTATCCCTTCGCCGTCGCCGAGGGCCGCGCTCCCGCCGGCCCCGACGAGGCCCTCGCCGGGCAGGGCCTGCTCGACCTGCTCCACATCGAGGTCGGCCACTGGGTCCGGGTCACCGTCGGCGGGACCCCGCACATCCTGCACATCGTCGGCCGCAGCATCGAGACCGGGCACGGGGGACGTGTCATCTCCGCCCCGCTCGACGTCCTGCGGGCCCAGGACGCCTCCGTCCGGCCCTCGTACTACAGCCTGACGCTGCGTCCGGGCGCCGACCGCGCGGCGGTCCGAGGTGCCCTCACCGAGGCGTCGCACGGCGCCCTGGAGGTGCGCGAGGTCGCCGCCCCCGGCGCCGAGCTCTCCCCGGTGCGCGGCGTGATCATCGGGCTGGTCAGCGTGCTCGCGCTGATCGCCCTGGCCGAACTGTCCACGGCCGTCGGCAGCGGCATCCGCGACCACGCCCGCGACATGCGCGCCTACCGCGCCGTGGGCCTGACGCCCCAGCAGAGCGTGGCGACCGTCGTCACCGGCGTCGGCCTGGTCGTCCTGGCCGCCGCCGTCGTGGGCGTCACCGCGGGGGTGTTCGCCTCCGACTGGCTGATCGACCTGCAGGGCGGCTCCAGCGGCGTCGGCGCGGGCATCGCCCAGTCGCCGCCCGTGACCGTGCTGTTCCTGATCGTCGGAGTGTGCGTCGCGGTGGCGGTGGCCGTCTCCGTCCTGCCCGCCGCGCGCGCGGCGGGGGACCGGAACCCGCGGATGCTGCTCAACGCGCAGTGAAGGGGAAGACACCGGACGCGGTGCGCCGCCGAACGGCGCCGCCGGGCATGATCCTCGGTAAGAATGAGGCAGGCCGGCCGGCCCGGCTGCGCGGTCCTTGACCGCTCTGTCGGCCGTCGTCGATGCTTGCGTTGCGGCACGTGCGAAATGTGCCGTAATGAGAAACGCCCGCCTCAGGGATCCGTACCAGCCGAGGAGTACCCCATGGCCCATCAGGTCCGTGCCGTCGTCGCCCGGGAGAAGGGTTCCCCCGTCAGCCTGGAAACGATCGTCGTGCCCGACCCGGGGCCCGGGGAGGCGCTGGTGCGGATCCAGGCCTGCGGGGTCTGCCACACCGATCTGCACTACCGCGAGGGCGGCATCAACGACGACTTTCCCTTCCTCCTCGGCCACGAGGCCGCCGGCGTCGTGGAGTCGGTCGGCGAGGGCGTCACCGACGTCGCCCCCGGCGACTTCGTCGTCCTGAACTGGCGTGCCGTGTGCGGACAGTGCCGCGCCTGTCTGCGCGGACGCCCCTGGTACTGCTTCAACACGCACAACGCCAAGCAGAAGATGACCCTGCTGGACGGCACCGAGCTCTCCCCGGCCCTCGGCATCGGGGCCTTCGCCGAGAAGACCCTCGTCCACGCCGGACAGTGCACCAAGGTGGACCCGTCCGTCTCCCCGGCCGTCGCCGGGCTGCTCGGCTGCGGTGTCATGGCGGGCATCGGCGCGGCCATCAACACCGGCAACGTCGGCCGCGGCGACTCCGTCGCCGTGATCGGCTGCGGCGGCGTCGGCGACGCGGCGATCGCCGGCGCCCGGCTGGCCGGCGCCGCGAAGATCATCGCGGTGGACATCGACCCGCGGAAGCTGGAGACGGCGAAGAAGCTCGGCGCCACCCACACCGTCAACTCCAAGGAGACCGACCCCGTCGAGGCGGTCCGCGAGCTGACCGGCGGCTTCGGCGCCGACGTCGTCATCGAGGCGGTCGGCCGCCCCGAGACGTACAAGCAGGCCTTCTACGCACGCGACCTGGCCGGCACCGTCGTCCTGGTCGGCGTGCCCACGCCGGAGATGAAGCTGGAACTGCCGCTGCTGGACGTGTTCGGCAGGGGCGGCGCGCTGAAGTCCTCCTGGTACGGCGACTGCCTGCCCTCCCGCGACTTCCCCATGCTCATCGACCTCCACCTGCAGGGCCGGCTGGACCTGGACACCTTCGTGACGGAGACCATCGCCCTGGACGAGGTGGAGAAGGCGTTCGAGCGGATGCACCACGGCGACGTGCTGCGCTCGGTGGTGGTCCTGTGATGGCCCCCCGCATCGACCACCTCGTCACCTCGGGCACCTTCTCGCTGGACGGCGGCACCTGGGACGTCGACAACAACGTCTGGATCGTCGGCGACGACACCGAGGCGATCGTCGTCGACGCCGCCCACGACGCCGACGCCATCGCCGCGGCGCTGGGCGGCCGCCGCCTGGTCGCGATCGTCAGCACCCACGCCCACAACGACCACATCGACGCCGCGCCCGCGCTCGCGGCGCGCACCGGGGCGCCGATCCTGCTGCACGGCGACGACCTGCCGCTGTGGAAGCAGACCCACCCCGAGCGCGCCCCGGACGGTGAGCTGACGGACGGTCAGGTCATCGCGGTGGCGGGCACCGAGCTCACGGTGCTGCACACCCCCGGCCACGCGCCGGGCGCCGTCTGCCTGTACGCGCCCGGCCTCGGCACCGTCTTCACCGGCGACACCCTCTTCCAGGGCGGCCCGGGCGCCACGGGGCGGTCCTTCTCGGACTTCCCGACCATCGTCGGCTCCATCCGCGACCGGCTGCTGACCCTGCCGCCGGAGACGGTCGTCCGTACCGGCCACGGCGACAGCACCACCATCGGGGCCGAGGCCCCGCATCTGGACGAGTGGATCGCCCGCGGCCACTGAGCCCCGGCGGTCGCCGCACCCGCGGGGACCGGAGCCCGACGGCACCGGCCCCCGCGGGCCTCGGCGGCGGTGAGAACGACCGCACGGGGACGTGGTCGCGCGCGGTCACCACCGGGGCGGCGGGGCCGCGCCGAGGAGCGGCCGGTCCGTCGGACCGGGAACGCACCCCGGCGCGCCCGGCGCTCAGGCCGACAGCACCCGCAGCGGCGCGCCGTCGCGGAACGCGGCGATGTCCTCCACCGCCTGCCGGTAGAACACCTCGTATGTCGCCTCCGTGACGTAGCCCAGGTGCGGGGTGAGCAGAGTGCCCGGCAGGGTCCGCAGGACGTCCCCGGCAGGCAGCGGCTCGGTGTCGTACACGTCCAGCGCCGCACCGGCGATCCGGCGCTCGCTCAGCGCGGCGACCAGCGCGGGGGTGTCGACGAGTGGCCCGCGCGAGGTGTTGACCAGCAGCGCGGTGGGCTTCATCCAGCCCAGCTCCTCGGCGCCGATCAGACCGGTGCTGCGCTCGCTGAGCTTGTAGTGCACGGTGACGACGTCGGAGCGGGAGAACAGCTCCCGCCTGCCGACCGCCCGCGCGCCGCAGGCGGCGGCGTGCTCCGGGTCGAGGTTGGTGCTCCACGCCAGGACGTGCATCCCGAAAGCGGTGCCGATCCCGGCGACCCGCGCGCCCAGCCGGCCCAGGCCCACCACGCCGAGCGTCCGGCCGTGCAGGTCGCCGCCGATCGTGTGCTGCCACTCGCCGCGCCGCATCCCGGCCGTCTCCCCGGGGATGTGGCGGACCAGGGACAGGATGAGCCCCCAGGTCAGCTCGGCCGTGGCGTGCGGGACGCTCTCCGTGCCGCACACCGTCACACCGTGCCGCCGGGCGGCGTCCAGGTCGACGGACGCGTTCGCCATCCCCGTGGTCACCAGCAGCCGCAGCGCCGGCAGCGCCGCGAAGCGCTCCTCGGTGAAGGGGGTGCGCTCGCGCATCGCGACCACCACGTCGAAGCCGTCCAGCGCCCGCGCCAGCTCGGCCGTGCCGGCGACGTGGTCGTGGAGGAACACCACCTCCGCGCCCAGCGCGTCCCAGTCGGCGAACCGGTGCGCCGCCTTCTGATAGTCGTCCAGGACGGCGATGCGCATGGTGCGGTCTCCTCGGCTCGATCGGTCGCACGGATGGGTCCGGGGCCTGTCCTAGTATCTGCTCGGAAAGCGGCCGGAACCGAACGAGGGGCGGGCACGTGGAGACTCCCGGCAGACGGCGCCGGCTGCGCTGGTGGCCCCGCTCGCTGTACGGGCGCCTCGCGCTCGGCTTCCTGGCGATCACCACGATCGGTGTCGCCGCCGCGGACGTCTACGCCACCCGTGCCCTCGCCGAAGGCCTGCGGAACCGGCTGGACCAGCAGCTCGCCTCCATCCGCCAGGACCGCCTGGACGAGCTGGAGACCAGCTCCGACCTCGAACCCGCCGGGGCGACCGCCGTGGTGCTGCTCACCGACGCCATCGGCAGGGTCGTGCAGCGCGAGTCCGGCGCGATGGTGGAGCGGGCCGTCATCCGGCTGTCCGGTGCCGACCTCGACCGCATGGCGACCACCGGGCGGGCGGGGGCGGTCGGCCCGGCCTCGATGCGGGCGGTCGTGGAGAAACTGCCCGACGGCGGCTTCCTGGTGATCGCCGAGTCCACCGCGGACGACACCGCCACCGTCCACAACCTCGTGGTCATCGAGGCCGTCTCGGGCGTGCCCCTGATCGCCGGCGTCGTGCTCGGCGCCCTCTACTTCAGCCGCCGCACCATCTCGCCGCTCAAGGAGATCACCGCCACCGCCCGCCGCTTCGCCGCCGAGGGAGCACTCTCGCAACGGGTCTCCGCCCCGGTGTCGACGGCCGAGGTGGAGGCGCTGGCCGACGCCTTCAACGCGATGCTCGGCCGCGTCGACGAGGAGTTCAACCGCCGCCGCAGGGCCGAGGAGCAGCTGCGCGACTTCGTCGGCGCCGCCAGCCACGAACTGCGCACCCCGCTCACCGCGATCGGCGGCTACGCGCAACTGGTGCGCTTCGGCGCCCTCGACGACCCGGACCGCCTCGACGACGCCATGCGCCGGGTGCAGAACGAGACCCGCAGAATGTCCGTCCTCGTGGACGAGCTGCTGCTGCTCGCCCGCCTCGACCAGGGCCGCCCCCTCGAATGCCGCCCCGTGGACCTGGCCGAACTCTGCGCCGACGCCGTGGCCGACGCCCGCGTCACCGCCCCCGACCGCCCGGTGACCCTCGTCGTGGAACCCGGGCCGCATGTGGTGACCGGAGACCCCGACCGGCTCCGCCAGGTGGTCACCAACCTGCTGGCCAACGTCGTCGCGCACACCGCGCACGACGTCCCCGCCGAGGTACGGGTCGGCCGCGAGGGCGACGAGCAGATCGTCGACGTCGTCGACGGCGGCCCCGGGATACCCGAGGAACTGCGCGAGCGGGTCTTCGAGCGGTTCTTCCGCGCGGGCGGCGGCCCGGCCCGCCCCGCCCTCCGCGACGGCACCCCCGCCCCCGGCAGCGGCCTGGGCCTGAGCATCGTCGCCGCGATCGCCGCGGCGCACTCGGGGTCGGTGCGGGTGGAGGCCTCGGAGTCGGGTGCGTGGTTCCGGGTGCGGCTGCCGGCGCTCACGCCGGCCTGACGGCGATGCCGGGGCCGCCGCCCGGGCGCGCGGGGCCGGTCACCCCGCGCGGGCGCGGGTCCGGCGCTCACTGCCTCATGATCGCGGCGACGGCCACGGCCGTGCGCAGCACCTGCAGGTCTCGCGGGCCGTCGACGCGCCGGCCGGTCAGCTCCTCGACACGCCGCAGCCGGCGGTCGAAGAACGTGCGGCGGAGCGTGAGCAGCTCGCACGCCAGGTCGGTGTCGCCGTCGGCGGAGATCACCGCGCTCAGCGTCTCCCTCAGCACCCGGTCGTCCAGGACCGGCTGCACCATGCCGACCAGCCGCTGCGCGATGTCGGGCGTCTGCGCGGCCGCGTACTCGACCAGGACGTCGTCCAGCTGGTAGACACCCGGGCCGAAGCCGAGCGCGTCCACCACCGCGCAGATGTCGTCCACCAGCAGCTGACCGGCCGTCACCTCGTTGTACGGCTTCCAGTGCACCGCGAGCCGGGCCGTCCCGCCGAGGTCCCGGTGGATGCGGCCCGCCAGGTCGAGGGACTCCTCGGGGCGCGGAGAGAGGGCGAGCACGTACAGCCCGCGCGCCGAGGTGAGCACGGCCGTCTCGCGGCCGGAGTGGGCGCGGGCCACCGCCTCGACCTCGCCCAGGGGACGACCGGCCGCGCGCAGCGCGATCACGGCGTAGGCGGGCGGGACGCAGGACGGACCGGGCCGAGGCGGTTCCGGGACCGAGGCGGGGGCCTCCCGCCCGGGCTGGGCGAAGAAGCCCCGGTTCAGCTCCCGGGCCACGCGGCGCGCGGCGTCCGCCAGGCGCCGCGCGAACTCGTCGCGTGGGCCGTCGGCGGCGCCGGCCGCCGTGTGCCCGCTGGAGACCAGGATGTGCTCCGTCGTCTCCTGGACGGCGACCCGCAGCGCGCTCACCGATCCGCCCCGCGCCGCCCAGGCGACCCCCTCGCCGCGGATCCGCGCGGCGGTCTGCTCGCTCCACCGCCCCGAGCCGGAGACGACCTCGATGAGGGCGGCGAACAGCTCCCGGCGCAGCGGGGGCTCGCCTCCGCCGGAGTCGGTGAACCCCAGGTCAAGACAGGAATCCAGGCCCGTGGACACCGGTGCGTGGGTGGTCATGCGCGCAAGCCAAGCACCGGAGTATCAGAGTCACATCAAAGCCCGATCAGAGTTGGCGCTGGGTATCGCCGGACGTCACGGCGGTTCGGGGATCGACTGCTCGGTCCAGATGCACTTGCCGCCGGATACGTAGCGGGTGCCCCAGCGCTGGCAGAGCGCGGCCACCAGTTGCAGCCCGCGGCCGCCCTCGTCGGTGTCGCCGGCGTGCCGGATCCGGGGGGTGCTGAGGCTGCCGTCCGACACCTCGCAGACGAGGGTGCGGCTGCGGATCAGCCGCAGGCCGATGGGGCCCCGGGCGTGCCGGACCACGTTGCCGACCAGCTCGCTGGCGATCAGCTCGGTGGTCATGACCAGTTCTTCCAGGCCCCACGCGTCCAGCCGGCGGCGCACGTGCTCGCGCGCCTGACCCGCGGAGAGCGGGTCCTCGGGCAGCGACCAGGTGGCGACGTCGTCGGGTGCCAGGGCGTGTGTGCGGGCGATGAGCAGGGCGGCGTCGTCCGCGGCGTGCTGCTGGTGGGGGTCGAGGGCCGCGGCGACCTCCTCGCAGAGCCTGCCGAGCCGCTCGACCTCGCCCCGGCGGCCGTCCGCGGGCCGCTCGGGCGCCGCGGCCTGCGCGCCGGTGAGGGCCTTCGCCAGCCCGGCCATGCCGGTGTCGATGTCCCGGCGGGAGGACTCGACGAGGCCGTCCGTGTAGAGCACCAGCAGACTGCCCTCGGGGATCTCCAACTCCGCGGTCGCGAACGGCGGTGTGGCCGCGCCGAGCGGGGCGTCCGGCGAGTGACCGGCGAAGTGCACGGTGCCGTCGGGCAGCACCAGCGCGGGCGGCGGATGCCCGGCCCGGGCGAAGGTGAAGGTGCGGTTCGCGGGGTCGTACACGGCGTAGAGGCAGGTCGCGTAGAAGTCGTCCCCGAGGTCGCTGACCAGGTCGTTGAGGTGCGCGAGCAGCTCGTCGGGGGGCAGTTCGAGACCGGCGAACGTGTGTACCGCGGTGCGCAGCCGGCCCATCGTGACGGCCTCGGAGATGCCGTGCCCCATCACGTCGCCGATGACCAGCGCGACCCGGTCGGCGGAGAGCGGGATGACGTCGTACCAGTCCCCGCCGACCGTCGTCCCCTCTACGGCGGGCAGGTAGCGCGCCGCGGCGCTGACCGCGGGCAGTTCGGGCAGGACGCGCGGCAGCAGACCGCGCTGCAGCTCCTGCGCCCGGCCGTGCTCGGCGTCGTACAGCCGGGCCCGCTCCAGGGCCTGGGCGACCAGCCCGCTGAGCGCGGTCAGCAGGGTGCGCTCCTCCTCGCTGAAGGGGCGCGGCTCGGAGAAGGAGACGACGCAGGACCCGACCGCCTTCCCGGAGACGATCAGCGGGAGGAAGGCCCAGGCGTGCTTCTGGGACCACTCCTGGAAGCGCACGCGGTGCGGGTACGCCTCGCGGAACTCCTTCGCCGAGGTGATGTAGCGGGGCACGCGCTCGCGGATGGCGTCGGTGCTGGGGCTGCCCTCGCTGAGACGGGTCCGGCTGAGGCGCTCCATCATGCCCGGGGGGTAGCCGACGAAGCCGACCACGCGCAGCAGGTCGCCCTCCAGCGTCTTGATGATCAGCCCGGTGGCGTCGAACAGGGGAAGTACGCGGTCGGCGGCCGCGGAGACGACGTCCCTGACGGTGACGGCCTCGGCGAGCGCGGTGGTGAGCCGGCCGATGTGCGCGGCGCGGTCGGCGGTGGCGCGGGCGGCGGCGGCGCGGGCCTCCTCCGCCAGCCGCTGTTCGGTGACGTCGGTGAGGTACAGGGTCAGGCCGTCGGGCACCGGCATGACCCGCAGGTGGTAGTGGCGCTCGCCACCGTTCCACTCGATGTCCGCGCTGACGGTCGCGTCCTCTTCCGCCGCCCGGCGGCAGTGGGCCTCGAGCTCCGATTCGCGCACGCCGGGCAGGTCCCACAGCACCCTGCCGACCGGCGGACGCCGCGCGCCGAGCAGCCGTTCGGCCTGCGGGTTGGCGAAGGCTATGCGGCCGTCGTCGTCGACCGCCAGGAAACCGTCGGTCATGTGCCGCAGGGCGCGGCCGGCGGCGTCCATCGCCACCCGGGTCTCGGTGCTGTCCCACAGCACACCGGCCAGCCGCACCGCCTTGCCGTCCGCACCGAGCACACTGCGGCCGCGGGCCTGCACCCAGCGGAAACCCCCGTCGGGCCGGCGGACCCGGTACTCCCAGGCGAAGCCGCCGGCCGCCCGGGCGGCCTCCTCGGCGTCGGCGATCACCCAGGGCAGGTCCTCGGGGTGGACCAGCTCCACCCACGTCTCCAAGCGCCCGTCGTACATCTGCGGGGACATCCCGAAGACGGAGCGCGCGGTCTCGTCCAGGTAGGCCTCGCCGGTGCGGACGTTCCACTCCCAGGTGCCGATGCCCACGTCGGAAGGGGTCTCCCGGGCCCGGGCGCCGGAAGCGCCCTCCGCCAGGCGCCAGCGTTCGCGCGACTCGACGGCCGCCGTCCGGCCCAGCCGCTCCGACACCCACGCGGCGATCGCCCGCAGCAGCCCCCATTCGCCGGGGGCCGGCGGCACGGCGTCCGCGGTCACCACCGAGAGCGCGCCGAGCGGGCCGTCGGGGCCGGGGAGCGGTACGGCGGCGAGCCCGGACCCGCCGGGCAGCGGGCCGGGGGTCGTCTCCGTGGCGGGCAGCCACACCGGTTCGCCGTCCGTCGTCGCACGGCCGGGCGCCGTGCCGTCCTGCGGGGGGAGGAAGAGCCAGCCGCGGGTGAGGTTCCGGGGCAGACCGCTGCTCGCGGCCAGGCGCAGCGGCACTCCGCCCCGGGCCTCCTGCCCGCGCAGGTGGACCAGTCCGCCCAAGCCGTTCAGCGCCGCCACGGCCTGCTGCAGCCCCAGTCGCAGCGCCTCGCGCTCGCCCTGGTCGTCGCCCGAGGTCCGGAGCAGCCGGAGCCGCTCCGCTCCCGGCTGCTCGAGCGGCGCTTCAGGCTCCTGGGCGGCGGCTTCGTTCGGGATCTCGCCCTCTTCTCGTCGGCTCTTCCTCCGAAGCCAACATAGCGCCGCGCGCGGGGGACCGTCAGCGCGAAGCCGTATCGCCCGCCTGCGCGGCCCGGACCAGGTAGCCCGCCCCCCGTACGGTGCGGATGAGCGACTGGTCGGTGTCGCCGAGCTTCCGTCGCAGGTAGTAGATGTACGTCTCCACGATCCCGGACTCGCCCTGGAAGCCGCAGCTCCACACGGCGTCGAGGATCTGGCCCCTGGAGACCACCCGGTCCGGGTTCTCCAGCAGGAAGCGCAGCAGCGCGAACTCGGTCGCCGAGACCTGGACGGGCCTGCCGTGCCGCCACACCTCGTGGGTGTCCGCGTCGAGCTCGACCCAGCCCGCGCGCAGCCGGCGCCCGGCGGGCTCGGGGACCCGGCCCCGGCGCAGCAGGGCGTTCACCCGGGCCGCGACCTCGTTGATGTCGAAGGGCTTGGTGACGTAGTCGTCGCCGCCCAGCGCCAGGCCCCTGATCTTGTCCTCCACCGCGTCCCGGGCCGTGAGGAAGAGGACGGGCGCGTCGACCCTGGCGGCGCGGAGCCTGCGGCAGACCTCGAAACCGTCGAGGTCGGGCAGTCCCACGTCGAGCAGGATCACGTCGGCCGCGCGCTCGGCGGCCGCTTTCACCGCCTCGCCGCCGGTGCCGGCGGTGACCACGTCGAAGCCCAGGAACTGCAGCGCCATCGCGAGCATCGAGGCGATGCTCGCCTCGTCCTCCACGACCAGCACACGGGGCTGCTGGGCGGACATGGTCACGTTCATGCCGGGGGTCACTTCCTCCGGGCCGGATCCCGGCCGTTGTCGTGCACCGTTGTCGTGCGTGCAGAAGAGGAACGGATTATGTCATTCGGCTGAAGCCGGACAACCCCCGTGACCGAATCGCGGCGGTCCCGCCGCCGGCCCCCGGCCGACCGCGGATGATCCTCCGTCAGATCAGGGATCCGGGTGTCCGGGCGATGCCTTGACAGGGGTGGGGGGCACCCCCACACTGATGTTGCGTCAATCGCAATCAGTTCCGCCATACGCACCGAGGTGTCATGATGATTCCCGTGTGCCGGCTCGCGGATCTCCCGCGTGGCGAGGCCTTCCGGCTCGAGACCGACCCGCCCGTCGCGGTGTTCCACACCGAGGAGGGCGAGCTCTACGCCATCGACGACACCTGCACCCACCAGGACGCGTCGCTCGCGGACGGCTGGCTGGAGGGCTGCGAGGTCGAGTGCCCGCTGCACGCCTCGAAGTTCGACCTGCGGACGGGCGCGGTGGACGCACCCCCGGCCAGGCGGCCCGTGCGGACGCACGAGGTCGTGGTCGAGGACGGTGTGATCCACGTACGGCCGCCCGCGGCGCCTTCCGGCCTCCCCTCGTGCGCGGCCGGCCGGCTCGCCGGGGGAGCCGGGTGAGAGCGGTCCTGGTGGTCGGCGCATCCCTGGCGGGGTTGTCGGCGGCGCGGGCGCTGCGCGCCCAGGGGTACGACGGGCGGCTGGTGGTCGTCGGCGACGAACCGCACCGGCCGTACGACCGCCCGCCGCTGTCCAAGGAGTTCCTGTCCGGTCAGGCCGACGAGGCGGCCCTGGCCCTGGAGGCGGACGGCGAGGACCTCGGCGCCGATTGGCTGCTGGGCACCCGGGCCGTGGCGCTCGATCCGGGGACGCGGAGCGTCGGGCTCGCGGACGGCCGCACCGTCACCGCCGACGGAGTCGTCGTCGCCACCGGTGCCGCGGCGCGTACGCTGCCCGGCGCGGCGGCCGGGTCCGGTGTGCACACCCTGCGCACCCTGGACGACGCCCGCGCGCTGCGGGCCGACCTGGCGCGTGGCGGGCGGCTCGTCGTCATCGGCGGCGGCTTCATCGGGGCCGAGGTCGCCTCGACCGCGTACGCCCTCGGGCTGGACGTCACCGTCGTCGAGGCGGCGCCCACCCCGCTGTCGGGGCCGCTGGGCGAGGCGATGGGCGGCGTCGTGTCGGGCCTCCACTCCGACCACGGGGTACGGCTGTTGTGCGGCACGGGGGTGCGGGGGACCGGGACGGACGGCGAGGGGCGGGTGGCGGCCGTGGTCCTGGCCGACGGCCGCAGGCTGCCCGCGGACACCGTGGTCGTCGGCGTCGGCGCCCGCCCGTGCACCGAATGGCTCGCCGGGTCCGGGATCGAGATCGGCGACGGAGTGCTGTGCGGCGCGGACGGCCGCACGAGCCTGCCGGGTGTCGTCGCCGTCGGGGACTGCGCCGCCTGGTACGACCCGGCCGCGGGCGCGCACCACCGCGTGGAGCACTGGACGGGCGCCCTGGAGCGTCCCGCCGCCGCCGTCTCCGCGCTGCTGTCCGGTGGCCCGGGCGGGCAACGGGTGCCGCGCCCGCCGTACTTCTGGTCCGACCAGTACGGCGTGCGCATCCAGTTCGCGGGCCGCGCCGCGGGGGCCGACACCGTCACGGTCGAGGAGGGCGCCCCGGAGGGGCGCGACGTGCTCGCGGTCTACCGCAGGGGTGGCGTGCCGGTGGCCGTGCTGGGGATGAACCGGCCCCGGTCGTTCACCCGTTGGCGCAAGCGGCTGGCCGCCGTCACGTCTTGACAGCGCCCGACCGGCGCCACATGCTGCAGTTGCGCAATGCACACTCCGTTGCTCATTACACAACGTCCTGCAAGGAGTGCCCGTGACCCCGACCGGTCTGCCGGACAGCCTGATCGCCACCCTCCCCGGCTCCTACTACACGGACCCCGGGATCTTCGCCCAGGAGCAGGAGCGCATCTTCGAGGCGATGTGGTTCTGTGCGGCGCGCTCCTCCGAACTCGGCCGGCCGGGCGCCTTCAGGACCGTGGACGTCGGACGCGAGAGCATCCTGGTCACCCGGTCCAGGGACCACGCGGTGCGCGCCTTCCACAACGTGTGCCGGCACCGCGGCGCCCGGCTGCTCACCGAGGAGGGCGGCGAGGTCAGGCGGGCGTTCCAATGCCCGTACCACGCCTGGACGTACGACCTGGACGGCAGGCTCGTCGCGGCGCCCAACCTCACCAAGATGCCCGACGTGGGCCGCACCGAGTACGGGCTCGTCCCCGTCCACGTCCGCGAATGGCTCGGCTACGTCTGGGTCTGCCTGGCCGAGGACCCGCCCTCCTTCGAGGAGCAGGTGGTCGGCGCGGTCGTCACCCGGCTCGGGGACGTGGCGTCCCTGGAGCGCTACGGCATCGAGGACCTGAGGGTCGGCCGGCGGATCGTCTACGACGTCCGGGCCAACTGGAAGCTCATCGTCGAGAACTTCATGGAGTGCTACCACTGCGCCACGATCCACCCCGAACTGACCGAGGTGCTCCCCGAGTTCGCCGACGGCTACGCCGCGCAGTACTACGTCGGCCACGGCGCCGAGTTCGGCGCGGACGTCGAGGGCTTCACGGTGGACGGCTCGCCCGGGCTGGATCGCATACCGGGGGTCTCCGCGGCCCAGGACCGGCGCTACTACGCGATCACCATCAGGCCCCAGGTCTTCGTCAACCTGGTGCCGGACCACGTGATCTTCCACCGCATGTACCCGGTCGCCGCCGACCGCACGGTCGTCGAGTGCGACTGGCTCTACCTGGAGGAGGTCGTCGCCGGGGGCCGCGACCTCAGCCGCTCCGTCGAGCTCTTCGACCGGGTCAACCGCCAGGACTTCGAGGCCTGCGAGCGCTGCCAGCCCGCCATGGGCTCCCGGATCTACGCCAAGGGCGGGGTCCTGGTCCCCAGTGAGCACCACATCGCCGGCTTCCACGACTGGGTGCACGAGCGCCTCGGCACCGCTCAGCCCAGGTAGCCCATGCGCTGGCTGATCTCGGCCGCCCCGGCGACCAGCAGCGGCGCGAGCTCGTGCATGCGCTCCTGGGTGAAGCGGTACGAGGGGCCGGAGGCGCTGACGGCGGCGACGACCTCGCCGTCGCGCGAACGGACGGGGGCGGCCATCGCGTGCAGGCCGATCTCCAGCTCCTCCAGCGTCCAGGCGTACCCGCGCTCCCGGGCCCCGGCGAGGTTCTTCTCCAGCTTCGTCCGCGAGGTGAGGGTGTGCGGGGTCAGTTTCTCCAGGCCCGCTTCCGTGAGGAGTTCCGCGCGCTGCCCCGCCGGCAGGTGGGCGAGCAGGATCTTGCCGCTGGAGGTCGCGTGCAGCGGGGTGAGCTGGCCGACCCAGTTGTGCGCGGTCACCGCCGCCGGTCCGCGCACTTGGTAGAGGTTGATCGCGAAGTGCTTCTCCATCACCGCGATGTTGACGGTCTCGCCGATCTCCTCGGCGAGCCGCTCGCACACCGGCCGGCTCTGCTGCGTGATGTCGATCCGGCCGGTCACCGCGCCGGCCAGCCGTACGATGCCGAAGCCGAGACGGTACTTGCCGCGCTCGCCCGCCTGTTCCACCAGCCCGCGTGCCTCCAGCGCGCCGAGCAGCCGGAACGCCGTCGACTTGTGGACCTCGATCTCGGCGGCGACCTCGCTCACGCCGGCCTCGCCGCGCTGCGCCAGGATCTCCAGCACGCTGATGGCCCGGTCCACGGACTGGACACCGCCCGGCTGTGAACCGCTTGTCTCGGTATCTGCACTGAAGTTGCTCACAGCGAAACTATACGCGCGGTAAACAACGGCATGGCGGTCTGCCCGCGCGGGGTCCGGGGAAGAGGTCAATGCGCAGACCCGCACGCCAAGTTGCGCCGTTCGCAACCTGGTGCGCATAGCGGCACCGTACTAGCATGCTGCGCCAGTCGGCCTGTCGGCCGCGCGTTTGAGGCGAGCGAGACAAGCGAGACGAGTGAGACGAGGCTGACATGGCTCCCGTGCAGTACGACTTCGTCATCGTCGGCGGGGGCTCCGCCGGCTGCGCCCTCGCGAACCGGCTGTCCGCCGATCCGGACAACCGTGTCCTGGTGCTGGAGGCGGGCCGCCCGGACTACCCGTGGGACGTCTTCATCCACATGCCCGCCGCGCTCACCTTCCCCATCGGCAGCCGCTTCTACGACTGGGGCTACGAGTCCGAGCCCGAACCCCACATGGGCGGACGGCGGATCTACCACGCCCGGGGCAAGGTGCTCGGCGGCTCCAGCAGCATCAACGGCATGATCTTCCAGCGCGGCAACCCCATGGACTACGAGCGCTGGGCGAAGGTCCCCGGCATGGAGCACTGGGACTACGCCCACTGCCTGCCGTACTTCCAGCGCATGGAGAACTGCCTCGCCGCCGACGCCGACGACGAGTTCCGCGGCCACGACGGCCCGCTCGTCCTGGAGCGCGGGCCCGCTTCCAGCCCGCTCTTCCCCGCCTTCCTGAAGGCCGTCCAGGAGGCGGGCCACCCGCTCACCGACGACGTCAACGGCTACCGCCAGGAGGGCTTCGCGCCCTTCGACCGCAACGTCCACCGCGGCCGCCGGCTCTCCGCCGCCCGGGCCTACCTGGACCCCGTGCGCGGCCGCCCCAACCTGACGGTGCGGACCCGGGCCCTGGTCACCCAGGTCCTGTTCGAGGGCAAGCGGGCCGTCGGCGTGGAGTACGAACGCCGCAGGGGCGCCCGCGAGCAGGTACGCGCCCGCGAGGTCGTGCTCTGCGGCGGCGCGATCAACTCGCCCCAGCTGCTGCAGCTGTCGGGCGTCGGCGACGCGCGGGAGCTGTCCGGACTCGGCGTCGACGTCGTCCACGACCTGCCCGGCGTCGGCGAGAACCTCCAGGACCACCTGGAGGTGTACGTCCAGTACGCCTGCACGCTGCCGGTCTCCATGCAGCCGTACCTGGCCAAGTGGCGCTACCCGTTCATCGGCCTGCAGTGGCTCTTCCGCAAGGGCCCCGCCGCCACCAACCACTTCGAGGCCGGGGGCTTCGCGCGCAGCAACGAGGACGTGGAGTACCCCAACCTGATGTTCCACTTCCTGCCCATCGCGGTGCGCTACGACGGCTCCGCCCCGGCCGGCGGCCACGGCTACCAGGTGCACGTGGGGCCGATGTACTCCGACGCCCGCGGCACGGTGAAGATCCGGAGCACCGACCCGCGCGAGAAGCCCGCCCTGCGCTTCAACTACCTCTCCACCGAGCAGGACCGCCGCGAGTGGGTCGAGGCGGTACGCGTCGCCCGCGACATCCTCGGCCGGCCCGCCCTCGCCCCCTTCAACGGCGGCGAGGTCTCGCCCGGCCCCGGTGTCGAGACCGACGAGGAGATCCTGGCGTGGGTCGCCAAGGAGGGCGAGACCGCCCTCCACCCGTCCTGCACCTGCCGGATGGGCACCGACGAGATGGCCGTGGTCGACCCGTCGAGCCTGCGGGTGCACGGAGTGGAGGGGCTCCGGGTGGTCGACGCGTCCGTGATGCCGTATGTGACCAACGGCAACATCTACGCGCCCGTGATGATGATCGCCGAGAGGGCGGCCGACCTGATCCTCGGCCGTGAGCCCCTGCCGCCCTCGAAGGCGCAGTACTACCGGCATCGCGACGCCGCCCCCAACTGACCCCGGGCGCGGTTCCGTTCACTCGGTCACGATGTGCCGTACACACCGTGCGACCCCTTGACGGCCGGTGGCCGGTCGGACAGGGTGTTCCACCACAAGCAATTCGATGCGCTATGTGCAACGAAGCGAGGACTCCGCGCGTGGCAGACCTGTACCTGGACGGAGAGTGGCGTGAAGCGGCGGCCGGAGGCCGCCGGGAGATCCGCTGCCCCGCCGACGGAGCCCACGTCGCGACGGTCTCCGAGGCGACGCGTGCCGACGCCCAGGACGCGGTCGCCGCCGCCCGCGCCGCCTTCGACCACGGGCCCTGGCCGCGCACCCCGGAGCGCGAACGCGGCGCCCTCCTGCTCCGCGCCGCCGGCATCATCGAACGGGACGCCAAGGACTTCGCCCGCGCCGAATCCCTCGACACCGGCAAACGGCTCGTAGAGAGCGAGTACGACGTCGCCGACGTCGTCGCCTGCCTGCGCCACTACGGCGGCATCGCGGGCACCTCCGCCGGACGGGTCGTCGACACCGGCCGCGACGACGCCGTCAGCCGCGTCGAGTACGAGCCGGTCGGCGTCTGCGCCCTGATCACCCCCTGGAACTACCCGCTGCTGCAGGCCTCCTGGAAGGTCGCCCCGGCACTCGTCGCGGGCAACACCTTCGTGCTCAAGCCCAGCGAGCTGACCCCTTCCACCTCCGTGCTGCTGATGCGGGCCCTGGAGGAGGCCGGACTCCCGCCGGGCGCCGGAAACCTCGTCCTCGGCGCGGGGCCCGAGGCCGGCGCGCCGCTGGCCGAGCACCCTGGCGTCGACATGGTCTCCTTCACCGGCGGCCTGGGGACCGGCAGACGCGTGATGGCCGCGGCCGCCGCGACGGTGAAGAGGGTCGCCCTCGAACTCGGCGGGAAGAACCCCAACGTGGTCTTCGCCGACGCCGACTTCGAGACGGCCGTGGATTTCGCGCTCACGGCCGTCTTCCTGCACTCCGGGCAGGTCTGCTCCGCCGGGGCGCGGCTGATCGTGCAGGACACCGTGCACGACGCCTTCGTCGACGAGGTCGTACGGCGCGCCTCGGGCATCCGCCTCGGCGGCCCCTTCGACCCTGCGGCCGAGACCGGCCCGCTGATCTCCGCCGCGCACCGCGACAAGGTCGAGGCGTACGTCGCCGCCGGGATCGCCGAGGGCGCCGTGCTGCGCTGCGGCGGCGCCCGCCCCGCGGACCCAGCCCTCCAGGGGGGCTTCTACTACCCGCCGACCGTGCTCGACGACTGCGATCAGGGCATGCGCGTCGTCCACGAGGAGTCCTTCGGGCCCGTGCTGACGGTCGAGCGGTTCACCGACGAGGACGACGCCGTCCGCATCGCCAACGACACAGAGTACGGCCTCGCCGGCGCGGTGTGGACGCGGGACGCCGGCCGCGCGCAGCGGGTCGCCCGCCGGCTGCGCCACGGCACCGTGTGGATCAACGACTACCACCCCTATGTGCCGCAGGCGGAATGGGGTGGCTTCGGGCACTCGGGCGTGGGCCGGGAACTGGGACCGACCGGCCTGGACGAGTACCGCGAGCCCAAGCACATCTGGCAGAACATCCGACCCACGCCGCAGCACTGGTTCCGCGGCTGAACGCCGAAGAGAGGCCCACCGTGACCCCAGCACCGACCGATGTGCCGCAGCGGCGCGGCGCGTCGCACGACGAGGACCAGGGCCGGGACCGGGACGCGGTCATCTCCGTGCGCGGGCTGTGGAAGGTGTTCGGGCCGAAGGCCGACAAGGTGCCGCAGTCGCTGGAGCTTCGCGGGCTCGGCCGCCGGGAGTTGATGGAACGCACCGGCTGCACCGCGGCCGTGCGCGACGTCCGCTTCGACGTCGCGCCCGGCGAGGTCTTCGTCGTGATGGGACTGTCCGGCTCCGGCAAGTCGACCCTGGTGCGCTGTCTGACCCGGCTCGTCGAACCCACCGCGGGCGAGGTCGTCCTGGAGGGCGAGGACATCCGCGCCGCCGACGCAAAACGGCTGCGCGAACTGCGCCGCAACAGGTTCTCCATGGTCTTCCAGCACTTCGGCCTGCTGCCGCACCGCCGGGTCGTCGACAACGTCGCGTACGGCCTGGAGATCCGCGGCGCGGGCCGGGCCGAGCGCGTCAAACGGGCCATGGAGGTCGTCGAACTGGTGGGCCTGGCGGGCTACGAGAACTCTTACCCCGACCAGCTCTCCGGCGGCATGCAGCAGCGCGTCGGCCTCGCCCGGGCACTGGCCGGCGACCCCGGCATCCTCTTCTTCGACGAGCCGTTCTCCGCGCTCGACCCGCTGATCCGCCGTGACATGCAGAACGAGGTCATCCGCCTCCACCGCGAGGTCGGCAAGACGATGGTCTTCATCACCCACGAGCTGTCCGAGGCCCTCAAGCTCGGCGACCGCATCCTGATCATGCGCGACGGCAGGACGGTGCAGTGCGGCACGGGCGACGAACTGGTCGGCGCCCCCGCCGACGACTACGTGCGCGAGTTCGTCAAGGACGTGCCGCGGGCCGATGTGCTGACGCTCCGCTGGATCATGCGCGACCCCCGGCCCGACGACGCCCTCGACGGCCCCGAACTCGGCCCCGGCGTCGTCGTGCGCGAGGCGACGCGGGCCGTGCTCGCCGCCGAGAAGCCGGTCAGGGTCGTCGAGGAGGGCCGGCTGCTCGGCGTCGTCGGCGACGAGGAGATCCTCGCCGTCGTCGCGGGCGGGGAAGGCGGCGCGTGATGGCGGTCGCCGCCTCCGGGACGCGGGAACGGCCCGTACCGCTGCGGCTGCGCCGCCGGGCCGTGGTGGCGGGCATCGTCGTGCTGTGGCTGGTGCTTTTCGCGCTGCTGCGCGGCCGGCAGACGCTCGCCCTCGCGGCCGCCGACCTGACCTCGCTGCACCGCTGGTTCAACGACGTCAACGACACCATCGGCGCGGACCGCAACAGCAACCCGCTGTTCCTCTACTTCTTCAACGAGATCCGGCTGGTCATCGACACCCTGGTGACCTTCGTCCAGACGCTGGTCTCGCAGCCGCCGGACGGCCGCCCGGTGCCGCAGATCGGCTGGCTCGGCGTCGTCGCCGTCGCCGGCTACGTCTCCTGGGCGCTGGGCAACTGGCGGGTGGCGCTGCTGGCCGTGGCGGGCTTCACCTTCTTCGGGCTGCAGGGCCTGTGGCAGGAGAGCATGGACACCCTGGCGCTGACCCTGTCGGCGGTGCTGGTGGCGCTTCTGGTCGGCATCCCGCTGGGGGTGTGGGCCGGGATGTCGTCGCGGGTCAACCGCGTCGTGACACCCGTGCTCGACTTCATGCAGACGATGCCGACCTTCGTCTACCTGGCCCCGCTCACCCTCTTCTTCCTCATCGGGCCCGCCTCCGCCACCATCGCCACGCTGGTCTACGCGGCGCCGCCGGCCGTCCGCATCACCGCGCACGCGATCCGCTCGGTCCCGGCGACCACCGTGGAGGCGGCGGAGTCGCTGGGTTCGACGCGGGCGCAGACCCTCACCAAGGTGCTGCTGCCGATGTCCCGGCGCACCGTGGTGATGGGCGTCAACCAGACCATCATGGCGGCACTGTCCATGGTGACCATCGCGGCCCTCATCGACGCCCCCGGGCTCGGCAAGTCCGTCGTCCAGGCACTTCAGTCGCTCGACGTGGGCACCGCCTTCAACGCCGGCCTCGCCATCGTCGTCATGGCCATCGTCCTGGACCGGGTCACCACCGCGGCCGCCGTCAGGTCCGAGCGGACGCGGCACCCCGGCGGCCGGCGGCGGTGGCGCGGACCGCTGCTCGGCGCGGGCGCGGTCGCCGCGGCGGTCGCGGTCTGGCTGTCCCACACCTACGTCTGGGCCGCGGAGTTCCCCGGCGAGGGCGGAGCGGGACGCTCCCTGGCGAGCGCCGCCGACACCGTCACCACCTGGGCCCAGGACCACCTGTCCGGCCTCACGAACGGCGTCCGCGACGTACTCACCACCACCCTGCTCAACCCCTTCCAGACCCTGCTCACCGACTCCCCGTGGTGGCTGACCGGCCTCGTGCTGATGGCCCTGGGCGCGGTCCTCGGCGGTATCGGCGCCGGCGCCACCGCGGCGGTGTGCGTGGGGCTGCTGGTGGGCACCGGACTGTGGCAGGACGCGATGACCACGCTCGCCTCGACCGCCGTGGCGACCCTGCTCGTGATGCTGCTCGGGGTCACGGTGGGCGTGTGGATGGGCCGCAGCGCGCTCGCCGACCGGATCGTCCGGCCCGGCCTGGACGCGGCGCAGGTCATGCCGCCCTTCGTGTACCTCGTACCGTTCCTCGCGCTGTTCGGCGCGAGCCGCTTCACCGCGATCGTCGCGGCCGTCGTCTATGCCGCGCCCGTGACGATGAAGATCGTCGCCGACGGCGTACGGGGAGTGCCGGCCACGACCGTGGAGGCGGCGACGGCGGCCGGGTCCGGCACCTGGCAGCTCGTCACCAAGGTCCAGCTGCCGATGTCGCGCGGCGCCCTGGTGCTCGCGACCAACCAGGGCCTGATCTACGTGCTGTCGATGGTCGTGGTGGGCGGCCTGGTCGGCGCGGGCGCCCTCGGATACGACGTCGTGGCCGGCTTCTCGCAGGGCGAGCTGTACGGCAAGGGGCTGGCGGCGGGACTCGCCATCGTCTTGCTCGGCGTGATGTTCGACCGGATCACCCAGGCCGCGGCCGGGCGCACCACCAGGGTGCCCGGCAGGCGCTAGAGCAGGAGGCGGAAGACACATGGCAACACACCCGACGGCGGCCGGCCGGACCGTGCGATGGCGTGCCGGGGCGGCCGGAGCGGTGGTGCTCGGGCTCGTCCTGACCGGCTGCGGCGGCGCCAAGGTCGGCGACTCGGACGCCGGTTCCGCCGGTTCCGGCGGATCCGGCGGCTCCTCCGGCAAGTGCGGCACGTTCAACCTGGCCGTCAACCCGTGGGTCGGCTACGAGGCGGACGCGGCGGTCGTGGCGTACGTCGCCGAGGAGAAGCTGGGCTGCACGGTCAAGAAGAAGGACCTCAAGGAGGAGATCGCCTGGCAGGGCTTCGGCACCGGCGAGGTCGACGCCATCGTGGAGAACTGGGGCCACGACGACCTGAAGAAGAAGTACATCGAGGAGCAGAAGACCGCGGTCGAGGCCGGTTCGACCGGCAACAAGGGCGTGATCGGCTGGTACGTGCCGCCGTGGCTGGCGAAGAAGTACCCGGACATCACGAAGTGGGAGAACCTCGACAAGTACGCCGACAAGTTCCGCACCTCGGAGTCCGGCGGCAAGGGACAGCTCCTGGACGGCGACCCGTCGTACGTCACCAACGACGCCGCCCTGGTGAAGAACCTCGAACTGGACTTCAAGGTCGTGTACGCGGGCAGCGAGACGGCGCTGATCCAGGCCTTCCGCCAGGCCGAGGCCAAGAAGCAGTGGCTGCTCGGCTACTTCTACGAGCCGCAGTGGTTCCTGTCGGAGGTGCCCCTCGCCAAGGTCGAACTGCCGCCGTACAAGGCGGGCTGCGACGCGGACGCGGAGAAGGTCGCCTGCGACTACCCCGTCTACGATCTGGACAAGATCGTCAGCAAGAAGTTCGCCGACTCCGGCAGTCCGGCCTACGACCTGGTGAAGAACTTCAACTGGACGAACGACGACCAGAACCTCGTCGCCAAGTACATCGCCGTGGACAAGATGACGCCGGAGGCCGCCGCCGAGAAATGGGTGAAGGCGAACCCCGGCAAGGTCGACGCCTGGGTCGAGTAGTCCCCCCGCCCCTGCCGCCCGGCTCCTGCCACCCCGCCCCCAGGGCGCCCCGCTCCACCCCGTCCCCGTGCCCGGCGGGCTGTTCCGACAGCCCGCCGGGCACCGTCGTTCCCCGCCCGCCGCCCGCCCGTTCCGGGCCTTCGCTGCGGTCCTCGGAGGCCCTTCTCCCGCCTCCGGCGGGCCTCTTGACACCCTCTCCGGCGCCCGGCACATTGAGTTGCGCAACCTGAATCATGTTGCGCTGACAGCAACTGGGAGGTTTGGCGATGACGGGACCCCGCGTGGTCATCATCGGGGCGGGCGTCGTGGGGGCGGCGCTGGCCGACGAACTGTCCGCCGCCGGCTGGACCGACGTCACGGTCGTCGACCAGGGGCCGCTCCCCGCCACCGGAGGCTCCTCGTCCCACGCGCCGGGCCTGGTCTTCCAGACCAACCCCTCCAAGACCATGACCGAACTCGCCCGCTACACCGTCGAGAAGCTCAGCTCCCTCGACGTCGGCGGACAGTCCTGCTTCCTCCAGGTCGGCGGCCTGGAGGTGGCCACCACCCCCGAGCGCCTGGCCGAACTGCACCGCCGGCACGGCTGGGTGACGTCGTGGGGTGTCGAGGCCCGGGTCGTCGGACCCGAGGAGTGCGTCGCGCTCCACCCCCTGCTGGACCGCGCGCGCGTCCTCGGCGGACTCTTCGTCCCCACCGACGGCCTCGCCAAGGCGGTTCTCGCCGTCGAGGCGCAGACCCGGCGCGCCGCCGAGCGCGGCGTCCGCTTCCTCGAACGCCACGAAGTCCTCGCCGTCACCCAGGACGACGGCCGTGTCACCGGGGTCGTCACCGACCGCGGCGGCGAGCTCGCGGCCGACGTCGTCGTCTGCTGCGCCGGGATCTGGGGCCCCCGGGTCGCCCGGATGGCCGGCATGGAACTGCCCCTCACCCCGCTCGCCCACCAGCTCGCCTGGACCGGCCCCGTCCCCGCCCTCGCGGGCCAGACCGCCGAGGCCGTCCGCCCGATCCTGCGCCACCAGGACGCCGACCTCTACTACCGCGACCACCACGACCGGATCGGCATCGGTTCCTACGGCCACCGCCCCATGCCCGTCGCCGCCGACGACATCGCCGCGTTCGACGAGACCGACGGGATGCCGTCCGTCCTGGCGTTCACCGAGGGCGACTTCGCCGACGCCTGGACCGAGACCCGGTCCCTGCTGCCCGCCACCCGCGACGCCAAGGTCGAGGAGGGCATCAACGGCCTGTTCTCCTTCACCACCGACGGCATGCCGCTGCTCGGGGAGTCCTCGCGGGTGAAGGGGTTCTGGGTAGCCGAGGCCGTCTGGGTCACCCACTCGGCCGGCGTCGGCCGGGCGATGGCCGAGTGGCTGGTGGACGGCCACTGCTCGTCCTTCGACCTCCACGAGTGCGACGTCAACCGCTTTGAACCGCACCAGCTCGCGCCCGACTACGTGCTCGCCCGCGGCTGCCGCAACTTCGCCGAGGTCTACGACATCATCCACCCGCTCCAGCCCGCCGGGGCCCCGCGCCCGATCCGCACCAGTGCCTTCCACCCCCGCCAGGAGGAGCTCGGGGCGTTCTTCCTGGAGGCGAACGGCTGGGAGCGGCCGCAGTGGTACGAGTCCAACACCCCGCTGCTGGAGGGGCGTTCGATCCCCGCGCCGAACGACTGGGCGGCCCGCTACTGGTCGCCGGTCGTCGGCGCCGAGGCGCAGGCGACCCGGGAGACCGTCGCCCTGTACGACATGACCGCGCTCAAGCGCCTGGAGGTCGCCGGACGCGGCGCGGCCGCCTTCCTGCAGCGGCTCACCACCGGCAATGTCGACAAGTCGGTGGGCTCGGTGACGTACACCCTGCTCCTGGACCACGGCGGCGGCATCCGCAGCGACATCACGGTGGCCCGCCTCGGCCGCGATCTCTTCCAGGTCGGCGTCAACGGCAACCTCGACCTGGACCTGCTCACCCGGCGCCTGCCCGCCGACGGCACCGTCGCGGTCCGCGACATCACCGCGGGCACCTGCTGCATCGGCCTGTGGGGGCCGCTCGCCCGCGAGGTCCTGCAGCCGCTCGCCGACACCGACTTCTCCGACCAGGGCCTGAAGTACTTCCGCGCCAAGCGGGCGCACGTCGGGGCCGTGCCCGTGACAGCGATGCGGCTGTCCTACGTCGGCGAGCTCGGCTGGGAGCTCTACACCACGGCGGACCTCGGCCTGAAGCTCTGGGACACCCTGCTGGCCGCCGCCCGGCCGCTGGGCGGCGTCCCCGCCGGGCGCGGGGCCTTCAACAGCCTGCGCCTGGAGAAGGGATACCGCTCCTTCGGCACCGACATGACCTTCGAGCACGACCCGTACGAGGCCGGCCTCGCCTTCGCCGTCAAGGAGGACAAGGACGACTTCACCGGCAAGACCGCGCTCGCCCGGCGCCGCGAGCAGGTGCGGCGCAGGCTCACCTGCCTGACCGTCGACGACCCGGGCGACGTGGTGATGGGCAAGGAGCCGGTGTACGACGGCGACCGGCCGGTCGGCTATGTGACCAGCGCCGCCTACGGCTACACGATCGGCAAGGGCATCGCCTACGCGTGGCTGCCGGCGGAGCTCTCCGAGCCCGGGCGCGCCCTCGACATCGGGTACTTCGACCGGCGCGTGGCGGCGCGCGTCGCCGCGGAGCCGCTGTTCGACCCGGCCATGTCCCGCCTCCGCGGCTGACACCGCGCGGACGGCACCACGCGAGACCTCCGACGGCGCCGCTGAGAGGAATCCCCGCGCATGAACCCGCTCACCGCCCCCCTGTCCGCGCTCGACCCCGAGGTGCACGCCGCGCTGCGCGCCGAATCGGCCCGTCAGCGGTCCACCCTGGAGATGATCGCCTCGGAGAACCTCGCGCCCGCCGCCGTCATGGAGGCCCAGGGCTCCATGCCGACCGACAAGTACGCCGAGGGCCACCCCGGCCGCCGCTACTACGACGGCGGCGAGCACGTCGACGTCACCGAACGGCTCGCCGTCGACCGGGTCAAGGCCCTCTTCGGCGCCGCGCACGCCAACGTCCAGCCGCATTCGGGCGCCCAGGCCAACACCGCCGTCCCCTTCGACCCGCGTCCGCCGATGGTCATCTCGGGACCGCGGATCGGCCCGCCCGCGCCGGCCACCCGCGGTTTCGCCGAGGAGGACTTCGCCGAGGTCGCCGACGCCGTCGCGCTCGCCCTGCGCCCCGGGCCCGACCTGCCGGCGCTGCACGCCCGCACCGAGGCCCTGGCCGCCGCGCACCCGCTCGACCCGCACCTGCCGCTGGACGGAGACGTCGCCCGATGACCCCCCGCACCCCGGGGGCCGAGCTCCCCGAGCACCCGGACTTCCTCTGGCGCACGCCCGAGCCCAGGCGCAGCTACGACGTCGTGGTCGTCGGCGCCGGCGGGCACGGCCTGGCCACCGCGCACTACCTGGCGCGCGACCACGGCATCACCGACGTGGCCGTGCTGGAGAAGGGCTGGCTCGCGGGAGGCAACATGGCCCGCAACACCACGATCATCCGCTCCAACTACCTCTGGGACGAGAGCGCCGGCATCTACGAGCACGCCCTGAAGCTGTGGGAGGGGCTGGAGGAGGAGCTTGACTACCCGATCCTCTTCTCCCAGCGCGGAGTCCTCAACCTCGCCCACAGCCTCCAGGACGTGCGGGAGGGCGTCCGCCGGGTGGAGGCCAACCGGCTCAACGGGGTCGACGCCGAATGGCTCGACCCCGCGCAGGTCAAGGAGGTCTGCCCGATCGTCAACACCTCCCCGGACGTGCGGTACCCGGTGCTCGGCGCGACCCACCAGCCGCGCGCCGGCATCGCCAAGCACGACCACGTCGCCTGGGGCCTGGCCCGCTCGGCCGACGCCGCCGGGATCGACCTCGTCCAGAACTGCGAGGTGACCGGCATCGACGTCAGCGACGGCCGGGTCACCGGCGTACGTACGAACCTCGGGCCCATCGCCGCGGGCAAGGTGGCACTCTGCGCCGCCGGCCACTCCTCGGTGCTGGCGCGCATGGCCGGATTCGACCTGCCCCTGCAGAGCCACCCGCTGCAGGCGCTGGTGAGCGAGCTGCTGGAGCCCGTGCACCCCACGGTCGTCATGTCCAACGCGGTGCACGTGTACGTCAGCCAGGCCCACAAGGGCGAACTCGTCATGGGCGCGGGGATCGACGCCTACAACTCCTACACCCAGCGCGGCGCGTTCCACGTCATCGAGCGGCAGATGGCCGCCGCGCTGGAACTCTTCCCGGTCTTCGCCCGCGCCCACCTGCTGCGCACCTGGGGCGGCATCGTCGACGTCAGCCCGGACGCGTCACCGATCGTCGGACTCACCCCGGTGGGCGGCCTCTACCTCAACTGCGGCTGGGGTACGGGCGGTTTCAAGGCCACGCCCGGTGTGGGCCAGGTCTACGCGCACACCATCGCCCACGACACCCCGCACGCCCTGGCCGCGCCCTTCTCGCTCGAACGATTCACCACCGGCGCGCTCGTCGACGAGCACGGCGCGGCCGCGGTCGCCCACTGAGGAGCCCGATCGATGCTGCTCATCCCCTGCCCCTGGTGCGGGCCCCGCGACGAGGCCGAGTTCCACTACGGCGGTCAGGCGCACCTCGCCTACCCGCGGGACCCGGCCGCCCTGACGGACGAGGAGTGGGCCCGCCACCTCTTCTTCCGCGACAACCCCAAGGGCCCCTTCGCCGAGCGCTGGATGCACGCCGCGGGCTGCCGCCGCTGGTTCGACGCGGTGCGCGACACCGCGACGAACCGCTTCGTCACCGGCGCCTCGGCCCCCGCGTCCAGCCCCGCGCCCGCCCGCGTGTCCATCCCCGCGCCCGTCCCCGCCGGCGAGGCGCCCCGCCCCGGCCCGTCCGGGCCCCCCGCCCCGGTCCCCGCCCTTCGTCCCGCGCGCGACCCGGCACAGCCCTTCCGGCTCGCCGAGGGCGGGCGCATCGACCGCGCCACGCCTGTGACGTTCACCTTCGACGGCACGGCGTACACCGGCTACCGCGGTGACACCCTCGCCTCCGCGCTGCTCGCCAACGGCGTCATCGCCACCGGTACCGGCATCAGGCTGGGGCGCCCGCGCGGCGTCTTCTCGGCCGGCGTCGAGGAGCCCAACGCCGTGGTGCAGATCGAGGCCCCCTTCCCGGAACCGATGATGCCCGCGACGACCGTGGAGCTCTACGACGGACTCGTCGCCACCGGCCTTCCCGGTCAGGGCAGGCTCGCCACCGGTCCCGACCCGGCCCGCTACGACGCCGTCCACGCCCACTGCGACCTGCTCGTCGTCGGCGCGGGCCCCACCGGGCTGGCGGCCGCCGCCACGGCCGCCGGCAGCGGCGCACGGGTGATCCTCGCCGACGAGCAGCCCGAACCGGGCGGCAGCCTCCTCGGCAGCGGACGGCACCTGGACTGGGTCGCCGCGACCGAGGCCCTCCTCGCCGCGGAGAACGGGATCCGCGTCGTGCGCCGTACGACGGTTTTCGGCCACTACGACGACAACCACGTCCTCGCCCTGGAGCGCCGCACCCACCACCTCGGCGCCGCCGCCCCCGCCCATGTCTCCCGCGAACGCGTCCACCGCGTCCGCGCCCGCCGGGTCGTGCTGGCCACCGGCGCGCACGAGCGTTCCCTGGCCTTTCCCGACAACGACCGCCCCGGCGTCATGCTGGCCGGCGCGGCCCGCGCCTACGTGCGCCGGTACGGCGTCGTCCCCGGCCGCAGGGCCGTGGTGTTCACCACCAACGACAGCACCGGCGCCGTCATCCGCGACCTGGCGGCCGCCGGCGTGGAGATCGCGGCGGTCGCCGACGCCCGCGACGGCGTGTACGTCACCGGCACCGAGGGGACGGACCGGCTGACGGCCGTGCTGCTCGGCGACCGGCGGATCGAGGCCGACCTGCTGCTGGTCTCGGGCGGCTGGAACCCCGTCGGCCACCTCTTCGGCCAGGCGGGCGGCGCCGTGCGCTACGACGAGGCCCGCGGCGCCTTCGTCCCGGTGCCCGGATCGACACACCAGGCCGTGGAGTTCGCCGCCACCCCCGCGGAGGGCGTGGCCGCCGCCGCACGGGCGCTCGCCGCCGAGGGCTTCACGCCGGTCCGGCCCCTCCTCCCGCCACCGGAACCGGGACCCGGCCGCCCGCCGCTCACCCTCTTCGACGTCCCCGTGACCGCCCCCGGCCCGCGCTTCGTGGACCTGCAGCGGGATGTCACCGTGGCCGACCTGCGGCGCGCCACGGCGGCCGGGATGCGCTCGGTCGAGCACACCAAGCGCTACACCACCGCCGGCACGGCGAACGACCAGGGCAAGACCTCGGGCGTCCTGGCCTCGGGCGTCGTCGCGGGGCTGCTCGGCGTGGAGGTGTCCGCGCTCGGCACCACGACGTACCGCCCCCCGTACGCGCCCGTGTCCTTTGCCGCGCTCGCGGGCCGCGACCGGGGCGCGCTCCACGACCCGGTCCGGGTGACGGCGCTGCACGGCCTCCACGTCGCCGACGGCGCGGTCTTCGAGGACGTGGGCCAGTGGAAGCGCCCCCGTCACTACCCGCGCGCGGGCGAGGACATGGCGGCCGCCGTCCTGCGCGAGTGCCGGGCCGCCCGTGAGGACGTCGCCTTCATGGACGCCTCGACCCTCGGGAAGATCGACGTGCAGGGCCCGGACGCCGCGGAGTTCCTCGACCGGCTCTACACCAATGTGATGTCCACCCTGTGCCCGGGCATGATCCGCTACGGCGTCATGTGCCGCCAGGACGGCATGGTCTTCGACGACGGCACCGTGATCCGCCTCGCGGAGGACCGCTTCCTGGCCACGACGACCACGGGCAACGCCGCGGCCGTCCTGGACTGGATGGAGGAGTGGCTGCAGACCGAGTGGCCGCAACTGCGCGTCCACTGCACCTCGGTGACCGAGCAGTGGGCCACCGTCGCCCTCGTGGGCCCGCGCTCCCGCGAGGTGCTGGGCGCGCTCGCCCCCGGACTCGCCGTGGGCAGGGCCGAGTTCCCCTTCATGGCCTGGCGCGACGCGACGGTGGCGGGGGTGCCGGCCCGGGTGTGCCGGATCAGCTTCTCCGGGGAGCTGGCCTACGAGATCAACGTCCTGCCCTGGCGGGCGACCGCCCTCTGGGAGGCGGTGCGGGCCGCCGGCGCCACCCCGTACGGCACCGAGACCATGCACGTGCTGCGCGCCGAGAAGGGCTATCCGATCGTCGGCCAGGACACCGACGGCACGGTCACGCCGCAGGACCTCGGCATGGGCTGGGTCGTGTCGAAGAAGAAGCGCGACTTCGTCGGCAAGCGGTCGCACACCCGCGCCGACACCGCCCGCCCCGATCGCAAGCACCTGGTCGGGCTGCTGCCCGAGGACCCGGGGCTGCTGCTTCCCGAGGGCACCCACCTCGTCGCGGGCCCGCTGCCGCCCCGGCCCCCCGTCACGGCGCTCGGCCACGTCAGCTCCAGCTACCGCAGCGCCGCCCTCGGCCGCACCTTCGCGCTCGCCCTGGTCAAGGGGGGCCGCGAGCGGGTGGGGGAGAGGCTCTACGCGCCCGTCGGCGGACGCCTGGTGCCCGTGACCGTCGCCTCCCCCGTCCTCTACGACCCCGAGGGGGCCCGCCGCGATGGCTGACACCGACACCCGCCTCAGTCCGCTGTCGGCCGCGGCCGGCCGCCTCACCGCCGTGACCCGGGCCTCGGGAGGCGCACTGCGCCTGGCCGAACTGCCCTTCCTCGCGCAGATCGACCTGCGCCTGGACCCGGGCGGCCCGGCCGCCGAGGCCGCCGGGCTCGCCCTGGGCGCGCCGCTTCCCCTGGAGCCGTGCACCTCCGTCCGCACCGGTGACCTGGCCGTCCTGTGGCTCGGTCCCGACCAGTGGCTCGTGGTGGGGCCGCCCGGCGCCCAGGAGGACCTGGAGGCCCGTCTGCGCAAGGCCGCGGGCGAGGCGCACGTCTCGGTCACCGACGTCTCCGCCCAGCGCACCACCCTGCTGGTCTCCGGACCCCGCGCCCGCGACCTGCTGGCGCACGGCTGCTCGCTCGACCTGCACCCGGAGGTGTTCGGCCCCGGCGCCTGCGCGCGGACCGCCCTGGCCCGCGCCCAGGTGGTGCTGGTGGCCAGGGAGGAGACGAGGGCGGGCTTCTGGGTGCTGGTCCACTCCTCCTTCGCCGGCTACCTCACGGACTGGCTCCTGGACGCCGCCACGGAGTACGTGTGACGTGGGCCGCACACACCCCCTCTTAACTTGAATCTGCCCTTCGCATTATCTAGCCTCGGGGCATGCGCCTGACGAAGTCCACCGACCTCGCGCTCCGCGCGGTGATGGCCCTGGCAGTCAAGGACGAGCCGTCCACCGCCCGGGACGTGGCCGAGGCGATGCGGGTCCCGTACTCGCACCTCGCCAAGGTCGTGGCCCGGCTGCAGCACCTGGGAGTCGTCGAGACCCGCCGCGGCCGCGGCGGCGGCCTCGAACTCACCCCCGCCGGACGGACGGCCTCGGTCGGCCGGCTGGTGCGGGAGCTGGAGGGGGTCGGCGACGTCGTGGACTGCGAGGGCGAGACGCCCTGCCCGCTCGCCGGTGCCTGCCGGCTGCGCGGCGCGCTGCGCCGGGCGCAGGAGGCCTTCTACGCCTCCCTGGACCCGCTGACGGTCGCCGACCTGACCGCCGCACCCACCGGGCCCGTCCTGGTGGGGCTGGTCGGCTCCGGCCCGCCCGGCCCGCGGGACTGATCCGGCCACCCCGCACCGACCGCCTGTCGAGGGCGGCCTCCGCACGTCCTTTAATGCGAATTCCAGATACCAAATTAGGGAGCACGTCCATGCTCAGCGAGAAGTCCGCAGCGACCGTCCGCGCCACCCTGCCCGCCGTCGGCGGCGCGATCTCCGAGATCACCGCGCTCTTCTACGACCGGCTCTTCGACGCCCACCCCGAGCTGCTGCGAGACCTGTTCAACCGCGGCAACCAGGCGGCCGGCACCCAGCGCGAGGCCCTCGCCGGAGCGATCGCCCACTTCGCCACCGTCCTGGTCGAACACCCCGGTCAGCGGCCCGACGCGATGCTCTCCCGCATCGCCCACAAACACGGCTCCCTCGGCATCAGCCCCGGCCAGTACCACATCGTGCAGAAGCACCTCTTCGCCGCCATCGCCGAAGTGCTGGGCGACGCCGTCACCGAGGAGGTCGCCGCCGCCTGGGACGAGGTCTACTGGCTGATGGCGAACGCCCTCATCGCCATCGAGCAGCGGCTGTACGCCGAGCGCGGCGTCCTGGCCGGGGACGCCTGGCGCCCCTGGGAGGTCGCCGGGAAGGTGCGGGAGACCGAGGACGTCGTCTCCTTCCGGCTCCGCCCCGCGGACGGCCTGCCGCTGCCCGACTTCGGCCCCGGCCAGTACGTCTCGGTGCGCGTCGAACTCCCCGACGGCGCCCGGCAGATCCGGCAGTACAGCCTCTCCGGCGCCCCCGGCGACACCACCCGGCAGATCACCGTCAAGCGCGAGCGCGGCCTCGCCGGCGACCCGGACGGAGAGGTCTCGGCCCACCTCCACGACCACGTGGGCGAGGGCGCCCGCGTCGAGCTGTCGGCCCCCTACGGCGACATCGTCCTCGCCGACGACGGCGGACCCCTGCTGCTCGCCTCGGCCGGTATCGGCTGCACCCCGATGCTCGCCATGCTGCACCGGCTCGCCGGCGACGGCTACGCCGCGCCCGTGACCGTCGTCCACGGCGACCGCACACCGGAACACCACGCCCACGCCGCCGACCACCGCGCCCTGGCCGAGAAGCTCCCCGGCGGAAGCACCCACTTCTGGTACGAGGACCCGGGCACCGGCGCCGCTCCCGGCGACCGCGCCGGCCGGGTCGACCTGTCCGGCGTCGAGCTGCCCGACGGCCTGCGGGCCTACCTGTGCGGCCCGCTGCCCTTCATGCGCGCCGTCCGCACCCAGCTGCTGGAGCGCGGTGTGCCCGCCTCGGCCGTGCACTACGAGGTCTTCGGCCCCGACCTGTGGCTCGCCCGCGACTGACCGGCCACACTGGTCGGGTGACGGACAAGGCGGACAAGGCGGATAGGGCGGTCAAGCGCAGCGCGGGGATCCTGCTCTTCCGCGGCACCTCGGGCCACGCGCCCGAGGTGCTGCTGGCCCACATGGGCGGCCCGTTCTGGTCGTCCAAGGACGCCGGGGCGTGGACCATCCCCAAGGGCGAGTACGAGCCCGGTGAGACCGCCGAGGCGGCCGCACGGCGTGAGTTCCTGGAGGAACTGGGCCTGCCGGTGCCCGCGGGCGAGTTGCTGCCGCTCGGCGACAACCGGCAGCCCAACGGGAAGGTCGTGACCGTCTGGGCGCTGGAGGGCGACCTCGACACCGGCCTCGTGGTGCCCGGCACCTTCTCCATGGAGTGGCCCCGGGGCTCCGGCCGGGTCCGTGAGTTCCCCGAGGTGGACCGCGCCGCGTGGTTCCCGCTCGGCCCGGCCGCGCAGGGGAAGATCCTCTCCGCACAGCGGACGTTCCTGGACCGGCTGCGCCTGCTGCTCGACGGGGGCGGCGCGGCCGGAGACGGTCAGGAGGCCGGAGAGGCGTAGATCGACTCGATCTGCGCCGCGTACTCGCTGACGATGCTGTTCCTGCGGAGCTTGAGGGAGGGCGTCAGCATTCCGTTCTCCACCGAGAACTCGTGCGGCAGGATGCGGAACGCCCGGATCGACTCGGCGCGCGACACCGCCGCGTTGGCCATCGACACCGCCCGCTGCACCTCGGCGTGCACGTCGGGTTCGGCCATCGCGGTCCGCAGCAGGACCGCCTCCCGGTCGAGCGTGATCAGCGCCGCGACGAAGGGCCTGTTGTCGCCCACCACGATGCACTGCGAGACCAGCGGATGCGCCCGCAGCCGCTCCTCCAGCACCAGCGGCGCCACGCTCTTGCCGCCGCTGGTGATGATGATGTCCTTCTTGCGTCCGGTGATCGTCAGGTAGCCGTCCGGGTCGAGCGAGCCCATGTCGCCGGTCGCCATCCAGCCGCCGCGGCGCCACACCTCGTTGTTCGCGACCGGGTCGGCGTGGTAGCCCGCGAAGACCGTCGCCCCGCGCACCAGCACCTCGCCGTCCGGCGCGATCCGCACCGCGCTGCCCGGCAGCGGACGGCCCACCGTGCCGAAGCGCACCTTCCCCAGCGGCTGAGCGGTCACCGCGGCCGTGGTCTCGGTGAGCCCGTACCCGTCGTGGATGGTGAGCCCCGCGCCCGCGAACAGCAGCGACAGCTCCCGGCCGAGCGGGGACCCGCCCGAGACCGTGTAGTTCACACGCCCGCCCAGCACCTCCCGGATCCGCGCGTAGACCAGCCGCTCGAACGCCGAGTGCGCCGCCCGCAGCAGCGGCCCCGGCCCCGGCCCGGAGCCCAGCGCGTGCCGCTCCACGGCCTCCGCGTAGCGCACCGCCACATCGGCGGCACGGTCGAAGACATGGCCCTTGCCGCCGCGGGCGGCGGCGTTCCGCGCGCCCTGGATGATCTTCTCGTAGACGTACGGGACGGCGAGCAGGATCGTCGGCCGGAAGGAGCCGAACGCCGGGAGGAGTTCGCCCGGCGCCAGGTCGGGCTGGTGGCCGAGCAGCACGCCCCCGCGCACCGCGCAGGTGGTCACCATCAGCCCGTAGATGTGCGACATGGGCAGGAACGCCAGCACCGACGGCCGCACCCCCGCCGGGGCGAAGATCGAGCCGTACCCGGCCAGCAGGGTGTCGCACTCCGCGGCGAGGTTGGCGTGGGTGATCAGACAGCCCCTGGGCGGTCCCGTGGTGCCCGAGGTGTAGGCGATCACCGCCACCGACTGCGGCTCGACCGCCCAGCGCAACTGGTCCAGCAGCACCGGATGGACCTGCCGGCCGAGCGCCGCCAGCCACGGTACGCACCCCGCGTCGAGCTGCCAGATCCGGCGCAGCGCGGGCAGCGTGTCGCACACGGCGCCCACCGTCATGGCGTGGTCCTCGTGTTCGACGACGATCGCGACCGCCCCCGAGTCGGCCAGGATCCATCGGACCTGCTCGGCCGATGAAGTCGGGTACACCGGAACGATCCGGGCGCCCACCGACCACAGTGCGTAGGAGAACAGCGTCCACTCGTACCGGGTGCGGGCCATCACGGCCACCGGCTCGCCGAAGCGGATCCCCTCCGCCACCAGGCCCCGGGCCAGTTCGGCCACCTCGTCCCGGAAGGCCGCGGCGCCGACCTCCCGCCAGCGGTCGCCCCCGGCCCCGTCGCGCCGGGCCAGCACGGCCGCTTCCGGGCGCCTGTCGGCCGTCTCGTACACCGAGTCGGCGAGCCCCCCCGACCGCAACTCCGCCGCCCGGGGCGGAAGGCTGAACTCGCGCACGACGCCCCCTTCCGCGAGCCGGTGCCCCGCCGCAGCGAGACGGCAGGCAGGGAAGATATCCGGCGTTTGCGCCACTTGCCTAGAGGTGGGGCGGAAACGGCAGCGACTGACGTGAACGGGTGCCTCCGGGCGTGCGGTTCGCGCCGACCACCATGGCCCTATCAGGCGCGTACCCCGCCCGGGACGCGACCCTTCGCGTCAGGAGTGTGAGCCGTGCTGCGCACCATGTCCAAGTCCTAGACCTAACGCTTGGTCATTCGCACGGGTCAACGGCGTGGTTGCCGGGATGAGGTCAGCAAACCGGGGGGTGACCCGGCCGGGGTCAACTCCGCAGCCCACCCGGAAGGTCTTATGCGTGCCCCGACGAGCTCGCCCGCGGAATGGGGTCCTTCTTCAAGGACTGCGAATGCGCCAAGCCGACCCGCTGCCCGCACCCGTACACGATTCGCTTCAGGGACGCTTGCTGTCCGCGTACGGGATCTTGAGGCCACGAGCAGCCCATGGCAGGCTCACGCCGCATGATCGATGAATTCGCGAAGGACAACCTGCACGGGAGACTGCGGCGGGACCGCAAGGCGCTGCTCTGGAAGCTCGACGGCCTGTCCGAATATGACGCCCGCCGACCTTTGACAGGGACCGGGACCAACCTCCTCGGCCTGGTCAAACACGTGGCCAGCGTCGAGGCCAGGTACTTCGGCGAGGTCTTCGACCGCCCGTCCCCGGAACCGCTGCCCCGGTGGCAGGACCACGACGGCAGCGATCTGTGGGCAACCGAGGACGAGACGCGCGATCAGATCATCGAGTCCTACCGGCGCACGTGGGAACACTCGGACGCGACGATCGACGGGCTTGCCCTCGACGCCCCCGGCCACGTGCCGTGGTGGCCGGAGCCTTATTCCAACACGAACCTGTTCGCCATCATGGTCCACGTCCTCTGTGAGACCAACCGGCACGCCGGGCACGCCGACATCCTGCGCGAAGGCGTCGACGGCCGAGTCGGGATGCGCCCCGAACACGAGATGCAGATCGATGAAGATGCCCGTGCCGTCTACTGCGCGAAGATCGAGCAGGCCGCCAGATCGGCCGCATCAGTCACGGCATAGAAGGCTGTGCCATGTGACGTGCTGTTCGAGCGGCATGATGGCGGCCGTGAGCGCTGATCTGTCCAAGCGTCTCGTTCTTGATGAGCTCTGGGAGCTGGTCGCCCCGTTACCGCCGTCGTTCGCCGCTCGACCGCAAGGTCGCGGTACCGCTCCGCGCGACGAGCGGGCCGTGTCCGCCACCGCGCATCGCCGCTTCACGGTACGGACCGGGGTCGGCTGTGGCATCGGATGCATCGGGTGGTGCTGACGAACTCCGAGCCCGGGGTGAGGTGGACCGGACCTCGGCGATCGTCGGCGCGGCCTCCGTTCGCGCCTCAGCGGGGATCGCTGACGGGGCCGAACCCGGTCGATCGCGCCGCGACCGGACGGGCTTCGTCTTCCGGTCCTTCGGCCTGCTGCCCCTCCTCACCGCCGCCGAGAACGTCGGCGTCCCCCTGCGGCTGCGCAACACCCCCGCCACGAACGCGGGGAACGCGTCGCCCCCTGCTGTCCCTGGTCGGCCTGCAAGGCCACGCCGGCCAGCGCCTCGGCGAGATGTCCGGCGGCCATCAGCAACGCGCGGCCATCGCCCGCGCCCTGGCCAACTGCCAGCCCTGATCATCGCCCCCACCGGCCGGCTCGACGCCGACACAGGCCGCGCCGTCATGGAACCCCTGCGCGCCGTCGTCCACAGCGAAGGCGTCACCGCCTCGTCGCCACCCACGACCCCCAACTCCTGGCCCTGGCCGACCGGGTCCTGGAACTGCGCGACGGCACCCTCGCCGACTCCATCTGAGGCGGACGCATCGTCGGCGCTCGGGCATCAGATGACCGGAGCGCCCGCACGCGGGCAGCACCACATCCGTCAAGGCTACTTATTAAAAGTTAGCGACTTACCTGTCACTTTGTAGGGGGGAGCACTACGCGCATCATGGACGCGTGACGGGTTGACGGCCCCGATCGGGAGCCCGACGTCGCGGAGAAGACCCATTGCGCAGCGCCATATCCGTCCCCACGCCGTGTCCGTGTCCCAGGGCGTCCCGCCGCAGAGGAGGCCGGACCACTGTCTGTGCCCCCGGCCTCGGCAGGACCGGTCGGGGATGGGGGCGGCGCACCACGCTCGGGCGAACCACTGAGCTGACCGCCCCCTCCGTTACAACAGCCCTGTGCCGGGTGCCGACATCGTCCACCGCAGGCAGTTGCCCGGACTCGTTCCAGATTCGCATCCTGCGCGAACAGCCGTCCGGTGGTTTGCACGTCCTCCGCCCGCGCACAGCGTCAGCTGTTCTCGTGCGACACGACCTCTACCGATGGGGGGCACGGTGACGGGTCTGGTGTTGCGGCGTCTGCGCGCCCATCGGCTCCTGCTCGGCGCGGCCCTGTTGTCCATCGTGCTGACGACGTGTGCGGTGGCTGCCCTCGCGGCGTTCGGATCGTCGATCGGGGACGCTGGCCTGCGGCGGGCACTGCAGGAGCAGTCGGCAGACCGGACGCTGATCGAAGTGAAGTCCGGCGTCGGGGTTCAGGACCCGGCGCGGATGGACGCCGCGGTGCGCAAGGCCATCTCGGGCGCCTACGACGGGTTGCCGGTAGGTGTCGCCTCCACGACGCGCTCCGGCCCGTACGGTCTCCCGCTGAGCCTGCGCGCGGCGGGTTCGCCCCGCACGGGCGACCCGGACCTGACGCTGCTGGCCACCTTCGACCCGTCCCGGGTGACGCTCACCAGGGGAGACCTGCCCGGGCCGGCGCCCGCCGAGGGCCCGGTTCCGGTGGCGGTGCCGGAGGCCGTCGCCGCGGCTTTGCGGCTGCGGCCCGGTGACGTGATCACGTTGGCCGACCGGCGGGGCGGGCCGTCGCTGCGCGTGCGGCTGACCGGCGCGTACCGGGCCACCGACCCCACCGCTCTGTACTGGCGGCTGGACCCGCTCGCCGGGCGCGGCGTGCGGACGCTGGCGTTCACCACCTACGGGCCCCTGCTGACCGACCCGCGGTCCTTCTCCTCGGGTGCCGTTCCCGCGGCCGAGATGCAGTGGCAGGCCGGCGGAGACTTCTCGGCCATGACCGTCGGCCGCATGGACGACGTGCGGCGCGCCGCCGAGCAGACCGTGCGGCGCCTGGACCGCTTGTCACCGGGCGGGACCGTCGTCGCCGAGAGTGACCTCCCCGACCTGCTCGAGGACCTGCGGGGCACCCTGCTGGTCAGCCGCTCAACCCTGCTGATCAGCGCCCTGCAGCTGGGACTGCTGGCCGCCCTGGCGCTGTTCCTGGTCGCCGGGTTGCTGGCCGCCGAACGCTCCGGGGAGACCGCCTGGCTGCGCGCCCGCGGCGGCTCCCGCGCCCACGTCACCGGTCTTGCCGCGACCGAGGCCCTGCTACTGGCCCTGCCGACCGTCGTGCTCGCGCCACTGCTGGCCGATCCGCTGGTTCAGCTGCTGGCCGCACACGGGGCACTCGCCCGCGCCGGGGTGTCGCTGGACGCATCGGATTCCACTACCTGGTGGGTGGCCACGGTCGCCGCGCTGGCCTGCGCGTTCATCGTGCTGGCTCCGTCGCTGCGACGACCGGGGACGCACGCGGGTGAGCAGGCGGCGGCCACCGGCCGGCATTCCCTCCCCGCCGCCGCGAGGGCAGGGGGCGACATCGGCCTGGTGGTCGTGGCGGCCCTTGCGTTCTGGCAGCTCTCCCGGCGCGGCGGCGGATCAGGTGTGCTCACGGTCGACAGTGGTGGAGCCCTCGGGCTCGATCCGGTCCTGGTGGTCGCACCGGCGCTGTGTCTGCTGGCGGGCGCAGTGCTTACCCTGCGCCTGCTGCCGCTGGTCGCCCGGCTGGGGGAGCGGCGCGCGGCACGAGGCCGAGGGCTGGCGGCGGCGCTGACCGGCTGGCAGCTCTCTCGGCGGCCCGGACGCGGGACCACGCCCGCGCTGCTGCTGGTCTTCGCGATGTCGATCAGCATCTTCGCCCTCGGGGAGAGCGCGAGCTGGACGCGCTCACAAAGTGACCAGGCGGACTTCGCCGTGGGTTCGGACGTCCGTGTGACCGGAACGTCCACCACGCCCTTCGGGCAGGGCGGCGTGTACGACGACGTATCCGGCATCACCGCGGTGATGCCGGTCAACCGCAGCGAGGTGCCGCTGCCCAGGGATCGCGAGGCAACCGTGCTGGTCATGGACTCCTCGGCCGCAGGAGAGGTGATGAGGCTGCGCGAGGACCTCGCAGACCGGTCGGTCGCGGACCTGGTACGGCCCCTGCGGCCCAAGGGGGCCTCAGGCCCCGACGCGGGGTTCGTGCTTCCGGAGGGCGCCGCCCGGCTGCGGCTGGTCGTGAGCCTGGAGGTCGTGGGAGCCCACGGCCGGTCGGCCACCGGCACCGTCACCGACCGCATATCGGCGACCTTTACCGACCGTTACGGGGCGCCATACACCTTTGCTCTGGGGCAGGTTCCCGCGGACGGCCGGCGACATGTGCTCGAGGCGGACTTCGCCGCCGAAGCCGGCCGGGCAGCCGGTTCCGGACCGGCCGGTCCGTTGCGGCTCAGTGGTCTCAAGGCCGATTACCTGGTGCCTCGCCGGGCCGAGCACCACCGTCTCTCCCTGACCACGCTGACCGTGGTGACGGCAGGTGGCGTAACGGAGGCCGTGTCCGTGCCGAACGGCACGGCCTGGAGTGCCCGCACCCGGATCGAGGCCCCGGATTTCAAGGAGGACCCCGCGGACGGCTACCGCAACTCGCGGGCGGAAACTCCACGCTCCGACAGCGACACGCCTTTGACCGTGCGTTACGACACGGGGGCGGAGCCCTTCCAGGACTCCGTCCAAGGCGGCTCGCACGGTGCGATGGTGAGTGTGCGAGCCGGTACTCCGTTCAGGAGCGAGGTGCCCGCACTGGTCACCGGTGCGTTCCTGCGTGCGGTCGATGCCCGGGTGGGCGACAGAGTGAGCGTCGACGTGCGGGGTGTGAAACTGACCGTTCGCGTCGCGGGAACGCTGCGTGCCCTGCCCACCACCCGCGCCGTGTCCCCGGACAGCGACGGCGGTGCGATCCTGCTGGACCTCCGGACGGTCAACCGCGCGCTGGCGGGGCTGGACCAGAACGGGTTGCAGCCCGGTGAGTGGTGGATCACCACCGATCCGCATGCCGGTCCGCAGGTGGCGTCCGTCCTGCGGGCCCGTGGTGACATCACCTCGGTCCTGGTCCGTGACGAGCAGCGGGACGAGTTGCGGAGCGATCCGCTGGGCGCCGGTCCCCTGTCGGCTCTGCCCGCCGCGGTGGTGACGGCGTCGCTGCTGGCCGCGGTCGGGTTCGCGGCCACGGCAGTAGGCGCGATGCGGGAGCGAGCGCAGGAAATGGCGATCCTTGCTGCGTTGGGTGCCCCACGGCGTTCGCTCGCCCGGGTGGCCGCCGCCGAGCAGGGGCTTCTGGTGCTGGTCGCGGTGACGGTGGGGGCGGTGTTGGGAGGCCTGCTGACCCGGCTGGTCGTGCCGCTGATCGTGCTGACCACCGGTGCGGACAATCCCGTGCCCGCGGTGCGGGTGGAGCTGCCTGCCGGTTCGCTCGTCGGACTGCTGGTCATCGTGGCCGTGGTGCCGCTGCTGGTCATCGCTTTGACAGCGCTGCGGTCGGTGGAGCCCGTTCAGGCGCTGCGCCGTCAAGGAGGTGAGTGACATGACCAAGTCGCGGACTTCTCGCGGTCACGGGGACGTGTCCTGGATCCGTGCCCGGTTCCGGGCCGCTCCCGGTGCGACGGTCGCTCTGGCCGCGCTGGTGCTGGTGACGGCGTTCCTGGCAGCCGCGCTGCCCCGAGTCGTGGACCGGTACGAGAACGACGCGTTGCGCGACTCGCTGCGACGGTCAACCGTGGTCGGACGCAGCGTCAGCATGTCGCTCGACGTGTCGCGCATGGCCTACCCGTACAACGCCGAGGCGCTGTTGACCCCGGACGCGCTGGCTTCGGCCGAGGGAGCGTTCCAGCAGGTCGTCCGGCCACCGCTGGCGCTGGACAAGGGCCAGACCGTCTACGGTGTGCGCACCGCGCGCGCCAACCGGGTCACCGACCCCGGGCTGCCCCGCATCACCAAGAGCCTCGCCCCGGAGATCACGCTGGTCGCCCAGCAGGACCTCGCCGCCCGCATCCGGGTCGTCGCCGGGCGGCTGCCCCGCCCCGGCGGCACGGACCACGGCGTCATCGAGGCAGCCGTCACCGACCGCACCGCCAAGGTGATGGGCCTGAACGCGGGCAGGCTCCTGCACCTACCCGGCCCGAGCGGGGAGACCACGGTTCTCGTCACCGGAATCCTCAAACCTCGGTCGCCGTCGGCAACCTACTGGAACGCCCAGCCCGACCTGCGCGCGCCGAGTGTGGTCGTGCTCCCTGGTCAGCCCGATCCGACGCGGCACTGGCATTTCACCGCGCTCATCGACCCGGACGGCGCGGCCGCACTGCTGGGCCTCCGGGACGGGGCGCAAGCGTACTGGCGTCACCCGGCCCACATCGACGCCCTCACCGCGCGTGACGCCCCCGGCGCCCGCGACCTGATTGCCGCGCTGAACGCCGGCCCGGACGCCGCCCGGCTGCAGACGCTTGCCCGGCAGCCCGGCCTGACCGTCGAGGAGGAAGGGCTCGCCGATGTGCTGACCCCCTTCCTCCGCGAGCGTGCCGCGGCCCAGCCGCTGACCATGGTCGCCGCTGTGGGCAGCGGCACGGTCGCCGCCCTCGTGCTCGTGATCGCCGCCGGACTCCAGGCGGCCCGGCGCCGGGCGGAGCTGACGCTGCTGCGCGCTCGGGGCATCGCCCTACCGGGCCTGGCCGCCCGATTGCTCGGCGAGAGCACGGTGGTCGCGGCACCGTCGGCGGCCCTCGGCCTGGGACTCGCGCTGGCACTGTTCCCGGCCGAGCGCCTCACGCCGTCCGTGGTCTTCGCCGCCGCAGCCGCCGTCGTGGGATCACTCGCCCTTCCCTTGCGTGCTCTGGTCGCGGCCCGCAGGCCCCGTCCGGAGCAGCGGGAGGATCTGGTGGCGGTACGCCCGTCGCGGCGCCGGACCGTCGGCGAAGTGACGATCGCCGTCATCGTGGCCGGTGCCGTGATCGCGCTGCGCCGTCGTGGCACTGCCGACGGCGGGGCGGACCTGCTCACGGCCGCGGCCCCGGTACTGGTGGCAGTGGTTGCCGCGCTCGCGCTGCTGCGGTTGTATCCGCTGCCAGTACGACTTCTGGGCCGACCTGCCGCACGCCTCAACGGCGCAGTGCTGCTGATCGGTGCGGCACGAGCCGGCCGTACTCCCGCGACCGCGGCGCTGCCACTGCTGGCGATGATCACTGCTCTGACCGTGACTTCCTTCGGGGGCGCTGTCCTCGCCGGCGTGAAGGAGGGACGCGACCACGCCGCCCTCACAGCGGTCGGCGCCGACGCCCGCCTGGAATCGACGGCCGCTCTCCCGAAGGGGCTGGAGGCTCGCATCCGCCTGGTTCCCGGAGTGCGCGACACCCTGCACGTGCACATCGAGAGGGCGAGGCCGGCCACGTCGAGCGGCCTGCTCTACACCCTGATCGTCGCCGACCCGCAGCGGTACGCCCACCTCATTGCGGAGACGGGCCTTGGTGCCCCCCTCCCGGCCGGAGCGCTCGCCGCCGACGATGGGCGTGAACCGCTGCCCGCGGTCGTATCGCCCCGGCTCGCCCGCGCATTCGGCGGGTCGACGGGTGAGGTTCCGGCGGCTGCCGGCCCGACCCGGGTGCGGTTCGTCGCGACAATGGACGTCTCGCCGGCCGTGACGACCGGGGACTTCATGATCGTCTCGGCGGCGGCCATGCGCCGGGCCCACCCCGACGCGCGGCTCCAACTGCTGGCACCCAACGTAATCTTGGCGTCCGGTGCGGACCTCGATGCCACGGCGCTGCGCACCGTGGCGCGCAAGGCGGCGCTGCCCGGGCTGCGGATCTCCCTGCGTTCGCAGGAGCGGGCCGCGTACGGGCGGACGACGGCGTTGCAGTCCGGCGCGCGAAGCGTGTATCTGACGGCGGTTGCGGCCGGTGCCGGGTTCAGTGCGCTGGCGTTGCTGATGTCGCTGCTGCACAACGCGCCGCAGAGGCGGGCACTGCTGGCCCGACTGCGCACCATGGGTATGACCGGCCGCCAGCGTCAGTGGCTGGCGGTCCTGGAGATGCTGCCGCAGGTCCTGCTCGCAACGGTCGGCGGTGTCCTGGCCAGCGTCGTGACCGTGCCGCTCCTGCGGCCGGGTGTCGACCTCACGGCGCTGGCATTCACCACCACCACACCCGCCACCGACGTCTCGGCGGCGGTACTGCGCACCGACCTCGCCTCCCTGCTCCTGCCGTCAGCCGCGCTTATCGCACTGGCCTGCGCGGTCCTGGCTGCACAGGCCTGGGCCACCGGACGACGCGGCGAAGGAACGGAACTGCGGATCGGAGACCGAGCATGACCGACGGCACCACTCAGACCACCACCGGCACCTCCGTTCCCGCGGGGCCTGGGGTGACCCTGGCCGAGCTGGAGCGACGCGCCACCCGGCTCCGCGAACGCCCCGCCTACGGCCAGGAAGCTCTCATCGCCTGCGACCGCCTGGTCCGCATCTTCACTGCCCAGGGCGTCGAGGTCCAGGCCCTGCAGGGCCTGGACCTGCTCGTCGCACGCGGCGAACTCATGGCCCTGGTAGGTGCGTCGGGCTCCGGCAAGTCCACCTTGCTGAACATCCTGGCCGGACTGGACACCCCCACCGCCGGCGCCGCCTCCGTCGCCGGCTTCGACCTCCTTGACCTGGACGGCGGCAGCCGCCTGCGGTACCAGCGCGAAGTCGTCGGCTACGTCTGGCAGCAGACGTCCCGCAACCTTCTGCCCTACCTCACGGCCCTGCAGAACGTCGTGTTGCCCATGCGCCTGGCCGGCGGCGCCAAGGGCCGCAGACAACGTGCCACCCGCGCCGCGGAACTCCTGGAGATGCTCGGCATCGCCCACTGCGCCGACCGCCGGCCCCAGCAGATGTCCGGCGGCGAACAACAACGCACGGCCGTCGCCGTCGCCCTGGCGAACCACCCCGCCCTGGTTCTGGCCGACGAACCCACCGGCCAACTCGACTCCGCCAACGCCGAACAGGTCTTCGCCGCCTTCCGTACCGCCAACCAGGAACTCGGCACCACCATCGTCATCGTCACGCACGACCAGGCCGTCGCCCAGGCCGTCGACCGCACCGTCGCCATCCGTGACGGCCGCACCGCCTCCGAGGTCCTGCGCCAGACCACCGTCGACGACCAGGGCAACATCATCACCCACGCCCGCGAATACGCCACCGTCGACCGGGCCGGCCGTCTCCAGCTCCCAGGCGACTTCGCCACCGCCCTCGACATCCGCCACCGAGTCCTGCTCGACCTCGAACCCGACCACATCGAAGTGCGCCCCGACCTCCACGACAACTGAGAGCACAACCGGCAAGCAGGTCTGTTGCCACGTCGGCCCGGCACCGGCACATCACCCTCGCGGGGGTCGCAGAGGTCTGTGTGCCGGCCTCCGCTGTTCACATGAGACGCACGGTCCCGACAACAGCCGCAGCACCGCTTGCGCCCGACCGAGCATCAGCGTCCCCACCTTCGCCGCCATCCCCAACCGGCGACGCCGCTGCGTCCGCGTTCCGACAGCACATCCGCTCCCGGGCCTTTCCTGCTGACCTGGACCCGCCTGACGGCGGCCATATCGGCGGAATTGGTGGTGGCCACCAGAGGTGTGCAGGCCGTCGCCGCTTCGCGGACGGAGCCCTCCGGGGCCACTGCCCGCCCCACCGCCGCGCCGAAGCCCCACTTCGCGACCGTGCGTCTGGTGACCGGGTGACCGGGTGACCGGGTGACCGTGACGACGCCGCCCGGAGGACGGCGCACCGCCACGGTACAGCCCGGCCCCGGGCGCACACATGCCGTTCAAGACGCTGGAGGGGGACGGCAAGGCGCTGACGGTCATGCGGTTCGACGCCGATACGCTGGTGGCCGCCGGCATCATCCTCGCGGGGCTGAACCCCCGGATCTCGGATGTCCGACAAAGCGGATCGAGCCCCGTCGTCCGGCAGCGGTGCACCGCCCGTTGAGGGGGCCGGCCCGCAGCAGGGTGTGCCGTGGTCGATACGACGGGACACCGCCCGTGCCGACGAAGCCCCGGTTCCCGTGATGCCGGGGTCCCGGAGCTCGCCGCACGGGTATCCGCCGGTCAGGCGTCGGGGAAGCCGCCCTCGAGGGGGTCGAGCCGCAGGCGGTGCAGGGCCATACGGTGGATCAGCCAGCGGTTGTCCACCTTGCGGTATTCCTCCTGGTAGTGGCCCCAGCCATGGATGCCCTTGGGTGCCTCGCCGGGGTTACTGGGGAAGGTGACGATGTCCTCCATGCCCCAGACACCGCTGGCTGTGCCGGGGTCTGCGATCTCGATTTCCGGCATGCACACGCTGTGCACGCTCGTCGATTCGCCCAGCCACTCACGCGCGAGTGAGACGAATTCATCGGCCGACTGGTCCTCGCCGCCGAGGGTGGAACGGGCGTCATCGGTGAACAGGCCCCGCAGGCCCAGCCAGTTGCGCGTATCGACGAAACGGCAATACCGTGCCTTGAGCTTCTTGATCTCTTCGATGTCTGACAGTGTCTGGTATGCGGTCATGGCGCTCTCCGTTGGTGTTCCGATGTATTGGGCCCAGGACGGTGGACCTCATCGAATGGGTCCCGCCTCATGGCACTCGTATCTGCGGCGGGTGTGTGCGGGTTCGGACGGCCTCGCCTACGGGTGAGGCCCGCCCCGCGTCTGAATGGGTACAGCGCCCCACCGGGCGCGGACCCCCTCCGGCTGCCGGGTCAGACCATGAGGCTCACTCGCTCGTTCACATTCAGCAGTGTCTTGCCGTAGACCTCCAGGCCGACGGCAGGGATCAGGCCGGCGTGGCGGGCTGCGGTGTTCGCATCACGCCAAATGCGCTGCAGGGTGTTTGCCTCGGCGAAGGCAGAGGCGCCGTGCGCGTCCAGCAGGATGCCGATGGCCTCGAGGATCTGGCGGGCCGCGTAGCCGGCCTCGGCCCTGATGTGGGCGCGCGCGGCATATTCCAGAGGACCGGCGGCGGCCGCCTGGTCGACCTGCGAGGTCGCGCGGTGGGTAAGAAGCCTGGCTGTCTCGATCTTCAGCGCGGCCTCGGCCACCTGCGTCTGGATCCCCACCGAGTCCGCCTGCCGGTTGTGAACGGTGAACGACAGCGGCTTGGACACCGCAGCACGTACCACCACGTCCAGAGCCGCCTTGCCCAGCCCGAGCAACGGACCGAGCAGGCACAGCAGCAGCATCGGGCCGAACGAAGCGCCGTACAGCTCCTCCTCGCGGGGCGAGCGCGGGTAGACCCCCTCTGCCGCCTCCGTGACCGAAAGGATTCGGTGAGCGGGGACGAACACATCCCGCGCGACGAGGGTGTTGCTGGCGGTACCCCGCATCCCGGCGGTGTGCCAGGTGTCCTCGATGACCAGTTCCGAGGCGGGAATCAGCACCAGGGCCTGATCCGCGACCGCACCATCCTCGTCCTGCAGGAGTGCTCCGACTGCCGCCCAGGTCGCGTACGGTGCCCCAGAGTTGTACGACCAGCGGCCGCTGACCCGCCAGCCGCCCGCCACCCGCTTCCCGATGCCCGTCGGTGCAGCCACACCGGTCACCCGTGCATCAGGGTCGGCTCCGAACACCTCCTCCTGGGCCTGATCCGGGAACAAGCACGCCAGCCAGTTCGTCACGGAGATGATCATCCCGACCCAGGCCGCCGAGCCGTCGGCTTCGCCGAGCGCCTCCGAGACATCGGTCAGGGTGCGCAGATCCGCCTCCTGACCGCCGTATCGCTTCGGTGTCAGCAGCCGGAAGACGCCGGCGTCGGACAGCGCATGGACGATCTCGGCTGGTACGACGCGGTCCCGGTCACCGCGAGCGGCGTGCTTCCGCAGCAGCGGCTGCAACGCGGCCGCCGTTGCGACCGACTCGGACGTGGGACCGGCCTCGACCGGCCCGCCGGGCACGCCGTGGGACGTGGAGCTGTGCATATATGTCTTCTCCGTCGTGGTCGTTGAGTGTGCTGCTCGAGACGCGGCGCTGCCGGCGGAGACAGCAGGTGTGCCGCCCCGCCGCCCCGGCGCCGGCACGAGACCCGCCGGCGCCTTGACCCGAAAAGCGGCCCCACCGGGCGGGGCGGGATGCCAAGCCGGCAATGCCGGCAACGCTGCCGACACCTTCGTCGTCGGTGGATGGCAGGTGCCCCGTCCGCGGTGACGTCCGGTTGTTCGCATGCCGTGGCAGCCCGTGTTGAGCTGCTGCCAGGGTGCGTCAGCCCGGCGAGAGGCACGGGCGCCGGCTCGGGCGAACCCGGCCCGAACGCTTGGCGCCCGGCTTCATGGGGCGAGAGGCGGAATCGATCTTATATCGAGCGTTCGTTAAAGTTTTGCGTCATGGTGGCCCGCGGCCCGAGGAGGGAAACGGTCTCGCGCGCGACGTCAGCCGAGGGTCTGCGCGGTCTGCTGGCGGGACGAGTCCTTGATGGCGTCCATCAGTCGGTGGCGTGTGTGGGCATAGGTGAAGTCGGGGGCTGTGTGGGTGCCTTCGCGCAGGTCGCGTCCCAGGTGGGTGTAGAGCGCGGCGACGTTCCTGGCGGGGCCGACGAGGCCGTCGGGGATACCGGCGGAGTACTCGGCGGGCACCTCGAGCTTGGACACGGTGGCGTCTTCGCCGAAGCCGGCTTCGAGGGTGAGGTCGGTGACCTGGATGTTGCCCCAGGGGGCGGTCAGGACGATGTCGCCGTCGGTGCCGTTGATCTCCCAGCGGAAGTTGTCTCCGCGGGAGGCGCCGCCGCGGTAGAAGACCGAGGCCGCGGCGCCGTTCTCGAGGGTGCCGATGACCGAGATCTGGTCGGGGGCGGTGACGGGGAACACGGTGTTGCCGTCGTCGGTGACGGTCACCTCGGTGCGGCCGCGCACGAGGTTGGCCGACAGGTGGTCGAATTCCCCGAGAGTGACATTCAGTGCGTCGATGGCGTGCAGGGCGGCGCCGGACAGGGGGGTGGCGCCCTGCGTCTCGTCGTACCAGTAGGTGTGGGCCCTGGTGGTCTGCCCGTTCCAGACCATGCCGGAGGCGACGAGAGTAGTGCCGATGACCCGGCCGATCCTGCCGTTCTGGATCAGGTGGCGCGCGTAGCGCAGTTCGGGGTGGTAGCGGCCTTGCAGGCCGATGGCGGTGCGCACCCCGGCGGCGTCTGCACGCTGGGTGAGCTCGGTGGCATCCGCCAGGTTCAGGGCCAGCGGCCATTCGCTGTAGACGGTCTTGCCGGCGTCGATCGCGGCCGTGATGAGTTCCCGGTGGTGGGGGACCTTGACCGCCACCACGACGATGTCGATCCCCGGGTGGGCCAGCAGGGCGGCGTGGTTGTCGAACGCCGCCTCCACCCCGAATTCCCGCACGGCCGCCTCGGCGGACTCGCGGCGGGAGGTGCTGACGGCACGCAGTGTGAAGTCCGGCAGGGCCTTGAGGGCGGGGATGTGGCTGATGGAGGCCCAGCCGCCCGGGCTGCCGCCGATGATGCCGACGCCGATGGTGCTCATGTCGTTACTCCTGAGGTGACGGGCCCTGTGCGGGCCGAGGGGGTGGTGGGTGTTACTTCTTCGGCGCGGTGGACGGTGTCCAGTTGGGGACGGTGTCCACCCGGAACCGGGACAGCACGGTGCTGGAGATGTACCAGTGGCCGTGGATCCGCTGGTAGGTGTCGCGGTACTCGCCGTAGCCGTGGAAGCCGTTCTTGTAGCTGGATCCGGCGGGGAAGCTCACGTAGTCCTCCATCGCCCAGATCGCCGTGGCGCGGTTCCCGTGCACCTGGATCTCGGGCAGGAAGCCCTGGTGGGCGGTGGGGGCGTCCCCCAGGAGCGCCGCCGTGTTCTTTGCGAGGTCCTTGCCGCTGCTGTACTTCACGCCCACGTCGATGGTGGGGTGGGCGGTGAAGAGCGCGGCCAGCTTGGACCACTGCTTGCTGTCGATGTAGCGGAAGTAGCGCGCCTTCAGCTGGCGGATGTCCTCGATGTCGGCGAGCCGCTGCACCGTGGCCGCGTTGTGCGCCGCAGCGGACTGCGCGGGGTGGTGCGCGGCGGACGCGGGCTGGGAGGCCCAGGCGGCCGCGCCCGCGCCCCCGCCGGCCAGCAGTGCGGCCACGGCGGCGGCGCCGACCACACGTGAACGCCATGCGGAAGGCGTGCGGGATTCCTGCTTGCTCATGCTGATTCCTTTCGGCGCCGCATCCGTGCGTGGGCGGCGTTCGTTGAGTCCCGGGCCTGTGAGTGACCGACGTGGCGCTCACCGAGAAGCGCCGCACTACCGGTCGGTCGTGGCCCGGCCACATCAGCCAGTCAACCCTATGTGGAACGATGCGTCAAAAAAATAATCGAATTTTCTGCCTCAAATGTGAGGAATATTTGTAGCGATCGTTCGGGGCGAAGATCGCTCGCTCGTCGCCCGCACGGGCCGCTCACGCAGTGAGTCCCCCCGTCCACCTGGCCGGCTGGCGACTCGATTGGGTCCGACGCCCTGGGCAGCCTCCGCGTCCCAGGGTTGTGGCGCCCGCGGCCAGGCCGATCGGCAGCCAGGTACGGCCGCCGGTGGCGCGAGGCTCGGGGCGGCCACCGAGGGCAGGTCAGCCGCACGCTCGATGAGCCGGGTCATGGCCTCGGGGTGGGAGACAGGTGCGGCGTGCGAGGACGGCACTTCAACCGAGACGGCATGGCCCCGGGTCCAAGACGGGGCGCCGGGTTTTCACCCGGCTCCATGGCGGCGGTGCACACGTGGCGCCACCGCCCTGCGGTCAGCCGGGGTGGTGGGCGGGCGGTTGCGCCGTGCCCACCGGGACGGAGCGGCGGGCCATCCACTGGGCCAGGGGTTGGAGTGCCTTCAGCAGTGCCTGGCCGTCCGGGGTCAAGCGGTAGCGGATCTGCACGGGCGTGGTCGGCATCACCGTGCGCTCGATCAGCCCCTCGGCGGCCAACTCCTTCAGGCGCTGGGTCAGCAGGCGGTCGGAGATACCACCGACCATCGTCCGGAACTCTCCGTGGCGCCGGGCGCCATGTGCGGCGGCCGCCAGAATTCCTCCCGTCCAACGTCGCCCGACAAGCTCCAGCGCGCCCAGCAGATTCGGGCAGGCGCTGTCGTCGATGGTGCGTTCTGTGCACTGCGCGGATGGTGAAGCATGCATTCCGAAAACTCCAATTCAAGGACGGTTGCCTGGTCGACGGAGACCGAGGGTCGGCCGGAGAGCCGGCACACCTCCCGGCACCGGACGGCGGGAGCGGCGCGCGTTGCACGACGGTTGCCGCATCTGAATCTCGCTGTGGCACCGCTCTGCTGCCGCCGTTGTCAACGCGCCAGCGACGAGCGCCGTTTTCTCGTTCTCGGGAAGGACGACGGTGCCCGGTGCGGGCCCGGCGGGAGCCCGGCGCGGAAGGTCTTGAGGGTCAGCGCCGGGCGGGGGCTGCTCCGCCGGCGTGGGCGGCACCGTCGCAGGGCGCCGCGGGCGGGATGGCGAAGTTGCGATTGAAGACGTTGTCCGGATCCCATGCGGCCTTCAGGGCGCGGAGCCGGGTGAGGACGGGCTCTGGGAACGCGTCCGCTAGACGGGCCGGGTCGGTGTCCGTCTCGAAGCTGGGGTACATGCCGTTCAGGTGCGGGTACAGCCGTGCCCAGTGGGCGTTCATGCGGCTGACATGGCTGGAGGCGGTGGCGGCGATGACGGAGAAGTTCTGGGTGCGGTGCGACCAGGCCATTGCGTCCTCCGGGATGTCGTGCACGGCGCCGCCCATCGAGCGGAACTGCATGACCATCACGTCGCCCGACTTCATCGCCTTCTCGACGATGGCGGCGGCCTCCGGGGTGATGTGGTCCAGCAGCCCGCTGCGGGTGTTTCCCAGGCCTTGGCCGCGGTGCTGGTTCTCGGGCGGGGCGACGATCAGGTGGTACGGGACGAGCTGCGCCTGCTGGTCCAGGACCGGGCCGGCGCCCATGAACGGGGTCAGGGCGTTCTGCGCGTCCTCGGTGTCGTCTCCCGCGTAGACCAGGGTGATCTGTGCGGTGACCGGCCCGCCGCGGCGGCCGGGGAACATCGATATGAAGCTGGTGATCTCCCGCGGGGCGGCTTCGACCAGCCGTCCCCATTCCAGGAGGAAGTCGGCCGTGTTGGTGGCGTCCACGACCAGCGTGGCGTAGGCGACGTTCTCGACCTCGTACGCCTGCAGTTCGAAGGCGGTGACGATGCCGAAGTTGCCGCCCGCGCCCCGGATCGCCCAGAACAGTTCCGGGTGGTGCTCGGCGTCGACGCGCAGCCTGCGGCCGTCGGCGACGACGATCTCGGCGGCGGTGAGGTGGTCGATGGTCAGGCCGTGCTTGCGGGCCAGGTAACCCAGACCGCCGGCGGTGGCGAGGCCGCCGACACCGACGTCGCCGTAGTCGCCGGAGCTCATGGCCAGCCCGTGAGGTGCGAGCGCGCGGGCCACATGTCCCCAGCGTGCGCCGGGGCCGACGCGGATGCGTCCGGTGGTCCGGTCCAGGACCTCGACGGAGTTCATCTTCGACAGGTCGATGATGATGCCGCCGTCGTTGGTGGACCGGCCGCTGATGCCGTGGCCGCCGCTGCGTACCGAGAGCGCGACGTTCTGGGCGCGCGCGTAGGCGAGGGCGGCAACGACGTCGTCTGAGTTCTCGGCCCGGATGACCAGGGCGGGCGATCCGGGATGGATATAGCTGTGGCGGACGTCCTCGTAGGCGGGGTCGCCCGGCTCGACGACCTTCTGCGCCAGGGATGCGGGGACCGCGTCGTAGTCGATGGTGTCGCGCCGCCCGGCGAGGACGACAGCCGGTCGGTCGGGCACCGTGCCGGTGCCGGCGGGGGCGGTCGACCGCTCGCGGGCGACGGCCTCACGCAGGGCGGGAGCCACCTCCTCGCCGAAGGTCCGGATCAGCCGGGTGTCGTCGCGGCCGATGAGGAACGCCGAGAAACCCTGCTCCAGGACCAGCGGAAGCAGTTCTTCGACCCACTGTCGCGGCGGGCCCTGGAGGTGACCGCGCCGTGTGGCGGTGAAGTCCACGCTGAAGAGGTTGAGCAGGCGCCGGATCTCCTTCGGGTCGCGGCCCTTCTCGAGGGCGGCGTCGTCGATGATCTTGTTCGCCTCCGCCATCCCCGGGGTCCGGAGGTATTCCAGTGTCGGAAGCCAGCCGTTGGCCTTGCGGCCTGTCAGGCTCAGCATGCGCGGTTTGTAGGCGCCCAGCCACACGCTGATGTCGTGAGAGGGGCGCGGCCCCCGCTTCATCGACGGGACGGTGTAGTGCTCACCCTGGAAACGCAGGGAGCCGCGCTCGCCGCTGTCCCAGGCGCCGCGGAGGATGTCGATCGCCTCGTCGAGAGCCTCGACGCCCTGCCCAGGGCTCAGACGGGGTCCGCCCATGCCGTGAACGGCGTCGGGGAAGGCGCCCGCGCCGAGTCCGAGTTCGAACCGGCCCCCGGACAGGAGGTCGATGCTCGCCGCCGTCCGGGCGAGCATCGTCGGTGGCCGCAGCGGCAGGTTCGTGACGTTCGCCGATACGTGGATGCGGCTGGTTCTGGCCGCCACCCAGGTCAGCAGCGTATAGGTGTCGAGGAAGTCCGCATTGTACGGATGATCCTGGAACGTGGCGACGTCCAGCTGGGCAGCCTCCGTGAGTTCCGCAAGCGCCACGGCTCGCGCCGGGTCCTGTGCGGTGGGGGTGATGAATGTGCCGAGCAAGAGCTCGTGGCCGTAGTCGGGCATGCACGTCCTCTGGGTGGGCTGTCAGGCAGTTCATCTGCCAAATATATGGTATCGAAAGCAACACATCTCTGAAGCTGCACATTCCTGGCGTCTGGGCGAAGAGACGGACGACTACCGCGGGGCACCGGCGAAAGGTCGCCGCATGCCGCGGCTGCGGGGGGCAGAACACCTGGCGCGCGGTGATGGGTCAGGCCGTGGAGCGCCGCCGGCCGCACCGTTCGCGCGCATTACGGTGCGGCCGATGATGTTGCACCCGATGGTTACGAGGCGGTGTTGCCGTGGGCAGGCTGGTCGCCGGCCGGTGAACTGCCGGCACGGTCCGGGGCGTGCATGCTGGCGAGCAGGCGCAGGCGTTCCTCGGAGGCGCTGCCCGGCTCCGCGTGGTAGGTGATCAGCGTCTGCCCGGCGCCCGGGATGAGCAGCTTTTCGTAGCGCAGTTCCAGCGGGCCGGCCTGGGGGTGGCGGAACAAGGTGGTGCCGCTGGTCTTGTGCTTGACGTCCTGGCGGGCCCAGAGGGTGCGGAAGCGTTCGCTGCCCAGGGTGAGCTCGCCGACGATCTCGACGAGTCGCGGGTCGTGGATGTCGGCGCCGACGATGGAGCGCAGGTAGGGGACGACGCGGGCGGTCATGTCGTCCCAGTCCTGATAGAGCTCCCGCATCTCGGGTTCCAGGAATGCGGCGAGGATGCCGTTGTGGCCGGGGGCGTTGAATGGCGAGAGCGCGATGGCGAGGTCGTTGGCGGCGAGTATGTCCATGTACTTGCCGTGGACGTATGCCGGAGTGAGCGGCCAGGAGTCGATGAGGGTGCGAAAGCCGTCGCTGACCTTCTCGGGCCTGCGGGGCCGTTTGCGCTGCGGGTTCTTCCGTGCGGCGATCTGCAGCAGGTAGGCCGTGGCCTCCTCGTCCAGTCGCAGGGCGCGGGCGATGCTGCGCAGGACCTGCTCGGAGGGATTCTTGTCGCGGCCCTGTTCCAGGCGGTTGTAGTAGTCGGAGCTGATTCCCGCGAGGAAGGCGACTTCCTCGCGGCGCAGCCCCGGGACGCGCCGGTTGCCTTGATCGGGAATGCCGGCCTCGTCGGGTGAGATGAGCTCCCTGCGGGCGCGCAGGTAGCGACCCAGTGCGTTGGCGTCTTCGGTGGCTGGCATGTTTCCAGCGTACGAAGGCATGCCGGTTCCCTGGGTGGCCCTGCCGGTCCCGGTCTCAGCCCGTCCTGGTCCGCCTGCCGGCGTTCGGTGCAGCCTGGCCGCACAGTCCGCGAACCAGGAGGAATGCATCACATGTCCCAGCTCTTCACCACCGAGTTCAACCGCGACAGCACCGCCTCCGAGGTGATCGAGGGCGTCGACCTGGCCGGCAGGCGGGTGGTCGTCACGGGGGCCAACTCGGGCATCGGCGTCGAGACCGCCCGCGCTCTGGCGACCGCCGGTGCCGAGGTCACGCTCGCGGTGCGCCGTCCCGAGGCCGGCGAGCAGGCCGCAGCTGACCTGCGCAAGGCCACGGGGAACGACGCGATCCACGTTGCCCGCCTCGATGTGTCCGACCTGGAGTCGGTACGCGCCTTCACCGCCGCCTGGCAGGGCCCGCTGCACGTTCTGATCAACAACGCCGGAATCATGATGCCGCCGGAGCTCGAGCGCGGCATCGCCGGCCACGAGCAGCAGTTCGCCACCAACTACCTGGGGCACTTCGCCCTGACCCTGGGACTGCACCGTGCGCTCGCCGACGCCGACGGTGCGCGCCTGGTCTCGGTGTCCTCCGGCGGCCACCTGTTCTCTCCCGTCGTCTTCGACGACATCGACTTCCGCTTCCGCCCCTACGACGCACTCACCGCCTACGGGCAGTCCAAGACGGCCGAGGTCCTCCTGGCCGTCGAGGCGCAGCGCCGCTGGTCCTCCGAGGGCATCACGGCCAACGCTCTGCACCCCGGTGCGATCGCGACCAACCTGCAGCGCCACACCGGCGGCCTGCGGACACCCGAGCCGTACCGCAAGACGGTCGAGCAGGGCGCCGCGACCACCGTGTTCCTCGCCGCGTCACCCCTGGTCGAAGGGGTCGGCGGCCGCTACTTCGAGGATGTCAACCAGGCGCCGGTCGTCGACGCCCGTCCCACGCAGCTCGGTGTTCCCGGCGTGGCCCGCTACGCGCTGGACCCGGCGAACGCCGAGCGCCTGTGGGAACTGGCGAGTGACATCGTCCGCTGAGCGCGGCGGTCCGGCGCTCGTGTCCCATCCGCTCCGACGAAGGAACCACGCAATGAAGGTGACCATCAAGAAGATCGGCTTCATCGGTCTCGGCGACCAGGGCGGCCCCATGGCCGAAGCCATCGGCGAGCACGGCTTTGAACTGCATGTATGGGCCCGGCGCCCCGCCTCGCTGGCCGCGGTGGAGAAGGTCCCGCACACCGTTCACGACACCGTCGCCGACCTCGGGGCGTCCGTCCGGATGATCGGGTTGTGCCTGCGCGACGACGCCGACCTGTGGGACGTCCTGGACGGACAAGGCCTGCTGGCCGCTGTCGCTCCCGGAACGATCATCGTCAACCACGGCACCGGCGACCCCACCGAGGCCGTACGCATCGCCGAACACGTCGCCCGGGCCGGAGGGATCTACCTCGACGCACCCGTCAGCGGCGGCAGCCCCGGCGCCCGCGCCCGCACCCTGACCACCTTCACCGGTGGGTCCCGGGACGCCTTCGAGGCGGCCCGGCCGGTGTTCGCCACGTTCAGTGACACGGTCAAGCTGATGGGACCGGCCGGCGCGGGCCAGTTCACCAAGCTGTTCAACAACGCGCTGACCATCACCAACATGAAGAACGCCGAGGACGTCCTCGGCCTGGCCGCCCAGGTCGGTCTGGACGTTCCGGCCCTCATCGACGTGGTCTCCGCCAGCAGCGGTGGCAGCGCGGCGCTCCGCGCCCTGGGCGGCGACATCACACCGGAGCTGGCCGAACACGTCCACACCCTCATGCACAAGGACATGCACCACTTCGCCGACGCCGTGCGCGCGGGCGGCGGTGACCCCTCAGAGGTGCTGGAACGCGGCCTCGCCGGCGCCGCGGGCCTGGTCGAAGCGGCCCGCATGGTGGCCCGTACCCGCAGGAGCGCCACAGCCCAGGGGAGTGACCAGTGACCGCCGAGATCCCGGCGACCAGCCGCGCGGCCGCACTGACCGCCACCGGTGAAGCACTGCGGGTACTGGACGTGGAGATACCCGCGGTCATCGAGCGGGACGCGCTGCTGGTCCGCATGACCGCCGCGACGTTGTGCGGCACCGACGTACATGTCGCGGACGGCTCAGCGGGTGATGTCGGCGGCGCACTTCCCCTGATCCTCGGGCATGAGATGGTGGGCCGGATCGCGGCCTTCGGCGACGGTCCGCGTACCGACTCGCTCGGCCAGCCACTCGCGGAGGGCGATCGGGTCGTCTGGACCCACGGCATGTGCGGCCGCTGCCGCGCCTGCGTCATCGACGGCGAGCCGAGCCTGTGCGAGAACCGGCGCCGTTACATGACCGAGAGCGCTCACACCTACCCGTTCCTGCACGGCGGCTTCTCCGAATACGGGTACGTGTACCCGACCGCCGGCAGGGTCCGCGTCCCGGACGATGTCCCGGACGCGGTGGCCTCCGCCGCGGCGTGCTCGCTGCGCACGGTGATGCACGGCTTCGAACGGCTGGGCCGAATAGCCGCGACCGACACGGTCGTGGTGCAGGGCGCCGGACCGGTCGGACTGTTCGCCGTGGCCAAGGCGGTCGCCGAGGGTGCGGGCCGGGTCATCGTGATCGGCGGTCCCGCCGAGCGGCTCGAGGTCGCCGCCCAATGGGGCGCCGACGTGTGTATCGACGTGGCCGAGGTCACCTCCGGCACGGAGCGCGCAGCGATCGTGAAGGACCTGACCGACGGCCGGGGCGCCGAGGTCGTGCTGGAGATGTCCGGTGTCCCGTCGGCCTTCCCCGAGGGCATCGACATGCTCCGGCCCGGTGGCCGCTACCTCATCGTCGGCCAGGCCCATCAGCGCGACGTGCCGTTCAACCCCAGTGTGATCATGCACAAGCAGGCGACGCTGATCGGGTCCCGATCCGCTGGCGTCGACCACTACTGGAAGGCCCTGGACTTCCTCCGCACCCACGCGGACCGCTTCGCCTGGGACGCCCTGCTCTCGAACCGGTACCGGCTGGACGAGATCAACACGGCGTTCGAGCGGATGCGTACGTGGAGCGAGATCAAGCCCGTCATCGCATTCGACTGGGCCTGAGGTAGCGGTGAATCCCATCCCTCCTGTGAGAGACACCGTCCCGGTCTCCCCTGCGCGGGGGGACCGGTGGCGGGTCGCCGGTCTTCTTCTGATCACCCTCGTGGGCGCCCTGGTCAGCAGCCTGGGCGCCCCGCTCATGCCGGCCATCGCCCAGTCCACGCAGGTGTCCCTGGCGACGGCTCAGTGGACCCTCACCATCACCGTCCTCGTCGCGGTGGCGATCACCCCCGTGATGGGCAGGCTTGGTGACACCCGTCACCGGCGCATCGCGGTTCTGGTGGCACTCACGCTCGTGGCGATCGGCTCGGTCGTCGCCGCCCTGGGCACCTCGAACTTCCCTGTGCTCCTGATCGGCCGCGCTTTGCAGGGTGCCGGGCAGGGCCTGGCACCGATGACCATCGCTGTCGCCAGCGACACCTTCTCCGGCGATCCCGATCGTCGAAAGCGCGTTGTCGCGATCCTCTCGATCGTCAACGCGGCGGGAGTCGGGCTGGGCTACCCCCTCACCGGAGTTCTCGCCCAGGGCGCGGGCATTTCCGGCGCCTACTGGTTCGGTGTCGCGGTCACCGTGGCAGCCCTGCTCGCCGCGCCGGCCGTCGTCCCCGCCCCCCGTGACCGCCCGGCGTCAGCGATCGACGTGCCTGGCGCCGTCCTGTTCGCCCTACCGGTCACGGCTTTGATCCTGGCCACCTCCGAAGGCGGGAAATGGGGCTGGACGTCACCGGCCACCCTCACGGCCGGCTGTACGGCGCTGCTCGTGGGCGCGGCCTGGACCTGGTTTGAGACGCGTACGGAGCACCCGCTGGTCGACCTCCGGCAGCTGCGGGTACGTCCGGTGCTCAGCGCCCACGTCACCGTGCTGCTGGCCGGGATCGGCATGTACCTGCTGCTGTCCGTGAGCACCCGCATGATTCAGGCACCGTCGACGACCGGAGGGCTCGACAAGTCCGCAGTGGTCGCCGGTCTCCTCATGCTCCCGCAGGCGCTGGGAAGTCTCGCCGCCGGATGGATCACCCGCCGACTGGGCAGGTGGCTCCCGGCACGCTGGACGCTGCCGCTGGCCGGCGTCGTGATGATGTCCGCGATGGCGTTGTTCGCCCTCTGGCGGCACAGCCTGCCGGGCCTGGTGGCCGCGATGCTCCTGGCGGGCATCGGGATCGGCATCGTCTTCTCCACCGCACCGGGACTCATCGTGGAGAACACCGGCAGCGATCAACGCGGCAGCGCACTCGGCTTCAACCAGGTCTTCCGCTACGTCGGTTACGGCTTCGGCAGCGTCCTGACCGCCGGCGTCCTGGAATCCCGCACACCGCGTGGATCGCCCTACCCCGATGACAGCGGCTATGCCGTGGCGGCTCTCGCCGGAGTGGTCATCTGGCTGCTCGTCGCCGTGGTGAGCGGCGTGACCGGTCGCCGGCGCCCCGTACAAGCCTCTCCAGGAGAAAGAACATGACCGCGACACCCGCACCCGGCGAAGCCATGCGCCTGGGGGACCTGAACGTCCGCTACCTTCCCGACGGCGTCATCCGCGCCCATCCTCTGCAGGCATACCCGGAACATGCGCACCTCGCGCGGGATCCCGAGCTGAAGTTGCTCGACGAGGACGGCATGCTGCTGCTCAGTGTCGGCGCCCTCCTCGTCGAGACACCTGCCGCACGCATACTCATCGACACCGGAATCGGGCCGCGTATCATCCCCATACCGTCCCCGGACCCCGCCCTGGCCGCGGGCGTGATGGCCGGCGGGCAACTGCTCGACAGTCTCGCGGCAGTGGGCCTTCGGCCGGACGACATCGATGCGGTCCTCCTGTCCCACCTCCACGCCGACCACGTCGGCTGGATCACCCCTGACGACGACACCACCAGAGCCACGTTCCCCAATGCCGAGTACTTCGTCGGCGTCGGCGAATTCGACTTCTGGGGTCAGCCCGCCAACATGGCACGCCTGACCGCACCGACCCCGCGGCAGTACAGCGTCATCGGCTCACGCCGCCACGACCTTCGCACCGGCGACCAGCCCTACCAGGGAATCGAGGCCCTTCTCACACCCGGGCACACCCCGGGACACGTGAGTTTCGTCCTGTCCGGGTACGGTACTCAGCGCGCGATCGTCGTAGGCGACGCCATGCACACGGCCGCCGAGATCCTGCACCCGGACATGTGCTGGACCGGCGACCTCGACCCGCAGGCCGCAGTCGCCTCGCGGCACGCGCTCGTCGGCGAGCTCTCCCGGCCCGGCACCGCCACCATCGGCCCTCACTTCACCGGGACCGTGTTCCCCACCCGCACCTGGCGGTCGGGAAGTTGCACGTGATCGGCACCGTGCGGACACTGGCCCCCGCGGCCCGGAGACTCGGCGCGCCGCGTTCCACGCGTCGCGCCGAGCGGTCCGTTCCCCTGAGGCGGTCGTCTCGCGGTGCGAGAGGCCTAAGACCGGTGACGCGGCCGGCCGCCTCAGGCGGTTCAGAACTCCAGGACGAGGCGTCCACGGACGCCGCCGGCCTCCATCTGACGATGGGCCTCGGCGGCCCGTTCGGGAGGGAAGGTGCTGGCCACGCGTAGGGTCAGCCTTCCAGCTTCGGTCAGTTCACGCAGGTCATCGAGCCGGCTGCGGTCGCCCAGGTAGTCCGGGACGAAGGCCATGTGCATACGCAGAGACCGCCGCCGCATCTCCTCGGGGCTGATGGCGCGGGATCCTTCGCCGAGGACGGTGACGATGACGCCGCCGTCATGGACGGCCGGGGCCACCACAGCCGAGCCGATGACCGCCGCGTCGACCAGCCCTGCCACTCCCGCCGGGACTGCTCGCAGGATGTGCTGGGCAACATCGGCCCCCCGCGGTACGACGATGTCGGCACCGAACGAGCGCACGAGTTCCTCATCGGCCTGCGAGGCGTCCGCGACGACGGTGAGTCCGTCCGCCTTGGCCATCTGGGTCACGTAGCCGCCGACGGCTCCCGCTGCGCCGGTGACCGCGAGCGTCTGCCCCCGTGAAAGCCCGGTCAGGTCGACAGCGAGCCGCGCGGTCAGCCCGTTCATGGGCAGGGTAGCCGCCTCGGCATGGGTCGTCCCCTGCGGCGCCCGGGCGACCTGCGCCGCGGGCAGGACGACGTATTGCGCGTAGGCGCCGCCCAGGGGACCCCTCGGGTCGGCCATGGCCATCACCCGGTCCCCGAGACGCAGATCGGTTTCCACATCGCTGCCGATCTCGTCCAGTACCCCGGCTGCTTCCATGCCGGGGATATAAGGGGGTGCGGGGGACGTGGGTCCCAGCGCGCCATTGCGCAGGTAGCGGTCGCCAGGGTTCACCGTGGCGGCGTGGACCCGGATGCGTACCTGTCCGGGACCGGCATGAGGCTCGGGCACCTCAAAGACGCGCAGGGCTTCCGGCCCTCCGAATTGGGATACTCCCACTGTTTTCATGGTTCCTCTTCATGGGCCGAAGTTGCGTATGCGTGGCAGGGAGGGGTCGTGCCCAGCCGGGGCATCCGGCCGGGTCAGCCGAAGACGTGTACAGCCCGTTCGGCTGAAGCACTTTCGATGAGGTCCGTCAACTGGTGGCCTGTGTCGGCGTAGGTGAAGGCCCGGGGCTGTGCGGGGCCTGCGCGGAGGCCGCGTAGGTGGGTGGAGAGCGCGGCGATGTTCTTGGCGGGGCGACGAGGTCGGGGATGCCGGCCGAGTACCCGCGGGACGGCGCTCCGTCCAGGCCAGGCCAGGTCTGATCGATAGCGACGCCGACGATCAGACAGATCTGCCCATGGCGACACGAACGATCTCCTCCACCGTGTCAATCAGACATGCACGGGCAACTCCCGTCCAGAGGAGCCGCCACGCAGGGCCTCGATGAGCGGCAGAGGGTTTTGCTCCCGGGCATACGTCCCGTCTGCGATGCGCAGGTCTTCCGGAAGGCGTTCATCGCCACACGTATGACTCCTCCATGTCGAATCCTCTGCGCATCCCATGGAACGGAGTGTATCTCCTCTTTGAGCGAACGATACAGATTGAACCGTGGGCGAAAAGGAGCGGATGTGCGGAGAGGGGAGGTGGCGCAGTTTTTTGACCTTTCGTTCCACTTGGGGTTTACTGGCAGAGCCACCGGAGCCCGGCGGGGCTCTGACCAGTCACCTCTCGACGGGTGTTTGCGTCACGGGCGACCCGCCGGTGAACGGACCGGCGTGCGTCAATCGCCTGTGCACCCTGGCGTCCGTGATCGTTCAACCCGGACTCTTGCGGCGCGGAGCCCACCCTATTCTTGAGCGTCCTCTCCGGAATTCGTCGCTCGGGCAAGGTGTGGACATGGCCGTTCTGGGCACCGGTATCGACGCCGCGCATCCCGACTTCGCCGGCCGCAATGGCGGCGGCGGAGAGCTGCGCCACTTACCTGGCCGTGGACTTGCGACAGCTGACGGGCACTTTGATGTCGGTTACCGCAGCGGGTCGGCAACGGAGAACGGCGGCTCGGTTGCCGCGCGCACCGTGTCGACAGTGGCGCCGCGACCTAGTTCCACCAGATGCAGGCCGTCGGCAGTCACGTCGAACACCGCCATCTCGGTGATGATCCGGTCGACGACACCGCGGCCGGTGAGCGGCAGGGTGCATTCCCGGACGATTTTCGGGGACCCGTCGCGGGCAGTGTGTTCCATGACGACGACAACCCTGCGGGCGCCGTGGACGAGATCCATGGCGCCGCCCATGCCCTTGACCATTTTCCCGGGAATCGTCCAGTTGGCCAGGTCTCCGCCGGCGGACACCTGCATGGCGCCGAGGATCGTCGTGTCGATGCGGCCGGAGCGGACCATGCCGAAGGACGCCGCCGAGTCGAAGTAGGCGGCGCCGGGCAGGACGGTGACGGTTTCCTTCCCGGCATTGATCAGGTCCGGGTCCACCTCGTCCTCGTGCGGGTAGGGGCCGACGCCGAGGATCCCGTTCTCGGCGTGCAGCACCACGTGCACTCCGGGGGGAAGGTGATTGGGGATCAGAGTGGGCAGGCCGATGCCGAGGTTCACGTACTGGCCATCGGTCAGTTCCCTGGCCGCGCGTGCGGCCAGCGCGTCGCGCAGATCGCCGCTGTGGGTCCCGGTGGTCGTCACTGTTCCTCCTGCGTCGTGTTTGCGGTGGGTGTGGCGTGTCGAGGGGGTGAGTCAGACGTCGTTCGGCACGCGCACCGTGCGGCGCTCGATGCGCTTGTCCGCGACGTCGGCGGCCACCACGCGGTCGACATAGATGCCCGGCAGGTGGATGGCGTCGGGCGGAATCTCACCGGGCTCGACGATCCGGTCGGCCTCCACCACGGTCGTCCGGCCGGCCATGGCGCACAGCGGATTGAAGTTGCGGGCGGCGGCGTGGAAGACGAGGTTGCCGTGCCGGTCCGCGACCGCCGCCCGGACGAGCGCGAAGTCGGTGGTGATGGCCTCTTCCAGCAGGTACCGGCGGCCGCCGAATGCCCGCACTTCCTTGGGCGGGGAGGCGACCGCCGTGCTGCCGTCCGGCGCGTAACGCCAGGGCAGGCCGCCCTCTTCCACGAGGGTTCCTGCACCGGCCGGGGTGTAGAAGGCCGGGATGCCCGTGCCGCCGGCGCGCAGCCGCTCGGCGAGGGTTCCCTGGGGCACCAGCTCCACCTCGAGCTCGCCTTCCAGGTACTGGCGGGCGAACTCCTTGTTCTCCCCGACGTAGGACGAGGTCATGCGGGCGATGCGGCCTGCCCGCAGCAGGAGCCCCAGGCCGCCGTCGTCGACACCGCAGTTGTTGGACACCACGGCCAGACCGGAGGTGCCTGCGGCGACAAGAGCGGAGATGAGGGTGGAGGGGATGCCCGAGAGCCCGAAGCCGCCGACCGCGAGGCTGGCGCCACGGGGGATGTCGGCCACCGCGTCGTGTGCCGAGCCGACCACCTTGTCCATCTGACGTTCCTTTACTTCGGAAATGGGTGCGCGCGCGGGATCACCGCCGTGTTGGCACACGGCTGGAGCAGGTGCCGCCGGGCACCTGATCGGCGGCACACGACCTAGCGGGGGGCCGTGGGAGCCATGAGCACGGGGTTGCGGAGCCGGCCCAGCCCCTCGATCTCCACGGTGACCACGTCCCCGGAGCGCAGATATCGGCCGGTCGCCAGGGCGACGCCGCCGGGTGTCCCGGTCAGCACCACGTCGCCGGGCAGCAGGGGCGTCGTGGCCGAGACATGCGAGATGACTTCCGGGACAGAGAAGATCATCTCGCTGGTACGGGAGTCCTGGCGCACCTCGTCGTTGACGTATGTGCGGATCGCCAGGTCCAGGTCGGTGCCGGTCTCGTCCACCGTGACCAGTGCCGGACCCATGGGCTTGAAATGCGGGAAGGACTTTCCCCTCCGCACTCCGTCGATGTCGGTGACGACGCCTTCCGTCATCGCCGCCAGTTGCACGTCGCGGGCGGAGACGTCGTTGACCGCGATCAGCCCCGCGACGTGGTCCCACGCCCGTCCCACCGGGATGTCCCGCCCCGGCCTGCTGATCACCACGGCGAGTTCTGCCTCGTAGTCGACCTGCGAGGGGGCCTCGGCCGGCAGCCAGATGGGGTCGTGGGGCCCGGTCGCGCTCATGCCCGTCACCGTGATGAACACCGGGGCGGTGGGGGTCGGCATGCCGGCCTCCGTCACGTGATCGCGGTAATTGGCTCCGGCGATCACCACCGTGCCCGGAAGCGCCACCGGTGACAGGAGCACCGCGTCATGAATCGGTATTCGGCTGCGGACACGGGCGCGTCGGGCTCGTTCGATGCCCTCCGACAGCAGATCGGCGACATCGAGGTGGGGGAGGTCCAGCAGGGCGAGTTCATCACCCTCGCCACGTGCCAGCCCCGCGGTCGTGCGGTAGAGGCGCACGGTCATTCACCTCCCGCGACGATGTCCACGACCCGCCGGGCGATAAGCCAGCGGCCGTCCTCGCCCTTGACGAACCGGTCCGTGAGCAGCGTCACCGCACGAGGCAACGGGGCAGCGCCCGCCCGCTGGTCTGCTTGCCGGTACAGATGCAGGTACGTCTGCGCCTCCGCCTCAGTGGGCGACAGCAGCCGGAACGACGAGGCGGCCGGGACGTGGACTCCCTGCTTGGCGCTCTCCTCCTGCCGGGCCTGCATGGCCGCGGTCAGCCCGGCTCCCGAGAAGGACGACGGACCCATCACCAGTTCACCGTCCGGGGTGAACAGTTCCACGGTGCGCGCGGCCTCACCGGCGTCGACCCATCGGAAGATCGCGTCGATCACGTCCAGGCACGCCACCCGGGCCCGCAGGGCCGCAAGGTCGGGTTCGGTACCAGGCTGCCGCTCCGTGGCGGTGGTTGGTTCGGCCATCACTGAGCCTCGTCTTCGGGATTGGGGTGTGCGTCGTTGAGTGAGCCTTCTCAGTGGCCCCGGTGGGGGGGGTGACGCCCCGGGCGTGGCAGACACGCCCGCGATCCGGCGCGTGGGGCGCCGCCCACCTGAATGCCGGCTCACCCGATGGGTGGCCGTTGCGGCAGGATCAGTGGCCGAGGGTCCAGGCGCCCTCGGTCAGGCCGAGCTTGTCCGTGTACATGGCCACGAGCAGGTGGTCGCCCTTGAGTTGCGCGACCGAGGTATCGTCGAGCAGATCCTCCTGGTGGACCAGCCAGCCGGTGCCCTTGCCCGGGCCGAAGGGCACGACGAGGTGCGGGAAGGGGTCTGCGAACGTGGCGTCCTGCCCCTCCTTCTCACCGACGATGTGCCGCCGGATGTTCTTTGCGGCCACCTCCGCCTGCAGGTCGGCGAGGAACGCGGTCGGCAGGCCGAGATCGGCGATGTCGCCCACCGCGTAGACGGTCTCGTGATCCTCGACCCGCATGTCGTCGCCCACCCGCACGGTTCCCGAGGTGTTTCGGGCCGCTGCCAGGCTCCCGGCGAGATAGTCGGAGGGCACCGCTCCGCCGAAACAGCGCAGCCACAGGTCGGCCTCGATCGTCTGGCCCGTGGTGGTCTGCGCCGTGAACGGCGCCACCACCCCAGCCGGCGCCTCGGGCAGTTCCGTGAAACCCTCTCCCAGGCGCAGGTCCACTCCGGCCTCGGTGATCATCTTCCGCAGTGCCGTCCGCAGCTTTTCGGGGTAGTTGCCGCCGAGCACGTCCGAGGAAGGATCGAGGAGGGTGACCTTCTTGTCCGGCCACTGCGCCAGGATCTCACCGGCCATCTCGATACCGACCGCACCCGCGCCCAGGATCACTGCGTGGTCCGCCCGCTCCAACTCCTTGGCGGTCCTGGCGTAGTTGTCCTTGGACCTTTCGCTGCTCTCCTCCCCGTCCTTGGCCGGGAAGGGGTACCGCGATCCGGTCGCCAGCACCAGGAAGTCCGGACGCAGGACCTCACCCGAGACCAGTTCGACGCGGCCGGGCTCGACTCGCGCGGCCCGATCGTGCACCACGCTGCCCCGCGAGAGCAGGCGTTCGTAGGACATGAAGATGTTGGGCGCCCAGTCCGGCTGCACCGCCGCGCGCAGTGAGCCGATGTTGTGGCGGAAGGAGTCGCGCGGCTCGACGAGGACGACGTCGGCGATGTCGTCCAGCTCCCTGGCCGCACGGATGCCGGCATAGCCGCCTCCGATCACCACGACACTGGGACGGCTGTCGGATTCCTGGGACATGTGCTGTTTCTCCAAATCGGTGGTCACGGCCGCACGTTCGTTTGCTGCAGCTGCGGGAGCTGCTGGGATCCCATGCGTGGTGTCGCGTTTCAGACCGTCTCGATGAGCAGCGACGGTCGGCACATGACGTCCCGCCGGGACATCAGCAGCGGGGGAGGGGAGGCTGGTGCGGCGGGCGGCTGTCCGTCCGGGATCGTCCGCCGCACCAGCCAGGGCCCGCGCGAGGGTCGCCGCGGGCAACCTGCCTCTCGTATCCCGCACAAGTACGAGAGGCAGGTGCTCTTAGGAGGTCACCAGGTCGGCTTGACCAAGTCCTCGAAGGACTCGCCGGCCCGGAAGCGCTGCACCAGGTCGTCGAGGTCGATGGGGGCGCCGCCGGGGCGGCGGAGCCAGACCTCGCCCTGCATGAAGTCTTCGGCCTCCTCAGCCGTGGTGAAGTTGTCGATCTGCAGTTCCACCAGGTTGTCCTCGGGGTCCCGGTAGTACATCGAGGTGGTCACGCCGTGGTTCATCGCCAGAACCGGCCATATCTCGGCGGCGGCCAGCCGCTCGTAGGTGTCCAGCAGTTCCGGGAGCGTGTCGTAGGTGAAGGCGATGTGGAACAGCCCCGTGGCAGGACCGGCGAGCGCCTGGAAGATGTCGGTGTCCGCGGTGACGGGGGCGGGCTTCTCCTGCTTCACGATCGGTCGGACCGGCTCGGCCCGGTCGGGGTTCTCCAGGTCGCCCATATTGGCCAGCGCGATCCGGTGGTGCTCGTCGTCATAGGTGATGAAGGCCGAAGCCGGGTCCTCGTGCATGACCTTGCCGTCGAGCACGGTCACGTACCACTCCCGCATTTCCTTGAGGTGCTGCGTCCGCAGGACCACATGTGCGAGCTTGGCAGGAGACACCATCGTCTTTCCTCCTTGTGTTGGGACGGCCATCGGGTCGGACCGGCGTTGTCCGCATGCTTGGGGCGCGGCCGCGCCCGGCTGAAACTGCCGCCAGGGCTACGGTGGGGCCCCGTCAGCGAAGACCGGCACCCCGGCGGTGCCGCACGGCAGAATTGCGTGAGGCACGTGAGACGGCTTGTGCAGCCCGAGCCGTCACCGCGACCTGGACGTGTTCGCCGTCGGCCTGTCCCCGCCGTCATCCGGACTGCCGCGGTGACCAGCCGTTGCGTCAGCGTCGGCGGACGGGGCGGCCGGCCGGTGAGGGCCGGATGTGCTCGGTCATGCGTCCCATGGTGAGGCCGTCGGCTTCAGCGGCCAAGAGAAACATTAGGCGCTAAGGAAAAGTAAGTGCCTGCTTCGCTCGAGGCGCGCAGTCCGCCGACGCCCTTCGGGGGTGCGGTGCGGCGCGATCGCGTCGCGGAGGCCGCCTTGCGCTCTCCGCGAGGCGGCGGAGCGCGCCACGGGTCGGCAGTCCCGGTGTGACCGGGGCCTCACCCGCATCGGACAGACCTGTCTGTTAGTTTTGCCGGGAGGGGCCCGCCGGGCCCCGGCGAGGACCACGGTGAACACCATGCCCACGACGGTGAAGCGCCCCCCGGCGCGCGAGCGCATACTGACCACGGCCGAGGCGCTGTTCGCCGCCCACGGCCTGCGCGGTGTGGGCGTCGACCGGATCATCGCCGAGTCGGGCGTGGCCAAGTCCACCCTGTACGTGCACTTCCCCTCCAAGGACGAGCTGGCCGCCGCGTACCTGCGCAGGGTCGACGACTCCTGGCGGGGCAGGCTGCGCGCCGCCGCGCTCGCGGCGGGCGACGATCCCCGCGAGCAGCTGGTCGGCCTGTTCGACGCGGTCTCGGCCTCGTACGAGCGCCACGGCTTCCACGGCTGCCCGTTCATCAACGCCGCCGCGGAGAGCGAGCCGGGCAGCCTGCCGCACGAGGTGACCGTGGCGCACAAGCGGGCCGTACGGGTGTGGGTGCGCGGGCTGGCCGAGGCGGCCGGCGCCGCGGACCCCGACGCGCTCGCGCTGCAGCTGACCCTGCTCGTGGACGGCACCCTGGCCGCGGGCAAGCTCGAACAGGATCCGGCGATGCCGGCCGCCGCCAAGGCCGCGGCACGCGCCGTGGTCGAGCGGGCCTGCCCGCCCACCGCCTGATCCGCACAGCCACTTCGTCCGCTCCGTTGTCGGCGTTCGCGCCGCTGACGGGGAGGTCGATCCTCCAAAAAGAACAGACCTGTCCGTTCGAAAGGAACTGTCTTGACATCCTCCCGTATGCCGGTTGGCGCCACGATGCGTGCCGTGGTGCTCGAAGAGTTCGGCGGCCCCTTGACCCTGAGCGAGATCCCCAAGCCGACGCCCGGTCCGGGCCAGGTGCTGGTGCGGATCGCGGCCAGCGGGGTGAACCCCCTGGACACCAAGATCCGCGCGGGAAAGGCCGCGCACGCCCGCAAGGCGCTGCCCGCTGTGCTCGGCCTGGACCTGGCCGGGGTGGTCGAGGAGACCGCGGCGGACGTCACCGGCTTCGCGCCCGGGGACGAGGTCTTCGGCCTGACCGGCGGGGTCGGCGACCTGCAGGGGTCGCTGGCCGAGTACGCGGCCGTGGACGCCCGGTTGCTGGCCCGCAAGCCCGCCTCGCTGACGATGCGTCAGGCAGCCGCGCTGCCGCTGGTCTTCATCACCGCCTGGGAGGGCCTGGTGGACCGGGCGGGCGTGCACGAGGGGCAGAAGGTGCTCGTCCACGGCGGCGCGGGCGGCATCGGCCACGTGGCCGTCCAGCTCGCCCGGGCCCGGGGCGCGGAGGTCTTCGCCACCGGCTCTCCGCGGAGCCTGGAGACCATCGCCGGCCTCGGGGCGACCCCCATCGACCGCACCACCACCCCGGTCGACGCCTACGTCGCCGAGCACACCGGCGGCGAGGGCTTCGACGTCGTCTACGACACCGTCGGCGGGGAGACGCTCGACGCCTCCTTCACCGCGGTGCGCACCTACACCGGGCACGTGGTGAGCGCCCTCGGCTGGGGCACCCACAGCATCGCACCGCTGTCCTTCCGCGGGGCCACCTATTCCGGGGTCTTCACCCTGCTGCCGATGCTCACCGGTCGCGGGCGCGAGCACCACGGCGAGATCATGCGGCAGGCCGCCGTCCTCGCCGAGGCGGGCGCGTTGGAGCCCCGCGTTGACACACGCCACTTCACGCTGGCCACGGTCGCCGCGGCGCACGAGCTGGTCGAGCGCGGGGAGGCCGACGGCAAGGTCGTCGTGGACGTCGCCGAGTGACGCACCGCTCCGGTCCGGCCGTCACGGCGGCCGGACCGGAGCGCATGGGTCAGCGGTGGTTGCGGGCGAGGGCTGAACGAACGCCCGCTTGGCAGCGGGCGTTCGGCCTCGGGGTCATTCTCGCTGCTGCTTGGCGACATCCGCCCAGACCGTTTTGCCGCGCCCGTTCGGCGAGCTGCCCCACGTGGTGGCGAGCCAGTCCACGATGCCCATCCCCCGCCCGTGCTCGGCGATCTCGTTCGTCGCGGGCGAGCTGGTGACGGAGGTGGGTATGGGGGGTTTGGCGTCGGTGTCCCGCACTTCGAGATGAACTCTGTCGGGATACTCGCGCAACCGCACCTCCACCTCGCTGTCGGCGTGGATGAGCGCGTTGGTGACGGCTTCCGAGGAGATGACCTCCAGGTCGTCGACGAGGCAGGAGAGCCCGCGGCGACGCAGGAAGCCCCGGACGAAGCGCCGCGCAGCTTTGACGCCCTGGATGTCGTGCCGGGTGATCGACATGCGGTCGACTCTCGGCAAAGGGGTGGAAGGATTGCCCTCGAACAGGGCCAACAGCAAGACGATGTCGTCGAAGGGGCGCGCGGAGCATTCCGTATCGACCACTCCTTGCATGATCATGTCCGCGAGCCCGTCCAGGGACCTGCGCTCCACGCCCTCGACCGACTCCAGTAGTCGACGGGCATCGACGGAGGGATCGCCGCGCCGCTCGCGGGCCAGCCCGTCGGTGTACAGCATCAGCAGCGTATCCGGAGCGATAGCGGTCTCTGCGGTGGCATAAGCGTGCTCCCCGGGCATGACCGCCAGCGGGACATTGGCAGGCGCGTCCACAGTGACGATCGTCCCGTTCGGTCCGCGCAGCAGGGGCGCCGGGTGTCCGGCCAGGGCGACTTCGGCAACGCCGAACTCCAGGTCCACGCGAACGAAGCAGCAGGTGGCGTAAAGTTCGGTGTCCAGTTCGGCCAGCAGCGTGCTGGACCTGGCCAGGACGTCGGCCGGGTCGTGCCCCTCGGCGGCGTACGCGTGCAGACTGCTCCGGAGCTGCCCCATGATGACGGCACTGTCGGCACTGTGGCCCTCCACGTCTCCTACGACGAGGCCGACTTGCCGGCCCGGAAGCGCGATGACGTCGTACCAGTCACCGCCCATTTCGGATGCGGTTGGGGGCGATTGGTAGCGGGCGGTCGCGACGAGCTCCGACCATTCGGGGAGCGTGCGGGGCAGCAGCTTGCGCTGCAAGGCGTCAATCAGCGTGTGCTCGGCTTCGGTGAGAGACTCTCGCTCCATGGCGACGGCAAGGTGGGCGGACATCATCAGCAGGAGCGTCTGTTCATCGGCTGGGAAGTCCCTGGACGTGTCGAAGCCGAGTACGAGGCAGCCGAGGACTTGGCCGCTGCCGGCGACGGGCACGACCGCCAGGGCCTCCTGGCCGGTGACCTCGGTATCGGGGTAGAGACGCAGGACCGCGTCGCGGTCCGGGAGGAAGAGTGGTTTGTTGGCGCGCAGTACATCTGCGGTGGGGGCTCTGCGGTCGAGCGGGCAGCCGTGGATGCTCCGTGCCAGTCGGGCGTTGCCGTCGTGGCCGACGACCCGCAACCGGCCCGCCTGGCCGACCACCAGGACGAGGGCATGCGCACCGAAGGGCCTCATGATCAACTCACTGGCCGCGCACACGACGCCCTCGGTGCCGGAAGCGCGATTGAGTCGAGCGGACAATTTGTGGAAGTGGTACATCTGCGAGAGCGCTGAAGAACCGGCAAGCTCGGGCAAGCCCCATCGGTGCGGACCCGCCGCCGGGCTCGTCCTCCCGAGCACCGGGACGATCATGGGTGAGGGTCTGATGGCGGCCGCCTCTTCTCGGGGCGGCAGGCTGCGCAGGTCGGCCTCCAGTCGCGCACCCACTTCGGCAAGTCCGTCCAGTAGGCGTGGCGTCGCGGCAGGCCGGGGCGGGACCCATAGTGCGGTCAACGCGCCGAAGACCCCGTCCCCGGACGTGAGAGGAACCGAGACGACGGAGTACGGATAGGAGATGAGCTGCGAGGAGGGATCCGCTTCCGGAGTCGCGACGGGCAGGCTCGACGTCACGGGGCGCCCGGTACGCCAGGCAGTGGCCGAGGCGTGGGTGCTCTCGTGGTGGATGCGGTCCGGCATGGTGAATACCGCGGGAGGCGCCCCGCCCACGGCCGCAGCGATCAGGTCCCGCTCGCCCCTTTGGGCCACGTAAACGATGGCCACAAAGGCACCGAACTCCCGCACGGAGCGTTCGAGAGCGCCCGCGAACAGCTGGTCCTGGCGTATGTCTGCAATCACGGCATGGTCCGCCAACCTCGTGGTCGGTTGATCGAGCACCGTACGACTTCCATGATGGAGCGCGAGGCGAGGCGAGGCGAGACAGGGGCCGGGTGGGGTGGTGGACGCCAGGACCACCCGCGTCTGCGGTGCCTCACTTGCCGGCCCTGAAGCCGGAGCGGTCATCGGCGCTTTCCCGGCCTGCGCTGGCCGCTGGCCTTGCCCGCACGGCGCTATGGGATCTGCGGCCCGAGAGGTCACCCCGGCCTTCGCGCATGCCGTGAGGACCTGCTGCCCAGGAGCCGCCAGGCCTCACGCTGGGTGGCGACCGCCGGATGACGTCGCACGACATGCCTTCAGGACCAGATGTCCGCCCCACCCGTGCCCGGAAACCCGTCCAGGAGCAGTCAGCGACGACCAGCCGCAAGACCTCCATCTTTATTTGCCGATCGTTCCATCAATAGGTACGGTCGGGTATGTGGCACGTACTCGCGAGTTCGACACCGAAGCCGCCGTCACCGCGGCGATGCAGGCGTTCCGGCGGACCGGATACGGTGGCACTTCCGTGCGTGACCTGGCGAACGCCATGGAGATCGGCAGCGGTTCGATCTACGCGGCCTTCGGCAGCAAGGAAGGTCTCTACCTTGCTGCACTGGACTTGTACCGGCGGCGCTACGCGCTGCCGTTCATCGAGATGCTGCGCGCCGGCGGTGACGCGAGGGAGACGATCCGTGCGGCTTTCGCGGCAGTGATCGACGAAGTGACCTGCGGTCCCGGCCAGGCGTCATGCTTGATTGTGGGGGCGGCGATGGAGCGTGCGCACAGCGATGCGCAGGTGGCCGAGCGGCTTCGAGCAACGACGCAGCTGCTGGAACTCACGCTCTTCGAGGTCATTGCCGAGGCGCAAGGGCGGGGCGAGATCCCGGCCGGTCAGAGCGCCGCAGACCTCGCAGGTTTCCTCGCCATGACCTTCCAGGGCTTGCGGGTCATGGGGGCCATAAATCCGGACCGGGCCGCGCTGACGCAGGCCGCGGAGGTTGCCCTGAACTGCCTTCGCTGACTCCGCAACGCCGGGTTCCGACCGGTCCTGTCGCCGCAACGGCAGCCGGGTATTCGCATGTCTGCTTAATTTAACGATCGTTCGTGTTAGAATGGAGGCGGGATGAACCGGTTCGGTGGAGGGATCAGGACGGAGCCCCGTCTCGCGCGTCCCGCCATCGCGGCGTCGCCGGGCCTCGATCGCGTCAGCACGTCGCGACAAGGTTCGGCGCGGGCCGCCGCAGCCGCGTGCAAGGACCGTGAAGAGCCTTTGACGCAAGCCGCCAATTGCCTCCTGGCCGGAGGGTGGGGCGCGGACCCCGTTGTCCGCTTCCTCCGGCTATCCGAGTCGTGCGTGGGTCGCGACGCGCCCGGCGAACTCCGTCACCCCTTGTGCGGCAACGACGCCCGCTTGTCCTCCCGGCTCGCCCCGGACCCGGGCCGCCGGAACCCGCGTGGCGCCCGCCGTCATGCCATGTCCAGCGCCTGATCGACGCCATCGAGCGCGCCCGCACCACCGGCACGGCGCAGACCGCCACTCACGCGGACCGGCTGAAAAAGCCCGGCCGACAACCGACACCTTCAAGGAATGCAAGTCATGTCCCAAGACGTCCACCATCCCGACCCCCGGCGCTGGTTGGCCCTGCTGTTCATCGCCGTAGCCCAGCTGATGGTCTTCCTCGACGGGGCGATCATGAACATCGCTCTGCCGTCTGCTCAGCATGACCTCCACTTCACCGACGGCGGCAGGCAATGGGTCATCACCGCCTACGGCCTGGCCTTCGGAGGCCTGCTCATTCTGGGCGGGCGCCTGGGCGACCTCTGGGGCCGCAAGAGGGTGTTCGTGATCGGACTGGTCGGCTTCGCCCTGGCCTCGGGCGTAGGCGGCGCGGCGCAGAACCTGCCCACGCTCCTGACTGCCCGCGCCCTCCAGGGCGTTTTCGGCGCGCTCCTCGCCCCCGCCGCCCTGGCGCTGATCTCGCTGGCGTTCACCGATGCCAAGGAGCGCGCCAAGGCCTTCGGCATCTACGGCGCCATCGCCACCGCGGGCGGCGCCCTCGGCCTGCTGCTCGGCGGAGTGTTCACCGAGTACACCGACTGGCGCTGGGGGTTCTACATCAACCTCCCCATTGCTGCCATCGGCATCATCGGCGTCCTGGCCGTCGTCCGTGACGCCGGCGCGCACGCGGGCCGCGGACGGCTGGACGTCCCGGGGGCCGTCCTCGCCAGCGGCGGTGCCGTCGCCCTGGTGTTCGGCTTCGCCAAAGCGGAGAGCGACGGCTGGGGCGCCGGTGTGACCATCAGCATGTTCGTCCTGTCCGTCCTCCTGCTGGCGGCCTTCGTCGTGCTGGAGGCCAAGGTGAAGTCACCGCTGCTGCCGCTGCGCGTCCTCACGGAACGCAACCGCGCGGGCTCCTATCTTTCCCTGGCCTTGTCCGTCATGTCCATGTTCGGGATGTTCCTCTTCCTCAGCTACTACTTCCAGCTGGTGAAGGGATACTCGCCGGTGCAGAGCGGTGCGGCCTTTATCCCGATGGCCGCGGCGCAGGCCATCGGCTCCACGCAGATCGGCGCCCGCCTCTCGCACCGGGTTCGGCCCGGGCTGCTGATGGGTGTCGGTTACGCGGTGTCCGGCGCCGGTGTGCTGCTGCTCGCCCTGCTTGACGTCGATTCCTCGTTCGGCTTCATCGCGGTTGCCGAGATCGTGGTGGGTGTCGGAATCGGCACGGCGTTCATGCCCGCGTTCAGCCTGGGAGCCCACGGTGTTGAGCCTCGCGACGTCGGAGTCGCCTCCGCGATGACCAGCACCGCGCAGCAGATGGGCGGTTCCATCGGCACCGCGCTGCTGAACACCATTGCCGCGAGCGCCACCACCGGGTACGTCGCCTCCCACCACGGCTCCGCATCCCTCACCAACCTGTCGCTGGTGCACGGCTACTCCACGGCCTACTGGTGGGGCACCGGATTCCTCGCTGCCGCGGCACTGGTCGCGTTCTTCGCCGTCAACGCCGGCAATCCGAAGCGCCAGTCGAAGGTCGCGGCCAAGAGCGCGGAGACCGAGCTCCAGCACGCGGAGTGACGAGAACAGGACCGGGGGCGTGCCGCGCCCCCGGTCCTGCCGTACTGCGGCCGGCGGTGCCGAGAATGCCGGCGCGGTCTGCCGACCCGCCGTCCAGCAGCGCGGACTCTCACGGCGTGTCGCTACGGACTCGCCGCCGACGTAAGCCCACGGCGGACAGGCCTGACGGCGCCTGCCGAACGGTTCAGCGGCCAGGGGCGGATTGCACACGAACATTCATGGGCGGGTTAAGGGGGAGTTCCCTGGCATCCTCGCTCGCACGGCTGCAAACGTCGGTCGCGTACTGATCCCGGCGACCCCGCGACGTCTCCCGCACTCTCCCGCTTGCGTGAACGTCAGAGGGCGCCGCTCCGGGCGGCCGTGGCGAGCAGAGGACGAGAACGTCCACCACGAGCCGCATGCGCAGTTCCGGCATGTCGTTGGCGCCGGACTCCGTTTGCGGCCCCGCACACCGGTGCCTGTGTCTCAGCCGCCATGCGTCCCATCGTGACGGCTGGTCCCTCGGTGAGGAGTATGGGGCCGTAGGTGGCGGCGGCCGTGTCCCGGTATCGCCACTCCAGGGAGTGCTCCAGGAGATGACTCACGCAGATGTCGCCTTCCAACCTGGCGAACTCGTGCGGTCGCCAGTGCGAGTCATCGCCTTGCGAGCTCAGGTGGTGGATCGCCGGCCCGTGCGACCAGCGGGTGGCCGGTCGGGCTTCTGGGAGGCGATCGCCCGCGAGGGCTGCACCATGGGGTCGTCCGGGCTCACGTGGTGGGCGAGGGTGCGCAGCAAGGCGCGGAAGGTGGCCCGCGACTCCTCGGGCAGAACGTCCAGGAGTTGCTGCTCGGCCAGGCCGACCGGGCCGCTGAGTTCCTCCCAGCGCTGCCTTCCGTGCTCGGTGGCGACGATGTGCCGACTCCTGCGGTCGGAGGGGTCCGGCTTGCGTTCCACCAGGTCGGCGCGTTCCAGGTCGTCCAGGAGATACGTCATGATCGTGCGGTCGATTCCCAGGCGCTTGGCCAAGGCCCGCTGGCTGTTGGCGTGGCCCTGGATGGCAGCCATGAGCGTGAAGTAGCCGCGGGGGCCCCCGGGGATCTCGGCGACGGCCGCCTCGACGACCTTGGCGTAAGCGCGAAAGACCACGCCGAGGGCAAAGCCGAAGTTGTCCTCCATGTCAAGCCCGCTTTCAGGGCCCTCTGCACTGGTGCGGCGCTGTGAAGTCACAGCGACCACCTTAGTTCACGGAGACGAATGCTACCGTCTGCAGCATAGAAGATATATGTTCCATATTGGCTGGCTTTCCGGTGCGGCAGTCGGCCGGACGGTCACGGCTACGCCCGGATGGCCGTTGCGGACGCGACCTGCGACTTGGGCGGGCGCTGCCGGGCGAAGCCATGCGGAACCCGGTGGCATGTGGCTCCATCGCCAAGCTGACGCATCGCAGCCACCTCAGAAGTATTAATAAGGACATGTTCGACGCCACGGTCCCGGAGTGGTGGGCTGATCTCGATGTGGGTTCGGTCGGGGTGTGAACGCGGTTCTGCGGGCAAGGCGGCTCCTTGAGACTGTCCGGAGCCAGAACGCGGCATCGCTCGCGCCCTGCTCTGGCCGGATTCCAGACATCGTTGGCACCCGCCCTGTGCCACCGCCAAGAGTCACCGGACGAGCTACAGCCATGATCGTGAGAATCGCCGGCTTGGCTGAGCCGCGATTCACTGCTATCGGCCGCGATGTCAGCCGCTCGGATTCCTTCATGATCCATAGGTGTTTCGCCCTGTGAGGTCACGTAGAGGGACCTGTGGCGGCGCGTGGCCCCACTCCCGGCCGGCCGCCTCAGCTCCCGGATTGCCGTCCAGCCGCCCGAGTGACAGTGATCACGGACGCTGTTCGGACAGTGCTGCGTAGGCTCGGGCTGTCGTCGTGGTGGGCTCCGGGGCAGGGCAAAGTCATGCCCCAGCTGCCTGACGACGCATCGGAAAAGTCAGCAAGTGGTCAGCATGAGTTCTGAAAACCCTGGGGAAGGCTGCCCGGACATGCGACTCGTTGTAGGGTGTCGAAATAGCCCTTGACCTGCAAAAACGCAGGCAGGGAGCCTATTGGCAGGAGTGTCCCCATGTTGCGTACCATGTTCAAGTCCAAGATCCACCGTGCCACCGTGACCGAGGCCGACCTGCACTACGTCGGTTCCGTCACCGTGGACGCCGATCTGATGGACGCCGCCGACCTGCTTCCCGGCGAGCTGGTCCACATCGTCGACATCACCAACGGCGCCCGCCTGGAGACCTATGTCATCGAGGGCCGCCGCGGTTCCGGGGTGATCGGCATCAACGGCGCCGCCGCCCATCTGGTGCACCCCGGCGACCTGGTCATCCTGATCAGCTATGCGCAGGTCGACGACGCGGAGGCCCGCGCGCTGCGGCCGCGCGTGGTGCACGTCGACGCCGGCAACCGGATCGTCGCGCTGGGTGACGACGCCTCCGAGCCGGTCCCGGGAAGCGGCACCCAGGCGAGCCCGAACGCAGTGCCGGTCGCCTGAACGTCCGTACGAGCGGCTGTGCTATTGTCCGGATCCATTCGAGGTATCCGTCCAGGTGGGGTCCGGTGATCACGGACCTCGTCGGGACCGGGGGCGCGGCGTGCTGCCGTCGGTCCCCCACAGTACTCCTCGGGCCTGACGCATCAGCAGTTCACCGGGCTCCGGCGGATCGCTGAGCTGCCACGGATCTCCGTGACGGGCCCGGACACTGTCGCTCTCGGGGGTGGGCGATGAGAGCACACCTTTGTTCGGCCCGAAAGGAACTGAGTCCCATGCACGCTGGCGGAGCTGCCAGACTGCGCACCGTGACCCTGGCGGTCCTCACGCTCTCCCTGACGGCCGCGGCCACCGGCTGCGGCAACGATTCGGGCGGGCAGAGCGGCGAGGTCACAGTGGGCATCGCCCTCCCCACCACGAAGCAGACCCGGTGGATCGCCGACGGCAACAACATGGAAAAGCTGTTCAAGGAGCAGGGGTACAAGACCGACAAGCAGTACGCCGAGGACAGCGTCGAGAAGCAGGTCGAGCAGGTCGAGGCGATGATCGACCGGGGCGACAAGCTCCTCATCATCGGCGCGGTCGACGGCTTCGAGCTCGGTGACGCGCTCCAGAAGGCCTCCCGGGCGGGCGTCAAGGTCATCGCCTACGACCGCCTTCTGCTGGGCTCCAGCAACGTCGACTACTACGCGAGCTTCAACAACTACAAGGTCGGCGAGCTCCAGGCCCGGTACATCATCGACAAGCTCGGGCTGAAGAAGGGCGGCAACGCCGGCCCCTACAACCTCGAGCTGTTCGCCGGCGACGCCAACGACAACAACGTCCGGGGCTTCTTCTCGGGTGCCATGGACACGCTGAACCCGTTCATCGAGGACGGTCAGCTGAAAGTCCCGAGCAAGCAGACCCGTCTGAGCCAGGTCACCACCTTCAAGTGGCAGGCGGACATCGCCCAGGAGACGATGACGACCCGGCTCAACGACTTCTACAAGGGCAGCTCCACCGTTGACGCCATCCTGGCTCCCAACGACGGCATCGCGCGCGGTCTCATCAAGGCGCTGAAGAAGGACGACTACGGCACCACCGCCAAGCCGATGCCGATCATCACGGGTCAGGACGCCGAGACCGAGTCGGTGAACGAGATCATCGCCGGCGAACAGTCGATGACGGTCTACAAGGACACCCGCAAGCTCGCCGAGGTCGCCGTCAAGATGGCTCAGGACATCCTCAGCGGCAAGCAGCCCGAGATCAACGACAAGACCGGCAACGACAACGGCAACAAGGTCGTGCCGGCCTACCTGCTCGCCCCGGTCAGCGTCGACAAGTCCAACTACAAGAAGTTGCTCGTCGACAGCGGCTACATCAAGGCCTCCGACCTCAACTGAGGCAGGAGTCCGCACGTACGCGGGGCCGGGAGGAACACATCGTTCCTCCCGGCCCTCGTCGTACCCGGCGGCAGCCCCGCGTCAGATGAGCACGTTCATCAGACCGTAGTCGTACAGACCTCCGTAACCGCGGTCGAACTTGTCGCTGTAGGTGAAGCCGGAGCCCTTTCCGTAGCCGCCGTGGCCCTTGCCGAGGCCGAGGGCGTGGACGCCCTGGCCGAACCCCATGCCATAGCCGTAGCTCACGCTGTACTTGTAGCTGAAGCTGAACCGGTAGCCGTGCTTGTTGCACTGCTTCTTGTGGTGCTTCTTGTGCTTCTTGCCGTGGCCCTTGTCGTGGCCCTTGCCGCTCTTGCCGCTCTTGCCGCCCTTGCCGCCCTTGTCGCTCTTGCCCTTGCTCCCCTTGTTGCTGCCCTTGCTGTTGCCCTTCCCGTTGTCGTCCTTGTCCTTGTAGGTCGCGTTGTCGCCGTTGTCGTCGTTGTTGCCTCCGTTGCCGCCCCCGTTGCCGTTGTTGCCGTTGTTCTTGCCGCCGTTGTCGCGGCCGCCGTCCCGGCCGTTGTCGTCGTCGCCGTTGCCGCCTCGGCCGCCACCGCCGCCACTGCCGTTGTCGTTCCAGTCGGTACCGCCGTTGCCGCCGCCGTTCCAACTGCCGCCGTTGCCGCCACCGCCACCGCCCCCGCGGCCGTTGTCGCCGCCGCCGTTGTCGCCGCGGCCGTTGTCGCCGCCACCACCGCCGCCTCCGTTGCCGCCGCGGCCGTTGTCGCCACCACCGCCGCCTCCGTTGCCGCCCCGGCCGTTGTCGCCGCCGCCGTCGCCGTTCCAGCTGCCGCCGTTGCCGCCACCGCCACCGCCGCCGCCCCCGCGGCCGTTGTCGCCGCCACCCCCACCGCCACCGCCGCCCCCGCCGCCGCGGCCGTTGTCGTCGTAACCGTTGTCCCCGTCGTCCCCGTCGTCCCCGTTGCCCCCGTCGTCCCCGTTGCCCCCGCCGTAGCCGTTGTCCCCGCCGTCGTCGCCGTATCCGTTGTCGTCGTCGCCGTAGTCGTCGCTGCCCTTGCTGTGGGAGCTGTTCCTGCCGTCGTCGCTTCCCGGCGTGGCGACGGCGCTGCCGGTCGACGCGGCCAGTAGACCGGTGGCGAGAAGTCCGGTCGCGACGCCGAGAGCGCTGCGGCGCATCAGCCTGGTTCGCATGAGGGTCCTTCCTTCGGACGCGTGGCGGGCGGCGATCGCCGCCGCCCCTGCGATCCAGTCGTACGTCGCGCGGTAAACGGCCGCCCGTCGAGCGGAGCGTCCGGGCGACAGCGTGGCCAAGGAAGTGACGCAGTGCCACGAGGTACGGAACGTCAGTCCCCGCTGAGCAACAGGGTGTCGAGACCGCGCACCAGACCGCGGCGAGCCGCGGCCGCGCGAGTGGCCAGCAGCGTCCCCGCGACGTAGGGCGCGGGGGAGGTCCCCGCCTCGTGCCGGATCACCAGGCGCTCGTCCGGCAGCCCGAACTGCGCCTCCACGGCGAGGGTGTAGCCCGGCAACCGCACCGAGTGGACCTGCGTGCCCGCGATCGACGCGCCGCGGGCCTCCGGGTGCCCGGCGGTGTGTTCCGGGTCCACGGCGTACTCGGGCCGCCGTACGGCGGCCAGTTGTTCGGCGAGTTCGCGTGCGGTGCCGCTGGGGGCGTCGGGCTTGGTCGCGGAGGCGTAGTCGATGATCTCCCAGTGGGGCAGGTGCCGGGCCGCCAGCCGGGCGGCCGCCTGCGCCAGGGCGGCGGTCAGCGAGAAGTTCCCCGAGGCCACCACGCCGACGCCGTGCTCCTCCGCCAGCGCGGCGATCTCCTCGTAGTCGGCGCCGGACAGGCCCGACGAGCCGACCACGACCCCGACCCCCCGGACCACGGCGGTGCGCACATGGCGCCCGACCGCGGTGTGCGAGGTGTAGTCGATCAGGACGTCCACATCGTCCAGCGCGTCGTCGACCGTGCTGAAGACCGGCACGCCGAGCTCGGGACCGCCCCACACCGCCCCGAGGTCGGCGCCGGCCGCGGACCGTGCCACCGCGGACCGCAGCCGCAGGTCCGCGGAGTCCAGGACGGCGCGCGCCACCGCCTCCCCGGTCCAGCCCGTCGCCCCGGCGACGCACACGTTCAGCAGGTCCATCCCACCAGCATGAGGCATGATCACCGACCGTCCCGCCCGGAACCCGTCCCACCGGGGGACCTGGGGCGCAGCCGGGCCGCGGCGGAGCGGGCCTGACGGCGCATCCGGCCGGACAGCGTCGGCGGGCGCGGCGCGGCGGCGATCAGCTGCTCCGACAGCCACAGGGAGCGCTTCTCGAGGTCCAGCTCGTCCAGCAGCCGGTCGATGTCGGCCAGCAGAGCCCCGTACAGGTCCCAGCTCTCCCAGCGCCGCTCCGTCTCCGCGCGCAGCAGCACGGCGATCCGGTCCCTTTCCTCCCGGCCGCGCCGCAGGGCGTCCTCCAGCCGGGCCTCCGCCTGGTCGGCGCCCTCCGTGACCTGGGCCGCGATCAGCCGGCCGAAACTGTCGACGGCGTCGGCCAGGTCGGCGAACAACTCGTCGATGCCGGCGGCGAGCTCACCGGTGAACAGCGGCTCCCGCGCGCCGCGCTCGCGGTCCAGCTCCGTCAGTGAGCGGCACAGCGTCCGCAGCAGGACGGTCGAGACCTCCAGGGTGTCCAGCCCGCTGCGCAGCAGCAGCCGGGCCATCGCGCCCTCCGCCGGTTTGACCCGCGGGTTGAGCCGGGTCCCCTCCTCCGCCCTGCGCAGCGAGGCGTCGAAGCGGGCGACCTCGTTGTCCAGCCGGCGTGCGTCCATCAGCCACGAGCGGGCCTGCCCGGCGGTGGCTCCGGCGCGCACCTGACGGCCCATGCGGAGCATCAGCGCCCGCATGTGCTCCGCCAGCTCGCGTACCGCGTCACCGGCCGGCTCCACGAAGGCGGGCGGCGGTACGACGACGTTGAGCAGTACCCCGACACCGGCCCCGACCAGGGTTTCCAGCACGCGGTCCAGCGCCTCGCCGGAGGGGGCGGGGACGGCCAGGATGAGCATCGCGCTGATGGCGACCTCGGCCACGAACTCGTCCACCCGGATGAAGTGACCGGTCACCAGCGACGCCAGGATGATCAGCCCGAGGCTCCACCACGTCAGCCCGATCAGCTCCGCGAAGCCCACCGCGATGAGGACGCCGGCCACCACGCTGACCACCCGTCGGATGCCCGTGGTCACCGTCGTGTAGAGCGTCACCTGCACCACGAGCAGGGCCGTCAGGGGCGCCGTCAGCGGCGCCGGGTTGGGCAGCAGCCAGACTGCCACGGCGTACGACAGCACCGCGGCCACGGTGGAGCGCGCCGTCTGCACGACGATCGGCTCGTTGGTGCGCCGCAGGAGGTCGGCGAGCGGGGCGGGGAGGGCGCCGGGCACCCTGCCAGTCTCCCCGGGCCCGGGACGCCGGCACCGGTGCAGCGGGCACGGTTGCGCCGACCGCGTGAATACCCGGCCCCGACACGCCCCTGAGGCTGCGTCGGAGGCCCCGGCGGGGGCTTCATGGTCCGGGGCCGGAGTGTGTCCGAGCAGGGGAGCGAGGTGCCTATGGCGTGCGCGGTGCGGCGCTCGCGGGCCCTTGCCGCGGTGCTCGTCCTCGCGGCCGCCGCGGTCGCGTGCGGCAGCGGCGCCTCGCGGACGTCCGGAGGGGCGACGCTCGACTGGTACAACTTCCCCGACGACTCCGGGGCGCTGCAGGAGGCCGCCGACCGCTGCAGCCGGACCTCCGGCGGACGCTACGTCATCCGCTACAACAAACTCCCCCGGACGGCCGACGGCCAGCGGCAGCAGCTCGTACGCCGGCTGGCCGCACGCGACCCCGCGCTCGACATCCTCGGCCTGGACGTCACCTGGGCCCCGGAGTTCGCCGAGGCCGGCTGGATCCGCCCGTGGACCGGCACCCGGCGCGCCGAGGCCGTCCGGGACACCCTCGACGCACCGGTGCGCACGGCCACCTGGAAGGACCGCCTCTACGCCGTTCCCTACAACACCAACGTCCAGCTGCTGTGGTACCGCGCGGACCTCGTGTCGGAGCCGCCCACGACGTGGGCCGGGATGCTCGACGCCGCACGCGCCCTGGCGAAGGCCGGCAAACCCCACCGGATCGAGGTCCAGGGCGCCCAGTACGAGGGGCTCACCGTCTGGTTCAACACGCTCGTCGCCAGCGCGGGCGGTTCGATCCTCAACGCCGACGCGACCGCGCCCTCGCTCGGCGCGCCCGCCGTCCGGGCCGCGGGCATCATGCGCGACCTGGCGGTCTCTCCCGCCGCCGACCCGTCGCTGTCCAACCAGACGGAGGACCAGAACCGGCTCGCCATGGAGTCCGGCAGCGCCGCCTTCCAGGTGAACTACCCCTTCGTGTATCCGGCGATGAAGGCCGACAACCCGGAGCTCTTCCGGCACTTCCGATGGGCGCGCTACCCCCGGGTGGACGCCGACCGCCCCGCACGGGTCACCATCGGCGGCATCGACCTCGCCGTCGGCGCCCACAGCCGCCGGCCCGAGCTCGCCTTCGAGGCGGCGCTGTGCCTGCGCGACCGGGACAACCAGCGGGCCGCCGCGCTCCGCGGCGGCCTGCCGCCGACCCTGCGCTCCCTCTACGACGACCCCCGGATCGAGCGGAGCTACCCCTTCGCCCAGGACATCCTCGCCGAGCTGGAGAACGCCGCCCTGCGTCCGCAGACCCCCGCCTACCAGAACGTGTCCATCGCGGTGTCCCACACCCTGTCACCACCCGCCGAGATCCAGCCCGCTGCCTCCGTCCGGGACCTGCGGGGGCAGATCGAGGACGCCCTGCAGTCCAAGGGGCTGGTCCCGTGACGCGGCTGTCGGCGGGCGCCCGCCAGGAGCGCCGGCTCGGCTGGCTGCTCTGCGCCCCCGCCGTGCTCGTCATGCTCGCCGTGACCGCCTACCCCGTGCTCTACGCCCTCTACCTCTCCCTGCACCGCTACGACCTGCGCTTCCCGCAGCTGGCCCGCTTCGTGGGCCTGGACAACTACGCCGCGGTCCTGGGCTCCGGGTTCTGGTGGGAGGCGTTCCAGGTGACCTGCCTGATCACCGTCGTCTCCGTGGCGGTGGAACTGGTCCTCGGCATGGGCCTGGCCGTCGTCATGCACCGGGCGATCCTCGGCCGCCCCGCGGTGCGCACCGCGGTCCTGCTGCCGTACGGCATCGTGACCGTCGTCGCCGCCTTCTCCTGGCAGTACGCCTGGACCCCCGGCATCGGCTACCTCGTCGACTCGGCGGGGGAGGCCCCGCTGACCGACCACTGGAAGGCCATCGGGCTGATCATCCTGGCCGAGGTCTGGAAGACCACGCCCTTCATGGCGCTGCTGCTCCTCGCCGGGCTGGCCCTGGTGCCCGAGGAGACCCTGCGCGCGGCCATGGTCGACGGCGCCACGCGGTGGCAGCGCTTCCGGCTCGTCACACTGCCGCTGATGAAACCCGCCATCCTGGTGGCGCTGCTGTTCCGCACCCTCGACGCGTTCCGCATCTTCGACAACATCTACGTGCTCACCCAGGGCTCCAACGGCACCGGCTCCGTGTCGATCCTCGGCTACGACAACCTCTTCACGGCGCTGAACCTCGGCATCGGCTCGGCGATCTCCGTGCTGATCTTCCTCTGCGTGGCGGTCATCGCCTTCGCCTTCATCAGGCTGTTCGGCACGGCCGCCCCAGGAACGGAGGACACCGGACGATGAGCACGAGCCCGGCGCAGCGGCGGCGGATCGCCCGCTGGAGCGTCGTCAACACCGCCGTCATGCTCTACGCGCTGTTCCCGGTGTGGTGGATCGTCGCGTTGTCCTTCAAGGACCCCGCCACCCTCTCCGACGGCAGCTTCGTCCCCCGCACGTGGACGCTGGAGAACTACCGCGGCATCTTCGCGACCTCCGAGTTCACCCGCGCGCTGGTCAACTCCATCGGGATCGCCCTGATCTCCACCGTCGTCGCCGTCACCCTGGGCACCATGGCCGCCTACGCCGTGGCCCGGCTGCGCTTCCCCGGCAAGGGGCTGCTGATCGGCACCTCGCTGCTGATCGCGATGTTCCCGCCGATCTCCCTGGTGTCGCCGCTCTTCGACATCGAGCGCTTCCTCGGCCTGTTCGACACGTGGGCCGGGCTGATCATCCCGTACATGACCTTCTCGCTGCCGCTGGCGATCTACACGCTGTCGGCGTTCTTCCGCGAGATCCCCTGGGACCTGGAGAAGGCCGCCAAGGTCGACGGGGCAACCCCCGCCCAGGCCTTCCGGCTGGTCATCGCGCCGCTCGCGGCACCCGGGGTGTTCACCACGGCGATCCTGGTCTTCATCTTCTGCTGGAACGACTTCCTCTTCGCGATCTCGCTGACCTCCACCACCGCCGCGCGCACCGTCCCGGCGGCCATCGCCTTCTTCACCGGCAGCTCCCAGTTCCAGCAGCCCACCGGTTCGATCGCGGCGGCCGCCGTGGTCATCACCGTCCCGATCGTCGTCTTCGTGCTGCTGTTCCAGCGGCGCATCGTGGCCGGACTGACCTCCGGCGCAGTGAAGGGCTGAAGGACCGCACATGGCCGAGATCACCCTCGAAGGCGTCACCAAGCGCTACCCCGACGGCGCGGTCGCCGTCCGCGACGTCAGCCTCGCCATCGCGGACGGCGAGTTCGTGATCCTGGTCGGCCCGTCGGGCTGCGGGAAGTCCACCACCCTCAACATGATCGCCGGGCTGGAGGACATCACCGAGGGCACCCTCCGCATCGGCGGCCAGGTCGTCAACGACAAGGCCCCCAAGGACCGCGACATCGCCATGGTCTTCCAGAGCTACGCCCTCTACCCCCACATGACCGTCCGCCAGAACATGGGCTTCGCCCTGCGGCTGGCCCACGTGGACAAGGCCGTCATCAGGGAGAAGGTGGAGGAGGCGGCCCGCGTCCTCGACCTCACCGGGCACCTCGACCGCAAGCCCGCCAACCTCTCCGGCGGGCAGCGCCAGCGCGTCGCGATGGGCCGTGCCATCGTCCGCGAGCCCAAGGCCTTCCTGATGGACGAGCCGCTGTCCAACCTCGACGCCAAGCTGCGGGTCCAGATGCGCACCCAGATCGCGCGGCTGCAGCGGCGCCTGGGCACCACCACGGTATACGTCACGCACGACCAGACCGAGGCCATGACCCTCGGCGACCGCGTCGTCGTGATGCGCGGCGGCCTCGTCCAGCAGACCGGATCGCCGCAGGAGCTGTACGACCGCCCGCGCAACCTGTTCGTCGCCGGTTTCATCGGCTCGCCCGCGATGAACTTCCTGCCCGCCACGGTGGAGGAGGACCGGCTGCGCACCCCGCTCGGCGACCTGCCGCTCGACGACCGCCTCCGCGCCGCCCTGGCACGCCGCGGCGCGCCGCGCGAGGTCATCGCGGGTTTCCGGCCGGAGCACTTCGAGGACGCCGCGCTCGTCGACCCGGAACGCGGCGGCGCCACCGTCACCGTGACCGTCGACGTCCGCGAGTCCCTCGGCTCGGATGTCTACGTCCACTTCGCCCAGGAGGGCGGCGCGGCCGCCGCGGAGCAACTGGCCGAACTCGCCGCCGACTCCGGCCTCGCCGACACCGGCGCCGGCGGGCCCGAGACCGTCGCCCGGCTCTCCGCCAGGACCCGGGCCCGCGAGGGCGAACGCCTGCGCCTGTGGCTCGACACCGCGCAGGCCCACGTCTTCGACCCGGCCACCGGCGACAACCTCACGCTCCCCGAACGCCCCCGCGACACGGCCGCGGAGTGAGCCCATGGCGCCGGCCGCCGTCCCGCCACCCCTCCCCGGACCCCTCGCGCACCTCGCCCCGCTCCTGGACGACTGGGGCTACCTGGCGGTCGGCGTCCTCGTCCTGCTCGACAACGGCGGTATCCCGGTGCCCGGTCAGACCGTCCTCGTCGTCGCGGCCGCCTACGCGGGCACCGGGCGGATGGACATCGCCGCCGTCGTGGCGGTCGCCGTCGTCGCGGCCGTCGCGGGCGACTGCCTCGGCTACCTCATCGGCCGCAGCGGCGGCCGCGCCTTCGTCCACCGCTGGGGCCGCTACGTCCTGCTCACCCCGGAACGCTTCGAGCGCGGGGAGGAGTTCTTCGCCCGCCGCGGCGACCTCGTCGTCCTGCTCGCCCGCTTCGTGGACGTCCTGCGCCAGACCAACGGCATCATCGCCGGTACCGCGGGCATGCCCTGGTGGCGCTTCCTGCTGTGCAACACCCTCGGCGCGGTCCTCTGGGTCGGCGTCTGGGCCGCCCTGGCCTACGCCGCCGGCACCCGCCTCGGCACGCTCTACGCCTGGCTCACCCGCTTCCAGCTCTACGCCCTGATCGCCGTGGCCCTGATCGCGGCCGCCCTGACCGCCCGCTACCTCATCCGCCGCCGGGGCCGCGGCCGCCGGGACACCTCCTAGAGCAGGTCCTCGACGGTGATCGGCATCTTGCGGACGCGGCGGCCCGTGGCGTGGTGGACGGCGTTGGCGATGGCGGCGCCCGCGCCGACCTGGCCGATCTCGCCGACGCCCTTGACGCCCAGGGGGTTGACGACGGTGTCCTCGACCTCGACGAGCTCGACCTCGACGTCCGGCGCGTCCGCGTTGACGGCGACCAGGTAGTCGCCGAGGCTCGAGGCCGCCCAGCGCCCGGTTCGGGCCTCCATGCGGTTGGCCTCGAGGAGGGCCTGGCCGAGGCCCCAGATCATGCCGCCCATGAGCTGGCTGCGCGCGGTCTTCGGGTTGAGGACCCGCCCCGGGGCGAAGGCGCCGACCATGCGGCGGACCCGGACGAGACCGAGGTCGGCGTCGACGGCGACCTCGGCGAACTGCGCGCCGAAGGTCATCAGGGCGTGCCCGTTCGCGCCGGGGTCGGGGGTCCACGAGCCCAGGGCCTCGAGGTCCGGCAGGAACTGACGGTGCATCATCTCGGCGTAGGTCTCGCCCGTACCGGGGTCGTCCCGGAGCACCATGCGCCCGTCCCGGAGCTCGACGGACTTTGGGTCCGCCCCGTGCAGCGGCGACTCGGCGTCGGCGACCGCCCGCGCGACGAGCGCGTCCCGCAGGGCGGCGGCGGCCGTGTGGACGGCCGCGCTGATCATGCCGGCACCGGCGGAGCCCACGGCCGCGGCGATCTGAGGGAGGGCGGTGTCGCCGTTCTCGAAGCGGCACCGCTCGACGGGCAGGCCGAGGGCGTCGGCGGCGACCTGGGTCATGGCCGTGGCCACACCGGTGCCGAAGTCGGGCGTGGCCGCCTGCACCAGCACCGTTCCGTCGGCGTACAGGCGCGCGCGGGCTCGCTGCGGTGTGACCGGCTGGGCGACGGGGTACCCGGCGCTGGCCATGCCGGTGCCGATCAGCCAGTGCCCCTCACGCCGGGAGCGCGGCCGCGGGTCGCGGCCCGCCCACCCGAAGCGCTCCGCGCCGCGGCGGTAGCACTCCTCCAGCCCCCAGCTCGACCACGGGTCGCCCGTCATCGGGTCGGTCGCGGTGATGTTGCGCAGCCGCAGCTCCAGCGGGTCCATCCCGAGGCGCTCGGCCAGCTCGTCCATCGCGCACTCCATGGCGAACATGCCCGAGGCCTCGCCGGGCGCGCGCATGAACGTCGGGGTCATGGTGTTCGCGCGGAACATCCGGTACTCGCCCTCGTAGTGGGGGCACCCGTAGATCTGCGAGGCGACGCCCAGGGAGGGCTCGGCCCACTCGTCGAAGTGCGAGGTGGGGGAGAGCTTGTGGTGGCGCAGCGCGGTGAGCCGCCCGTCCCCGGCCGCCGCGAGCGTGATCGTCTGCTCCTGCTCCTCGCGGTGCCCCATCGAGGTGAACATCTGCTCACGGGTCAGCGCCAGCTTCACCGGGCGGCCCACCGCCCGGGCGGCGATCGCGGCGAGGGCGGGGTGGTGCCAGATCATCGCCTTGCCGCCGAAACTGCCGCCCGTGTAGTGCCCGACGACCCGTACCCGGGAGACCGGCAGACCGAGCAGCGCGGCGACCGTCTGCTGGGTGGAGGTGACGCCCTGCGTGGCGTCCCAGAGGGTGAGTTCGCCGCCCTCCCAGGAGGCGGTGGTCGCCGGCGGCTCGATGGGGTTGTGGTTGTTCGCGGCGTAGGTGAAGGTGACGTTCAGCCGTACGTCGGCCTCGTCCATCCCCTTCCGCAGGTCGCCCCGGCTCATGCGTCCCGGCATGAAGCCGCCGAAGATCGCCTCGGGTACACGGGCCAGGTCCCGGCCCTGGTCGAGGGTGGTGACCGAGGGCTCCTCCGCGTACCGCACGTGCAGCAGACTCGCCGCGTGCTGGGCCCGTTCGTGGGTGTCGGCGACGACGACGGCGATGTGCTGGCCCGCGTAGTGGACGACGTCGTCCTGCAGGGGGAAGAACGTCTGGCCGGGGGCCGCCGTCCCCGCCAGGGAGGGGATCAGCGGCGGCTGCGCCACGATGGGCGGGGTGTTCTCGTGGGTGAGGACCGCGAGGACCCCCTCGGCGGCCTCGGCCTCGCGGGCGTCGATCGAGGTGATCCGCCCGGAGGCGATGTGGGCCCCGACGAGGGCGGCGTACGCCATGCCGGGCAGCGGGATCTCCGCCGAGAACCGCGCCGATCCGGTGACCTTGGGGCGGCCGTCGACCCGGTCCATCGGCTGCCCGACGGCCGCGGTCACGACGGGCTCCCGGTGAGGGTCTCGAGCGCGCGGACCATGGTGCGGCAGGCGAGTTCGACCTTGAAGGCGTTCATCGACGTGGGGCGCGCCGCGGCCATTTCGACCCGTGCGGCCTCGTGGAAGTTCTCCGGGATGGCCGGCGCCCCGAGCAGGAACTCCTCGGCGCGTTCGGCCCGCCAGGGCCGGGTGCCCACCCCGCCGAGCCCGAGGCGGACGTCCAGCACCAGCCCGTCCGCCAGCGCCAGCGCGGCCGCCACCGAGACCAGGGCGAACTCGTACGACGCGCGGTCCCTGACCTTCAGATACGTGGAGTGGCGGGCGATGGGCACCGAGGGCACCTCGATCACGGTGATCAGCTCGCCGTGCTCCAGCGGGTGCTCCCGGTCAGGGGTGTCGCCGGGCAGCAGGAAGAACTCCTCGAAGGAGTACGAGCGTTCACCGCCGGGCCCCTCGGTCCGGATCCTGGCGTCGAGTGCCGCCAGGGCCACGGCGACGTCCGAGGGGTGGGTGGCGATGCAGTGCGCGCTCGTGCCGAGGACCGCGTGCCCGCGGCTCGTGCCCTCGATCGCCGCGCAACCGCTCCCCGGTACGCGCTTGTTGCAGGCCGACGCGGTGTCGCGGAAGTAGCCGCACCGCACGCGCTGCATCATGTTGCCGCCCATGGAGGCCATGTTGCGCAACTGGGCCGAGGCGCCGAGTTCCAGCGCCTGGGCGATCAACGGGAAGCGCTCCCGTACGACCGGCGCCTCGGCGACCTGGCTCATCCGGGCCAGCGCGCCGATCCGCAACGAGCCGTCCGGCATGCCCTCCACCCCGGTCAGGGGGAGGTCGTTGATGTCCACGAGCCGGCGCGGCGCGAGCACGTTCTGCCGTAGCAGGTCGACCTCGGTGGTGCCGCCGGCCAGGAAGTGGCTTTGCGGGTCGGCGGTGACGGCCGCGATCGCGTCCGCCGTGCCCGTGGCGCGGGTGTAGCTGATGGGCCGCATGATGTCACGCTCCGCTGCCGGTTCCGGAGGCGGCGTCCGGTTCCGCGTCGCGGACCGCGCGGATCGCCGCACGGATGTTGGGGTACGCGGCACAACGGCAGATGTTGCCGCTCATCCACTCCTTGATCTCCGCGTCGTCCGCGGCGTGTCCCTCCCGCAGCAGCGCCACCGCCGACATGATCTGCCCCGGGGTGCAGTAGCCGCACTGGAAGGCGTCGTGCGCGATGAACGCCTCCTGCATCGGGTCGAGCCGGCCCTCCTGGGCCAGGCCCTCGATGGTGGTGACCTCGTGGCCCTCGCACGTGACGGCGAGCGTCAGGCAGCCCAGCACGCGCTGCCCGTCCACCAGCACCGTGCAGGCCCCGCAGGCGCCCTGGTCGCAGCCCTTCTTGGCGCCGGTCAGACCGAGATGCTCCCTGAGGGCGTCGAGCAGGCTCACCCGGGGCTCGATGTCCACCGCCCGCCGCTCCCCGTTGACGTGCAGGGTGACCCGGACGGGGTCCGGTCCGCGCTCCGGCAGGACGCCGGCTTCCGCCGCGGTGTTCGCCGAGATATGTGAGGACACCGGTCCACCTCCAGATCGGTCTCCCTTTCATGCTGTTTCGCCCGTCAACGACCCGCAACCGGGATCATGGGGGTGTGCCGCGGCCCTGGGGCGAGCCGCGGCACACCCCTGGGCCGGGCAGCGGCTAGGCCACGCAGAACTCGTTGCCCTCCGGGTCCTGCATCACCACCCCGTAGTGGTCCACGCCCGGTTCGGAGAGCACGCGCAGCCGCGAGGCTCCCGCTGCGACCAGGCGGCCGACCTCGGCCTCGACCCGCTCCCTGCGGGTCTCCAGGGGTACCTCGGCCCGGTCGCCGCCCACCATGACGTCGAGGTGGAGCCGGTTCTTGACCACCTTGCCCTCGGGCACCTGCTGGAACCAGATCCGGGGGCCGCCGCCCTCCGGGTCCACGACGGAGTCGCTGCAGTCGCCCTTGCCCAGCTCCTCCTCCGGCACACCGACGGAGAGCCAGTACTCCCGCCAGGTGGGGAAGCCGTCCGGCGCGTCCTCGACGCGGTAGCGCAGCGCGGTCGCCCAGAAGTGCGCCTGGCCCTCCGGATCCGCGCAGTCGATCGTGAGCTGGAAAGCGACCATGGTGTGCCTCCGTCGAAGTGGCCCGCCCGGTGCCCGCACCGGTGGGGCCATCCTGCCCGACGGGTACGACAGCGGCTCAGCCGTTCTCCTCGATCCTGAAGCCGACCTTCAGTCCGACCTGGTAATGCCCGACCTGCCCGTCCGCCAGGTGACCGCGGATCTGTGTGACCTCGAACCAGTCGAGGTTGCGCAGGGTCTCCGAGGCCCGGCTGAGCCCGTTGCGGATGGCGGCGTCCAGGCCCTCGCTGGACGAGCCGACGATCTCGGTCACCCGGTACGTGTGGTCGGTCATGGGGCCTCCCTGATCGGTGGGACGGGCGGTTCCGCCGCCCCTCCACGGTGCCTCATCACCCGTCGCGCCGCGAGGGGAAGGGGCCCCGGGGCGTTAGCCCGCGGCGTGCCGCGGGAAGGGGCCCCACATGGCCAGGGCGAACGACGAGGTCGAAGCCCTGCTCCGCGAGTACGCCGACCTCATCCGGATCACCGGTGGCGACGCGTTCAAGGCGCGCGCCTACGAGAAGGCCGCCCGCGCCATCGGCGGCCACCACGAGGACGTCTCCCGGCTCGACGACAGGGAGCTGCGGAAGATCCCCGACGTGGGGAAGTCGGTGGCCGCGAAGGTCGCCGAGTACCTGCGCACCGGCACCGTGCCCGCCCTCGAGGAGCTGCGCGCCCGCATCCCCGCGGGTGTGCGGGAGATGACCGCGATCCCGACGCTCGGCCCCAAGCGGGCCATGATGCTCTACCGGGAGCTGCACATCGCCTCGGTGCGGGAACTCGCCGACGCCATCCACCAGGAGCGCCTGCGCGGCCTGCCCGGCTTCGGCGCCCGCACCGAGGAGAACCTCCTGCACGGCATCGGCCTGCTGCGGTCCTCGGGCGGCCGGGTCCCGCTCGACGTCGCCATGGAGGTCGCCGAGGAGGTCGTCGCCGAGCTCTCCGCGCTCCCCGGCTGCGAGCGCTGCACCTACGCCGGCTCGCTGCGCCGCATGCGGGAGACCGTCGGCGACGTCGACGTCCTCGTCGCCGCGGAGCGGTCCGGGCCCTTCATGGAGGCGTTCGTCCGGATGCCCGTGACCGCGGAGGTCGTCGTGCGGGGCGCGAAGAAGACCTCGATCCGTACCGCCAAGGGCCTCCAGGTCGACCTGCGGGTGGTGCCGCCGGACGCGTGGGGCGCGGCGCTGCAGTACTTCACCGGCTCCAAGGCCCACAACATCCGCGTCCGCGAGCTGGCCGTCCACCACGGCCTCAAGCTCTCCGAGTACGGGCTCTTCGACACCGCGACCGGCGAGCGGATCGTCTCCCGGACCGAGGAGGAGGTCTACGCCCGGCTCGGCCTGCCCTGGATACCGCCGACGCTGCGGGAGGACCGGGGCGAGATCCAGGAGGGACTGGCCGGGGAACTGCCCGTGCCCCTCGCCCTGGACGCCGTCCGCGGCGACCTGCACACCCACACCGACCTGACGGACGGCCTCGCCGGGCTGGAGGAGATGGTTGCGGCCGCGGCCGCGCGCGGCTACGCCTACTACGCGGTCACCGACCACGCGCCCAACCTGTACATGCAGCGCATGACCGACGCGAAGATCCTCGCCCAGCGGGAGCAGGTCCGCCGCCTGGACCGCACGCACAAGGGCATGCGCGTCCTGCACGGCACCGAACTCAACATCGGCCCCGACGGGGACGTGGACTGGCCGGACGAGTTCCTGGCCGGCTTCGACCTGTGCGTCGCCTCCCTCCACTCCCACTTCAACCAGGACCGCGACGCCCTCACCCGGCGCCTGGTGCGCGCCGCCGAGAACCCGTACGTCGACATCATCGGCCACCCCACCACCCGGCTGCTGGGCAGGCGCCCGGGTGTCGACGCCGACCTCGACGAGGTCTTCGCCGCCTGCGCCCGCACCGGCACCGCGCTGGAGGTCAACGCCCAGCCCGACCGGCTCGACCTCGGCGACGAGCTGATCCTGAGGGCCCGCCGGCACGGCGTGCGGTTCGCCGTCGACAGCGACGCGCACTCCACCGTCCACCTGGACTTCATGCGCTACGGCGTCGGCACCGCCCAGCGGGGCCGGCTCACCGAGGACGACGTCGTCAACGCCTGGCCGCTCACCCGGCTGCGGCGCTTCCTGCGCGAGGGCCGCCGTACGCATCCGTGACCGTACCCGGGGTAGGCGCAGCGAAAGGGCCCCGTACCACGCCCCGACATCGAGGAGGACACGATGCTGCTGCTGGGATTCGTGCTCATGGGCGCCACCGCCGCCTTCACCGGGCTCCTGATCGCGGAGAACCTCGGGGGTGGCCCCGACTACACCGTGACGTTGTTCGGCTCTGACATCGCCACCGTCAACACCCTCGGGGCGTTCCTCGCCGGTCTCGCGCTCGCCCTGGTGTTCTGCCTGGCCTCGGTCATCGCCCTGGCCGGCGCCGGACGCGAGCGCAGCCGCCGTGCGGAGCTGCGCCGGCTGCGCCGCCGGGCCCGTGCCGCCGAGGCCGCGCCCGACGCCACCGCCGCGGGCACCACCGCCGCCCCGGCCCCCGGTACCGCCAGGACCGACGACGAGACGGCCACGACGCAGAAGACCCCCTCGGCGTCGGCGCGCCGCCGGGGCATGCACCTTTTCGGCCACTGAGCCACCTGACCCACCGCCCACCGGCCCACCGAGCCACCGAGCCGGAGCGCCCGGCCACCAGCGTTACGTACGACGGACCGCCGAAGATGCCTCCCGGACCCGCTGCCGCCATTCTTGGAACGGGGAAGGACAAGGAGGCCGGTACGTGTCCACCACGAAGATCTGCTGTGTGGCGGGCGCCCCGTGCTGGGTCAGCCTGATGGCACGCGACCTGGACGTGGCGAAGGCGTTCTACGGACCGCTGCTCGGCTGGGAGTTCGAACCCGGGCCCTCACGCTGGGGCCCCTACGAACGCGCGCTGGTGAACGGCACGGAGGTGGCCGGCATCGGCGCCATCGCCCGCGACTGGGAGACCTCGGTGTCCTGGACCACCTACTTCGGGGTGGACAGCGCCGACGCCACGGCCTCCGACATCCGTGACCGCGGCGGTACGGTGGCCGTGGGCCCGCTCGACTTCGACGCCGGGCGGCTGGCGCTGGTGGCCGACTCCATGGGTGCCTCCTTCGGCATCTGGGAGGGCGAGCACGGCCCCGCCCGCAAGCTGCGGATGCACGGCGCCCCGTCCTGGATCGAGCTGCGCACACGCGACGCCTTCGCCGCGGCCCTGTTCTACGGCGAGGTCTTCCACTGGGACCGGCGCGGCCCCCGCTACGTCGTGGAATGGGAGAACGACCGCGTCGTCCTCTACGTCGACGGGCACAGCGTCGCGGGGATCCGCGGCGGGGGCGTGGAGGCCGCGGCCGACCCCAAGGTCCGGCCGCGGTGGCACGTCTTCTTCACCGTCGCCGACGTCGACGAGGCCGTCCGGCGCGCCAAGGACCTCGGCGGCGAGGTGACCGGCGAACCCCTCGACAGCGCCTACGGCAGGGTCGCGGGCATCCGCGACCCTGAGGGCGGACTGCTCTCCCTCGTCGCCGACCACCAGTAGCACGCGCCCGGCGCGTCCCATCGGATGAACCTCGCCCCGCCATCGTCCCGCCGGGTCGCGGACACCCCGGTGGGGCACTAGAGAAGCGGCCATGGAGTGGTTCACGGCACCCGACTACTGGCTGAGCCGCGTCGTCGTCCAGCGCGGGCTGGGCGTGCTCTACCTGGTCGCCTTCCTCACCGCCGCCGGCCAGTTCCGCGCCCTCATCGGCGAGCACGGGCTGCTGCCCGTCCCGCGCTTCCTGCGGGACGTGCCCTTCCGTCACGCGCCCAGCCTGTTCCACCTCCGCTACTCCGACCGTCTCTTCGCCGCCGTCGCGTGGGGCGGTGCCGCGCTGTCCGCCGCCGTCGTCGCGGGCGTCACCGACCTCGTGCCGCTGTGGGCCGCCATGCTGATGTGGGCGGCGCTGTGGCTGCTCTACCTGTCGATCGTCAACGTCGGCCAGACCTGGTACGCGTTCGGCTGGGAGTCCCTGCTGCTGGAGGCCGGCTTCCTGGCGGTGTTCCTCGGCAACGACGACACAGGGCCGCCCGTGCTGATCCTGTGGCTGATGCGCTGGCTGGTCTTCCGCGTCGAGTTCGGCGCCGGACTGATCAAGATGCGGGGCGACGCCTGCTGGCGCGATCTGACCTGCCTCTACTACCACCACGAGACACAGCCCATGCCCGGCCCGCTCAGCTGGTTCTTCCACCACCTGCCGCGCGGGGCGCACCGGGCCGAGACCGCCGCCAACCACTTCGCCCAGCTGGTCGTGCCCGTCGCCCTGTTCACCCCGCAACCGGTGGCGAGCGTCGCCGCCTGCGTCGTCATCCTCACCCAGCTGTGGCTGGTGCTCTCTGGCAACTTCGCGTGGCTGAACTGGCTGACGATCGTCCTCGCCGTCGCCGCCCTCGACGGCTCGTACGCGGCAGCGCCGCCGCCCGCGGCGTCCGTCCCCCCGCCCGCCTGGTACGCGGCCCTGGTGATCGCCGCCACCGCCCTGGTGGCCGTGCTCAGCTACTGGCCCGCCCGCAATCTGCTCTCCCGCGGCCAGATGATGAACGTCTCCTTCAACCGGCTGCACCTGGTCAACTCCTACGGTGCCTTCGGCAGCATCAACCGGATGCGCCTGGAGGTCGTGGTGGAGGGCACCGACGCCGCCGAACCCGGCCCCGGCACCGTGTGGAAGGAGTACGGCTTCAAGGGCAAGCCCACCGACCCGCACCGGCTGCCCCGCCAGTTCGCCCCGTACCACCTGCGGCTGGACTGGATGATGTGGTTCGCCGGGATCTCCTCGGCCTACGCGTGGAGCTGGTTCGTGCCGTTCGTCGGCAAGCTCCTGGAGAACGATCCCCGCACCCTGCGGCTGCTGCGGAGCAACCCCTTCCCGGACGCCCCGCCCACCTACGTCCGCGCCCGCCTCTACCACTACCGCTTCACCGACTGGCGCACCCTGCGCGCCACCGGGGCCTGGTGGGAGCGGAGCCTCGTGCGCGAGTACCTTCCGCCCGTCGACCGCGAGGGACTGCGCCGCCACGGCTGACGACGCCCGTGCGTCCCGGCCCCGGGCCTCAGTCGCGCCAGGGGGTGGGACGGATCTCGAAGCCGGTGAGCCCCTCCGGCTCCTCCTCGACGACCTCGACCCGGTCCACGATGGACAGCGGCGAGCCTTCCTGCGACCAGGCGACCATCTCCGCCACCGCCTCGGGCGGGCCCTCGAAGACCGCCTCGACCGTGCCGTCCGGCCGGTTGCGGACCCAGCCGGCGACGCCGGTGCCGTCCGCGGTCATGCGGCAGGTGTCCCGGAAGTACACCCCCTGGACGTCCCCCGTCACCACGACCCGGCGCCGGATCACGGCCGGACCCGGCGGATCGCGTCGCGGAAGGCGTCGGCGTCCAGGACGGCCGCCCCGCCGGGGTCGTTGTTGAAGTACACGAACACGTCGGAGCCCTCCGGCCAGGTGTCCACGATGCGGTGCGCCCAGGTGGTCAGCGCCCGGGACCCGTAGCGGGGCCACGGCCGGGCGATGCCCTCATGGAAGCGCACGTAGCCCCAGTCCGCGGTGCGCCACAACGGCGTCGCCGGGCGCGCCCGCCGGTCGGCCCAGCACAGGGCCGCGCCCTGGCGCTTCAGCAGCGCGCGGATCTCGGGGGTCCACCAGGAGGCGTGCCGCGGCTCGACGGCCACCCGCACACCCGCGGGGAAGCAGCGCAGGCACGTCTCCAGGACACGGGCGTCGGCCCGGAGGTTCGGCGGCAGCTGCAGCAGCACCGGGCCCAGCCGGTCGCCGAGCCCCTCCGCGTGCGTCAGCAGCCGCCGCACCGGCTCCTCCGGGTCGCGCAGCCGCTTCATGTGGGTCAGGTAGCGGCTGGCCTTGACCGCCATGACGAAGCCCTCGGGCGTGTGCTCGCGCCAGCCCGCGAACGTCTCCCGGGACGGCAGGCGGTAGAAGGCGTTGTTGCTCTCGACCGTGCCGAAGCGGCGGGCGTACTCCTCCAGCCACAGTCGCTGCGGCACCTGTGGCGGGTACAGCACGCCGCGCCAGTCCCGGTACTGCCACCCTGAGGTTCCCACGAGCACGGACATCGCGCGGCCCTGCCGGTTGCTTGCTGGTCCCTATTCAGGGTAGGTCGTAAGGAGTCCCGCATCTCCCCGCTCGCGGGGGTGGAACCATGCACTTCACAGACCGTGCCGATGCCGGACGGCAGCTCGCGGAGCGGCTGCGGCATCTGGATTTCGACAACCCCATCGTGCTCGGCCTGCCGCGTGGCGGCGTGGTCGTCGCCTACGAGGTGGCGCAGGCCCTGCACGTTCCGCTGGACGTGATCGTCGTCCGCAAGCTGGGCGTCCCCTACCACCGGGAACTGGGCTTCGGCGCCATCGGCGAGGGCGGCGCCAAGGTGCTCAGTGACGACATCGTCCGCATGGGCCACGTCTCCCGTGCCGACATCGACAGCGTCGAGCACCGCGAGGAGGCCGAGCTGGCCCGGCAGGCGCACCGCTTCCGCGAGGGGCGGCCGCGCACCTCGCTGGCCGGCCGTACGGTGCTGATCGTCGACGACGGCGTCGCCACCGGCGCCACCGCCCTCGCCGCCTGCGAGGTGGCCCGCGCCCAGGGCGCGGCCCGGATCGTGCTCGCGGTGCCCGTGGCCTCGCCGCAGTCGCTGCCCGCGCTGCGGCACGCCGCCGACGACGTGGTGTGCCTGTCGGCGCCGAACGCCTTCTTCGCGGTGGGGGAGTGGTACCACGACTTCTCCCAGACCGCCGACGACGAGGTGTCCGGCCTGCTCAAGCAGGCCGCCGCCCGGGCACCGCGGACCACCGAGGTGGACCTCGCCGTGGGCGGCGGGGCCGGGACGCGGCTCGCAGGCACGCTGACCATGCCCGCCGACGCGCGGGCGCTGGTGCTCTTCGCCCACGGCACCGGCAGCAGCCGGCACAGCCCGCGCAACCGCGCCGTGGCCGCCGCGCTCAACCAGGCCGGCCTCGGCACCCTCCTGTTCGACCTCCTCACCTCCGCCGAGGAGGCGGACCGGGCCAACGTCTTCGACATCGAACTGCTCGCCGGCCGCCTGGCCGACGTCACCGAGTGGGCCCGCGGGGAGAACCTGCCGCTGGCCTACTTCGGCGCCAGCACGGGCGCCGCCGCCGCGCTGTGGGCAGCGGCCGACCCCCGGGCCGCCCCGTACGTCTCCTCGGTGGTGTCCCGGGGCGGCCGCCCCGACCTGGCCGCGCCCCGGCTCGGCGCGGTCAGGGCACCCACCCTGCTCATCGTCGGCGGCCGGGACACCGCCGTCCTGGAGCTGAACAGGCGTGCCCAGGAAGCGCTCGGCTGCCCCAGCCTGCTTCACGTGGTGCCCGGCGCCACCCATCTGTTCGAGGAGCCCGGAGCCCTCGACGAGGTGGCGCACCTGGCGCGCGACTGGTTGGCCGGTCACCTCCCTGCGACGGCCGGTCCGTGACCGTACCCTGAGGTCAGGGGGTGGAAGGGAGTAGGAGGATGCGCCGATGAGCAGCACGGTGACCATGCTGGACTCACTTCCGTCGGCCCATCGCCGGGCCTTCCTGGAGCACGGCAAGAAGGTCAGCTTCCCGCAGAGCTGGCGCATCTGCGACGAGGGCAGATTCGCCGACCGGTTCTGGGTGGTCGAATCGGGGGCCGTCTCCATCGACATGGACGTGCCCGGCCGCGGCGCGGTCTCCGTCGAGACCCTCGGCCCCGGCGAACTCGTCGGCTGGTCCTGGCTGTTCCCTCCCTACCGCTGGCAGGTCGGCGCCCACGCGCTGGGCTCGGTGGGGGCGTACGAGTTCAGCGGCGCCGAGATCCGCGACCTGTGCCGGGAAAACCCGGTGCTGGGCCAGGCCATCGTGCTGGCCGCCGCACAGACCATCGCCCAGCGGCTGGGCTCCGCCCGGGCCCGGATGCTCGACATGTACGGCCCGCGTCTGCAGGAGCATTCCTGAGGGCACGGGCGACCCTCGGGGATGCGCCCCGAGCGCCTCGGCCGGCCGACTGAATTCGGCCACGTGCGTGGGGCGCGGCGGCTCGCCGCCGAGGACCGCCGGCGACTGCCGGTGGCGCTCCGCACGTCCGTGCGTGCCCGCCCCGGACGGGCCGGCACGGCGGCGCGGTCCGCGTCCGCGTCCAGGAGCGCGCTCGGGACGGCTCGGACCCGGGCGCGTCCGGTGCGACGCCGCTCTCCCGCGCCGGGCCGTCGAGGCCGACGAGGCCGCCGACCTTGCGCGCGCGAACCACACGGACGCACCCGGCGCCGGGTGCTGTGCCGCGTTGTAAGGCGGGTTCCACCGAGGCGTCCACCTGTTGGGCGTGGGGTCCTCGGAGAGGTCGGCGGGGGTGCGCCGCATGCGGGCCTCGATGTCGGGGCCGGCGTCGAGCCCTTCGAAGACCTCGTCCGCGAACTCCTCGGCGATCCGTCCCCGTTCGTCGGCCGACAGCCGTGCCCGCTGGTTCAGCAGAGTCGTCTCCGCGGTGTCCGACTGCCGCTTCGCCACGCTGCCGAGCACCGCGCTGCGCAGCCGCGGTGCCCTGTCTGCGCGTCCAGCGCCTCCACATGGACGGCGGCGACGGCCGCGACCGTGGTGGTCTCCCGCTCCAGGACCCGGCGTACGTCCTCCAGGCCCAGGCCGAGCTCCCGCAGCGTGCGGATCAGCTCCAGCCGTGCCACGGAGGCGGCGTCGTACAGCCGGTAGCCGCCGCGCGGCGCCCGGCCGGCGGCAGCGCGCCGATGTCGGACCAGTAACGGATGGTGCGCACCGGCGTGCCGGTACGGCGGGCGAGCCGCCCGAGGCGAGGAGTTCCTGGTCGTCGCCCATTCGGCCGGGTCCGGACCTTCCGGCGGCCGGAGGCTCGCGCCCCTGTTCCCCGGTCACTCCACCCAGGTGTCCTCGGCCCCCCGCGTGCCCACCGGGCGGCGGAAGAGTTCGTCGCGGTCCGCGTCGTACAGGACGAACGACCCGTGCGCCTTCGGTGCGGGGCGTACCGCGACGACCTCCGACGCGCGGAAGCCGGGCCACGGCTGCCCGCTGTGGCCGGCGCCCTCGGCCGCTTCCGGCGCCGACAGCGGATTGCCGCCCGCGCAGCGCACCCGGGGGACGCCGCGTTCGTCGACGAGCACCGCCGTGCCCGCCTCCAGCACCGCCGCGAAGGAGGTCGCGGAGCCGTCCGCGTAGCCGTGGTCGGTGACCCGGGTGTCGGCGCGCAGCAGCGCCGGGGTGAGCGACTTCAGGTACCGCCCGATCCCGTCGGTGTCGATGACCGCCACCCGGGCGAAGGCGGCCGCCTTGCCGGGGTCCTCGGTCAGGTACCGGGTCTGCTCGGCGACGTCGCAGGAGGCCCTGCCCTTGGTGCCGCCGTACAGGGCGCGGGTACCGCCGGAGACGCTCGGCGCCCCGTACGCGCCGGCGGGTTCGGGGGTCAGGGTGGGCGCCGGGGCGTCCGCGGGAGGGGGGTCGTCGGCCGTGCCGGCGGTGAAGGCGTCCTGACCCGCCACCTGGGCCGGCTGCAGCACGATCCGCGGCCGGGTGGGCGAGGGGCTATTCTCCGGCGCGCCGGTGCCCCCACTCCCTCCCCGCGTGGCCAGGAAGACCGCCAGGACGAGCGCCGCGGCCCCGAGCGCGGCCAGTGCCGACAGCCCGGCGCTCGACGTCCACCACCTCCGGCGCGCGTGCGCGGGAGGTGCATGGCCGGGGTCGGGGGCGCCGGGTGGCTCCCGGGGCGGAGGTGGGGTCACTCCCGCATTCTCCGTCCACCCTCCGACCGGGCCGCAAGCCGGGGCATTCCGGACGGGCGGGCTGCCGCCGGGCTGCTTAGCCTGACACCGTGACCCGGCATCCGCCCTCCGCCCCGCCCCCCGCCCCGGGGTTCGCCCACGGCTGGCTGCACGCGCTGGCGGCGGTTCTGGCCGGGTACGCCGTCATGGTGGTCGTGGCGGCCCTCGGACTCTGGCTGGCGGGGGCCTCGGAGCTGCCGCAGGGCGCGTTCCTGCCGGTCATCGCGGCCACCGTGGTCATGGCCGTCGGCGGCCGCGTCGGTCTGGAGGGCGGCGCGGGCACCATCGCCCGGTCGGACGCGGCCGTGACCGTCTTCCCGCTGTCCGTCGCCCTGGCCGGGGCCCTGGTCACCGCCTACGTGGTCGTACGGCCGCTGCGCCGGCACGCGGTGGTCCCCGGGCGCCGGATGCTGTGGCTCTTCGTCCGTACGGCCGTGCTGTGGGCCCTCGCCACGCTGCTGATCGCCCTCGGCGCACGCCACACCTTCACCATCTCCACGGGCGAGGAGTTCCTCAACGACCTCGGCGACCTGCTCGGGGTCACCCCCACCGTGGGCTTTCGCGCCGACGTACCGGTCTCGGTCGTCGCCGGGCTGCTCTGGCTGGCCGTCGTCCTGGTCCTGGCCTTCGCCGTGTCGCGGAGGGCGCCGCTGCCGTCCCGGCTGGTGCCCGCGCACACCGTCGTCCGGCCGGCCGCCCGCGCCATGGTGGGCGTGCTGCTCGCCTACGTGGTCGCCGGCGGCGTGATCGCGGTGGTCACCGCCTTCACCCGCGCGGAGCCCGCCGACGGCTTCGCCGTGGTCTTCCTCGGCCTGCCCAACGTGGCCTGGCTCGCGCTCGGGATCGGCATGGGCGCCTCGTGGCACGGCAATGTGCAGGGGGCACTCGGCGTGCCGATGCCGGAGGCGCTGGCCGCCGTGCTGCGCAGCGGGGACGGGGACGTCACGCTCGACCTCGCGTCGCTGTCCGAGCAGGACGGAAGGACGTGGTGGCTGGTGGTCGCCGTCGCCGTCGCCATGCTGGGCGCCGGCTGGGCCACCGCCCGGCGCGCGCCGCCCGGCACGGGGCACGTGCGCAACGCCGTCCACCTGGCGGCGGCGTCCGCGGTGGCCATGCTGCTGATCGGCGTGCTCACCCGGATCGACGCGCACTACGGGCTGTCCCTGTTCGGCATCGGCGACCCCTCGGACACCGGCGGCCTCGGCGGCTCGATCGTGCTGCTCCCGAACCTGCTCCCCGCGATCGGCATCGCCGCGCTGTGGGGCGTGGCGGCCGGTCTGCTCGGCAGCATGGCCGCTCACCTCGTTGCCCGCGCCCGCCCCGCCCGGCCGGGCGGGACGACCCCCTGACGCCGCCCCGCGCGTCGTCAGGCCTCACCCGTCCACGTGATCGGGTGCGTCTCGGTGGGGGAGGAGTCGCCGCCGACCGGGGGCTTCGCCGGGGGCGGGGGGCCGGGGTCGCCCGGGCGCGCGTCGGGCGGTGAGGAGGCGGCGTAGGTCGCCATGCGGGTGCCGTCGCAGTAGCACCAGCGGTCGTGCTCGGCGTCGAAGAGCCAGACCGCGTCCCCGTCGACGACGGCTCCGATCCTGATGCCGCTCGTACCGCGGTCGAAGGTCTCCAGGTCGATCCGGCCGGCCGCCAGGTCCTGCACCAAGGAGCGGTACGAGCCGAGCGCCTCCACCAGCCGGCCCAGCAGGGGCCGGGCGTCCGCCGTGCGGGCCGGGGAGCCGCCGACGGCCGGAGGGCCCTGCGGGACCGTGATCAGCAGCCGTCCGTCCACCCAGGCGGACCAGCCGTTGGAGCACACGATCCGCGCCCAGTCGCCCCGGTGCTCGGTCACCCGCACCGGCAGCAGCGGGTCCAGCGCGGCGGAGGGGCTGGAGTCGTCCGGCGCCCGCCAGGTGGGGAGCCCCGCGGACGGGGCGACGTGGGTCGGGACGAACTCCGGCTCGTACACCACGGCCTACCTCCGCATGACGGCCGGCTCCTGGCGCCGCAGCAGCCTGGTGACGACGAGCCCGAAGACCGCCGACAGCACCACGAGCATGCCCATGTCCAGGAGCCACATCGAGGGGACGGACCGGAAGAGCGGGTCCGAGGTGACGGTGCTGGGCGTGATGGCGTGCAGGTCCAGCGTCGCGGCCATCGCCCCCAGTGCCCAGCGCGACGGCACCAGCCAGGCCACCTGCTCCAGGCCCGGGACCCCGTGCAGCGGAAGCAGCGCACCGCAGAAGACGACCTGCACGATGGCGAGCAGCACCAGCAGCGGCATGGTCACCTCCTCCTTCCGCACCAGGGCCGAGATCAGCAGCCCGAGCATCATCGAGGTGAACGCCAGCAGCGCCACCGCCAGCGTGATCTCCAGCAGCGCCGGCATCAGGACCCCGCCGCCGCCCTGGGGTCTCAGCCGCACGCCGACCAGGGCCACCATCGTCAGCACCACCGCCTGGGCGACGGTGACCAGTCCCAGCACCACCACCTTGGACGCCAGGTACGCCGAGCGGGACAGGCCGACGGCCCGCTCCCGCTGGTAGATCACGCGTTCCTTGACCAGCTCGCGGACCGCGTTGGCCGCCCCGGTGAGGACCGAGCCGACGCACAGGATCAGCAGCACATTGAGCGCGTTGTTGCGGCCCAGCGCGCCGCCCGCCAGGGCGCGCGCCATCCCGCCCATCACGAAGGGCAGCGCCACCATGATCGCCAGGAAGGTGCGGTCGGCGGCGAGCGACGCCGTGTAGCGGCGGACCAGCGTCCACAACTGGCCGCCCCAGCCCTGGGGCTTGGGCGGTTCGAGGGGTTCGAGTCCCCCCGGGGCCTCGGGGCCCGCGGGTTCCAGCGCCGCCGCGATGTACTCGTCGTAGAGCGGGGAGGCCTCGTACTGGCCCGTCCAGTCGCGGTTCTCCTCGTGCTCGAACGCCTCGAAGGCCTCCGGCCACTGCCGGAAGCCGAAGAAGGGGAGGGTCTTGGAGGGCGGCCCGTAGTAGGCCATGCGCCCGCCGGGCGCCATCACCAGCAGGCGGTCGCAGACCTCCAGGCTGAGCACGCTGTGCGTCACCACGATGACCGTGCGGCCGTCGTCGGCGAGTTCGCGCAGCATCGTCATCACCGAGCGGTCCATTCCCGGGTCCAGGCCCGAGGTCGGCTCGTCCAGGAAGAGCAGCGAGGGTTTGGTCAGCAGCTCCAGGGCGACGCTCACCCGCTTGCGCTGGCCACCGGAGAGCGTGTGGACCGGCTGCCGCACCCTGGCCTCCAGGCCCAGTTCGGCGATCACCTCGTCCACCCGGGCCTGCCGCTCCTCCTTGGCAGTGTCGCCGGGGAAGCGCAGTTCGGCCGCGTACGACAGGGCGCGGCCCACGGGGAGCTGCTGGTGCAGGATGTCGTCCTGGGGGACGAGGCCGATGCGCTGGCGCAGGTCCGCGTACTCCCGGTACAGGTCCCGCCCGTCGTAGAGCACCGTGCCCTGGTCCGCCGGGCGCAGCCCGGTCAGCGCGTTCAGCAGCGTCGACTTGCCGGAGCCGCTCGGCCCGACCACCGCCAGCAGGCACTTCTCGCCGACGGGGAAACTGATGTCGTCCAGCAGCACCTTGCCGGCGGCGCCCACCCGCACCGACAGGTCGCGGACGTTGAGCGAGACCTCGCCGGTGTCGGTGAACTCCTGCAGCTCTTCGCCGACCAGCCGGAACACCGCGTGGCCGACGTCGATGATGTCGCCCTGGTGCACGACCGCCCGGTCGACGCGCTGGCCGTCCAGGTAGGTGCCGTTGTGGCTGTGCAGGTCGACGATCTCGTAGCCGCCGTCCGGCAGCGACCGCAGCTCGGCGTGGTGGCGGGAGACCAGCAGGTCCGAGACGACCAGGTCGTTGTCGGAGGCGCGCCCGATGTGGATCGTGCGGTGCGGCAGCGACCGGACCGACGTCGGGTGACGGAAGGTGCCCGTCGCCGCGGGGGACAATACGGGCGGCGCCCGGTAGACGCCCGTGGGGGCCTCCGCGTTGCTCAGCCGGGCGCACGGCCCTTGCTCGGCGTGCCCGAAGCGGATGACGCTGCCCGGGCCGACGCCCCACTGCCGGACCTGCCGGCCGTTGACGAAGGTGCCGTTGGTGCTGCCCACGTCGTGCAGCATCCAGCTGTCGCCCGCGGGGCGGATCACCGCGTGGTGCCACGACACCCGCGGGTCGTCGAGGACGACGTCGCCGTCGGGGTCGCGACCGACGTGGTAGTCCCGACCCGGGACCAGGATCCGGGTGTCCCCGTCGGTCTCGAGCACGAGCTTGGGCGCGGTGGGCGCGGAACCTCGCTCGGCCACGCTTCGATCGTAGCCGCGGACCGGCCGCACCGCCTGTCCCACCTGACCCGCAACGGGCCGTCACATGGCCCTGAGGGACGGTGCCGGGGCTTACCAGTCGGTCGGCGCGTAGTCCTTGAGGAACACCCCGAACAGGTCCTCGCCCTGCTCGCCGCGGACGATCGGGTCGTAGACGCGGGCGGCGCCGTCGATCAGGTCCAGCGGGGCGTGGAAGCCCTCCTCGGCCATGCGGACCTTGTCCGGGTGCGGGCGCTCGTCGGTGATCCAGCCGGTGTCGACGCTGGTCATCAGGATGCCGTCGCTCTCCAGCATCTCCCGGGCGCTGGTGCGGGTCAGCATGTTGAGCGCGGCCTTGGCCATGTTGGTGTGCGGATGGCCCGCACCCTTGTAGCCGCGGGTGAACTTGCCCTCCATCGCGGAGACGTTCACTACGTACTTGCGGCGGGCGGCGGCGGCCGCCATCGCCGGGCGCAGCCTGCTGACCAGGATGAAGGGCGCGGTCTCGTTGCACAGCTGCACTTCGAGCATCTCGACCGGGTCGACCTCGCCCACGGCGCGGCTCCAGCTGTTCTCCGCGTCCAGGTCGGGGATCAGCCCGCCGGCGTCGATCGCCGTGCCGGCCTCGATCCGGGCGAGCGAGGCCGAACCGCTCACCAGCGCCAGGTCCGTGACCTCCCGGGCCCGGGCGGCCAGCTCCGCGCGCGGGGCCGGCAGCGCGGGCTGGGCGCCGCTGCCGAAGGCGCCGAAGACCTCCGAGGCCGGCAGGGCCCCGGCCGGGAGGGGTGCGGACTCGGCGGCCACCAGTTCCGCGTACGCGGCCGGGGACCGGCGTACGGTCTGCGCCGCGTTGTTGATCAGGATGTCCAGCGGGCCCTCGGCGGCCACCGAGTCCGCGAGCGCCACCACCTGCGCCGGGTCGCGCAGGTCGACCCCGACGATCTTGAGGCGGTGGATCCATTCGTCGCTGTCCGGCATCGCCTTGAAGCGCCGGATCGCGTCCGCGGGGAAGCGCGTGGTGACGGTGGTGTGGGCGCCGTCGCGCAGCAGCCGCAGCGCGATGTACATGCCGATCTTGGCCCGGCCGCCGGTGAGCAGGGCGCGTCGGCCGCTCAGGTCGGCCCGCGCCTCGCGCCGGGCGCGGTTGGACGCCGCGCAGCTCTGGCACAGCTGGTGGTAGAAGGCGTCGACCTCGACATAGCGGCCCTTGCACACGTAGCAGGAGCGCGGCCGCTGCAGAATGCCGGCGATCTCACCGATGACCGAGGAGGACGGCAGCAGCCCCTGGGTCTCGTCGTCGATGCGTTCCGCGGAACCGGTGGCCGTGGCCTCGGTGACGGACTTGTCGTGGGCCGTCTTGGCGGAACGCCGCTCCTGGCGGCGCCGCTGCTTCACCGTCCGGTAGATGCCGGCCGTGGCCCTGCGCACGGTGATCGCGTCGGGGTGGTCCAGCGGCAGCTCGTCGAGTTCCCTCAGCACGCTGAGGCACAGTTCCAGGCGTACCGGGTCGATGCCGGGGACGCCGTCCCAGGCCGTGGCCGTGCTCTGCTCGTTCTCGGTCGCCGTCATGCCCGCCGTCGTTCCCTGGATCGTGTGTTCCCGCTGGTGTCCTGCGGAACTCTACGGAGGCGGCGGCGCCCGGCCAAAACGGCGGCTTTCACCCGTGCCCGGGCCGGCGGCCGCGGGAGGTGCCCCGGGGCGGTCCCGGAGGCGGTCCGCGGCGCGGCTGCGGGTCACTCCAGGGGGGCGGTGGCCTCGCTCTCGTACTCGTAGTCCCACGGCTCGTCGGCCATGTGCTCGAGGCGCTTGTAGTACGCGGCGCTGTCGGGCCACGCCTGGTGCGCCCCGGCGTCCTGCACGCTGATGGCCAGCGGGTCGTACAGGATGCCCTCGGGGGGCTGCCCCCCGGCTCCCAGGGCGATGCCGAGGGTCAGACCGTCCCCGGGGCCGCCGTGGAGTCGGATCCTGGTGGTCATGGAGGTCACCTCCTGTATCCATGATCTCTCGCCGGGGGAGGTTTGGTGAAGAAGCGGGACGACGACGGGCCCTCGGCCGACAGTGAGTGAGAGATCCGTTACGTTACGCTTCTCCGCCCGCCCCGACCCCCACGAGGTGCCCGCGTGCGCGAATTCAGTCTGCCCGCGCTGGTCCCGGCCACCCTTGCCGGCGGTCTCGCCGACGTGGTGTTCGAGACCGCGGCGCAGGCCCCCGACGAGGTGCGGCTGGGCCGCAAGGAGGACGGCCACTGGCGGGACGTGACCGCGGCCGGCTTCCGGGACGAGGTGATGGCCCTGGCCAAGGGGCTGCTCGCGCACGGGGTGCGGTTCGGGGACCGGGTGGGGATCATGTCGCGCACCCGCTACGAGTGGACGCTCTTCGACTTCGCGCTGTGGACCGTCGGGGCCCAGCCGGTCCCCGTCTACCCGTCCTCCTCCGCCGAGCAGCTGCGCTGGATCCTCCACGACACCGGCGCCGTCGGCTGCGTCCTGGAGCACGAGGACCACGCGATGACGCTGGGCTCGGTGATCGACCGGCTGCCCGCCGTGACCCGCGTCTGGCAGCTGGACGCCGGAGCGGTCAAGCAGCTCGTGGCGGACGGGGAGCGGATCTCCGATGACGTGGTCCACCGGCACCGGCTCGCCGTCACCCCCGACGCCGTCGCCACCGTGATCTACACCTCGGGCACCACGGGGCGCCCCCGGGGCTGCGTGCTGACCCACGGCAACTTCATGTGCCAGACCGACAACCTCATCGCCGGCTGGCGACCGGTCTTCGACAGCGGCGCCTCCGCGCAGCCGTCCGTGCTGCTGTTCCTGCCGCTGGCCCATGTCTTCGGCCGCATGATCCAGGTGGCGGCCGTGCGGGCGAGGGTGCGCCTGGGCCACCAGCCCGAGATGACGGCCGCCGAACTCCTGCCCGACCTGGCGCTGTTCCGGCCGACCTTCGTGCTCGCCGTGCCGTACGTCTTCGAGAAGGTCTTCAACTCCGCGCGGGACAAGGCGGAGGAGGCGGGCCACCTCGGGGTGTTCGACAAGGCCGTCGACGTGGCGGTGCGGTTCGCCGAGGCCCGCGAGCGCCGTGCGCTGGGCACCGGGCCGGGACCGAGCGCGGCGCTGCGCGTGCTGCACCGCTTCTACGACCGGATGGTGTACGCCAGGGTCCGTGAGGCGCTGGGCGGCCGGGTCCGCAACGCGGTGAGCGGCGGCTCCACCATGGGACGGCGGCTCGGGCTGTTCCTGGAGGGCGCGGGGGTCACGGTGTACGAGGGCTACGGGCTCACCGAGTCCACCTCGGCGGCCACCGCCAACCCGCCCGGCCGGGTGCGCTACGGCACGGTGGGCCACCCCGTGCCCGGGACCGCCGTCCGGATCTCCGACGAGGGCGAGATCCTGCTGCGCGGCCCGGCGGTCTTCTCCGGCTACCTCGGCGACCCCGAGGCCACGGCGCAGGCCCTGCGCGACGGCTGGCTGCACACCGGCGACCTCGGCTTCCTCGACGAGCACGGCTATCTGACGATCACCGGCCGCAAGAAGGAGATCATCGTCACCACCAGCGGCAAGAACCTCTCCCCGGCCGTCCTGGAGGAACGGGTGCGCGAGCACCCGCTGGTCGAGCACTGCCTGGTCATCGGGAACGACCGGCCGTACGTGACGGCCCTGGTGACCCTGGACACCGAGGCGACGGCCCAGTGGCTGCGGCTGCGCGGCAAGGCCGAGGCGGGGCTGCAGGAGCTGGTGCGCGACCCGGACCTGGAGACCGAGGTGCGCAGGGCGGTGTCGGCGGCCAACACGCGGGTGTCGAGGGCGGAGTCGATCCGCTCGTTCCGCGTGCTGGCCGCCTCGTTCAGCGAGGAGCGGGGGCTGGTCACCCCCTCGCGCAAGCTCAGGCGCCGGGCGGTCGAGGAGGCCTACGCCGCCGAGATCGACGCGATGTACCGGCGCTGAACCGCCGTCACGGCTTCGGGAGCCCGCACCCCGGCAGGGTGAGGTCGAAGCGGTTGCCCGTGGTCACGCAGGCGCCGATCCCGTAGGTCTGCTCGGCGTAGTTGATGCCCCGGCGGACGGTGACGGTGCCGTTCGCGTCCACCTCGCAGGGGTTGTTGAGGGTGCAGCGGCCGCCGTCCTCGTTGCCCGTGTTGTTGACGGCGACGACCTTGCCGGTCGCGGTGTCGATGACGGGCGACCCCGAGGTGCCGCCGATGGTGTTGCACGAGGAGGTGTAGCGGACCGAGTCCTTCCAGGTCCAGTCGCCCTCCTTGAGGAGGTGGACGAAGCCGTCGATGCCGCAGCTGTAGATGGTCTTCCAGTAGCCGGAGACGACCTTGATGGCCGTGCCCTGCACGGGGTGCGTACCGGAGACCTCCAGCGCCGAGATCCCGTAGGAGGACTGGATCTGCGCGTAGGTGCGGCCCAGCTGGTACACCGAGATGTCGGTGTCGGTCATGGTCGCGTACGCGAGCTTGGTGGCGCGCAGCGTGGCGACCGAGCGCCCAGAGGCGTTGAGCAGCCCGAAGGCGCGTGTGGACGCCTGATCGACCAGCACCTCGCCGGGGTCGAGGAAGCCGCTGGTCAGGCAGTGCCCGTTGGAGAGCACCAGGGCGGGGTCGGTGGACGCGGAGCCCGGGAAGCGGATGAGCGATCCGGAGCAGTTGCTGAGCGACACCGTCCCCGCGAAGTCGACGGTGACCGCCGCGCCGGCGTGGGGTGGGCCGCGGCGTCCGGGCCGGTCGCCGTGGCGGGGGCGGCGGACAGGCCGAGGGTCGCGACAGCGGCGAGGGCCGCCAGGGCGGCCGCGAAGAATCCTCTGAGAGGTCGTTTCATGTGGGGGGGTCCTCTCGAGACCGAAGTTCTTTCGGTTTTGGCATGTACATTGTTATGACTCGAGAGGGTGGTCACAAGAGGGCCCCGGACCGCCGGACCGCGCCCGGCCGAAGGGATGGCCGGCGGGCGCGGCCCGGTGACGGTCCGTCAGCCGGGCAGCCCCGCGACCCGTTCGCCGGCCCGGAGGGCGGGAGCGTCGATCCGGACGTTCGTGCCGTGCTCGCGGGGTCCGGCCTGGACCGGTACGGCCGGGCGGGGCGCCGGGGCACGGTGGGCTGCGCTCGCCAGCGAACGCCGGTCCGGCAGCGAGTGCGCCGCGATGCGCGGGAGCGCCGCCACCTCCGCGGTGAGGCCGCGGGCCGCCACCACTCGGCGCACCGAGTCCATCAGGGTGTCCTCGCCGAGGAACGCCGCCTCGGTGCTGGGCCGCCCGTCCGCGTCCCGGTAGCGGACGAGCAGCGGCTGCACGTCGGCACCCGCGTCCAGCGCGGACTGGAACAGCGCCCGGCGGTAGCGTCCTTCCTCGCGGCCGCACCAGGTGCTGCCCTCCGGGAAGGCCACCACCGTCGCGCCCGAGCGCAGCGCCTGCGCGACCTCGGCCACCGTGCCGGGCAGCGAGCGGATCCGCTCGCGGTCGATGAAGATCGTGCGGCCGCGAACGCACAGCCGCCCGATCACCGGCCAGTCGCGGATCTCACGCTTGGCGACGTTGCGGCCCGGGAAGACCGCGGCGACGAGAAGGATGTCGAGCCACGACACGTGGTTGGCGACCACCAGCAGGCCGCGGCCCGGCTCCCGCGGCGCCGGTTCCGGCAGCCGTACCCGGACACCGAAGGCCGCCATCACCGAGCGGGTCCACCGCCGGATCAGCCGCTCGCGCCCCGCCTGGCCGCACAGCGCGCCGAGCGGCGCCGACAGCGCGACGCCGACCAGCAGCACGGCCACCGCGGCGGTGTACCGCAGCGTCCGCCGGACCCGGCCCACCACCGGACCGTCGCCGGTCACGCACGCCTGCGGCGTGCAGGACGAGACCGGCGACCACCACGTCGCGGCCATCTCAGGCCGACCCGAGCGAGCCGAGGGCGCCGAAGTGGCGCAGGTAGCGCTCGTCGGTGCGCTCCAGCGAGAGCAGGATGAACAGGTCGGCGACGCCGAAGTCCGGGTCGTGGGCGGGCTCGCCGCACACCCAGGCACCCAGCCGCAGGTAGCCGCGGAGCAGCGCGGGCAGCGTGGTGCGGGCCGGGCGGGCGATGCCCGCCGGGTCCCAGGGGCGGAGCGGGGAGACCCGGTACTCCTCGGGGGCCAGGTTCTTGGCGGAGACGCGGTCCCACACGCCGGCCGCCATCGCGCCGCCGTCGTTCAGCCCCACCGAGCAGCAGCCGGCGACCCAGTTGTGGCCGGTGGTCGCCATGTAGCGGGTGATGCCGCCCCACATCAGGGCGACGACGGCCCCGTCCCGGTGCGCGGGGTGCACGCACGACCGGCCCACCTCGACCATGTCGTGCTGGATCGGGGCGAGCCGGCTCAGGTCGAACTCGGACTCGGAGTAGGTGCGGCCGGCGCGGCGGGCGTTCGCGGGGGTGAGCAGCCGGTAGGTGCCGACGACCTCGCCGGTGAGGTCCTCCTTCACCAGCAGGTGGTCGCAGTAGGCGTCGAGGGCGTCGACGTCCAGGCCCGGCTCGGGGGTGTCCAGCACGGCCCCCATCTCCCCGGCGAACACCTGGTGCCGCAGACGCTGCGCGGCCCGCACCTCGGCCTCGTCCTGGGCGAGGCTCACCGAATAGCGGGGCCGGTCGATCGGGGTGTCGACGACGGGAGCGAGTTCGTACGAAGCGGTCATGGCACGATTCCCTGGTCAGGGGGACGGGGACACCCCTAGATGTCCCGTCGCGGCCTTGCCTTGGCGTGTCGTTGACGGAGCGGGCAGATGTGGGCTCGCTGAAGTGCCGGTGCCGTGGGCCCGCGGGCCGCCCGCTTCACCCGGAAAGCGCGCCCAGGCGGCCTTCGAGCAGCAGCAGGAGTTCGCCGAGGATGCCCGCCAGCTCCTCGCGGCGGGCCTCCGGGAGACCGGACACCAGCCCCGTCTCGTAGGCGAGCTGCTCGGGCAGCACGCGGTCGACGAGCGCCCGGCCCTCGTCGGTGAGCCGCAGGTGGGAGACCCGGCGGTCGCGGCCGTCGGGGCGGCGGGACACCAGGCCGCGCTCCTCCAGCAGTTTGATCCGCTTGGTGACCGCGGCCCCCGAGGCGAAGGTCTCCCGGGCCAGCCGGCCCGGTGTCAGCTCGCCGCCGACGCGGCGCAGGGCGATGAGGATGTCGTACTCCGGGCGGCTGAGGCCCTCGCGGCCCAGCGGCGTCTCGGTGACCTGCTGCAGCAGTGCGGCGCAGCGGTTCAGCCGGCCGATCACGGCGACCGGCCCGAAGTCCAGATCGGGGTAGACGTCCTGCCACTGGCGCAGCACCGTCGCGACGGCGTCCTCCACGCGAGTCGTCCTTCCTCCGTACGCCGGCGGCTCCGGCGGCGTCCGCATGATCGTACGCGTCGCCGGGGCCCGGCGACGGACCGGCCGTCCCCGTGCCGGCCTGCGGTCATCAGGCGCGCCGGGGTGCGGTGGAAGCGGCGCGGTGGCCGGCCCCGCTCCGGGACCGGCCACCGCGGACGGGCACGGATCAGGCGGGGAAGGCCAGCGACAGCGCGAACCGGCCCTCGGCGTCGGTCCACCAGTGCCGCAGGGCGAGACCGGCGGCGGCCAGCTCGGCCCGCACGCCCTCCTCGCGGAACTTGGCGGAGACCTCGGTGCGCATCGTCTCCCCGCGCGCGAAGTCCACGGACAGGTCGAGCGCGGGGACCTTCACGGTCACGTCGGCGCGCGCCCGCAGGCGCATCTCGATCCACTCCTCCTCGCGGTCCCACACGGCGACGTGGTCGAAGTCGTCCGGGTGGAAGTCCGCGCCGAGCTCGCGGTCGATGACCGACAGCACGTTCTTGTTGAAGGCGGCGGTGACGCCCTGAGCGTCGTCGTACGCCGCCACCAGCGTCGTCTCGTCCTTGACCAGGTCGGTGCCGAGGAGCAGCGCGTCGCCCTCGGAGAGCAGCGCGCGGACCGAGGAGAGGAAGCGGGCCCGCTCCTGCGGCAGGAGGTTGCCGATCGTGCCGCCGAGGAACGCGACCAGCCGGGGGCCGGGTGTCTCCGGCAGGGCGAGCCCGTGCTCGAAGTCGGCGACCAGCGCGTGCACGGACAGGTCCCGGTGGTCGGCGAGCAGGGCCTGGCCCGCACCGGTGAGCGCGGACTCGCTGACGTCGATCGGCACGTACGTCAGCGGCCCGCCCAGCGCGCCGATCAGCAGCCGGGTCTTCTCCGAGGAGCCGGAGCCCAGCTCGACCAGGGTGCGGGCACCGCTCGCCTTGGCGATCTCCGGCGCCCGCGCGTGCAGGATCTCCCGCTCGGCGCGGGTCGGGTAGTACTCGGGCAGCCGGGTGATCTCCTCGAACAGCTCGCTGCCCCGGGCGTCGTAGAACCACTTGGGCGGGAGCTGCTTGGGGCTGCGGGTCAGCCCGTGGGCCACGTCGGCGCGCAGCGCGGCCGCGGTGGCGTCGGCGGGCAGGGTGCGGGTGAGGGTGAACGGGCTCACAGGTGCGGCTCCTTGAGCGGGATCAGCAGGACCTCGGTGGGATCGCCGTAGAGCAGGTGGCGGTCGGGGACCTCGGTCCAGCGCGGACTGTCGTCGTACGGCTCGGAGGCCACGACGAGGGAGCGGCCGGGCGTGTCCAGGTACCAGAGCGTGTCGCCCCAGGCGGTGCCCGCGATCGCCAGGCCGTCGGTCAGCAGGAAGTTGAGCCGTGAGTCGGGGGTCAGCGCGGCCAGCCGGCCGACGGCGTCGGCGAGCGCCTCGTCCGCCGGGGCGCCGGCCCGCAGCCGGTGCAGGGTCAGCGCCCAGGCCAGGGCCGAGTCGCAGCGTGCCTCCAGGCTCAGCAGCTCCTCGGGGGGCAGGGTGCGGGCCGCCTCGGCGACCGAGTGCGGCCAGCCGCGCAGCGCGCCGTTGTGGCTGAACAGCCAGCGGTCCGCCGTGTACGGGGCGGCGGCGGACTCGTCGGCCACCGAGCCCTCGGTGATGTCGCGGACCGCGCCGAGCAGCGCCCCGGAGCGCGTCACCCGGCACACGTCCGCGAAGGACGGGTCGTCCCAGATCGGCCCGGCGCGCCGGTAGCGCGCGGGCAGCGGGTCCCCCTCCGCGTACCAGCCCAGGCCGAAGCCGTCGGCGTTGACCGTGCCGTACTTCTGCCGCCGCGGCGCCCACGACTGGCGGTACAGCGAGTGCGGCGGGTCGATGACGAGTTCGCGGAGCGCGACGGGCGGACCGACGTACGCCAGGTGCCGGCACATCAGCCGCGCCTCCGTCTGCCCGGGGCCCTCACACCTGCTCCGGGCGGGCGTCGCGGGCGGTGCGGAAGCCGGAGAAGATCTGCCGCCGGACCGGGTAGTCCCAGTTGCGGAACGTGCCCCGGCAGGCCACCTTGTCCACGGCGAAGGAACCGCCGCGCAGCACCTTGTGGTCGGGGCCGAAGAAGACCTCCGAGTACTCCTTGTACGGGAACGGGGCGAAGCCCGGATAGGGCGTGAAGTCGCTCGCCGTCCACTCCCACACGTCACCGACCAGCTGCCGTACGCCCAGCGGCGAGGCTCCGGCCGGGTAGCTGCCCACCGGGGCCGGCTGCAGGTGCCGCTGGCCGAGGTTGGCGTGCTCCGGGCCGGGGTCGGCGTCGCCCCACGGGTAGCGTCGGGAGCGCCCGGTCGCCGGGTCGTGCCGGGCCGCCTTCTCCCACTCCGTCTCGGTCGGCAGCCGGCGTCCGGCCCAGCGGGCGTAGGCGTCGGCCTCGTACCAGCACACGTGCAGCACGGGCTCCTCGCGCGGCACCGGCTCGGTCACCCCGAAGCGGCGGCGCAGCCACGCACCGCCCTCCCGGTGCCAGAACAGCGGGGCGGCCAGGCCGTGTTCGCGGACGTGCGCCCAGCCGGCCGGGGTCCACCAGCGTTCGTCCTCGTAGCCGCCGTCCTCGACGAAGGCCAGGTAGGCGCCGTTGCTCACCGGGACGGTGTCGATGAAGAACGGTGCCACCTCGCGCACGTGCGAGGGGCGTTCGTTGTCCAGCGACCACGGCTCGGTCGAGGTGCCCATGGTGAACGGACCGCCGGGGACGAGGACCTCGGCCGGCAACAGCGCCGTGTCCGCGGGTGCGGGCGGCGGCGGGGGCGCGGTCAGGGCCACCGGGCCACGGCGCAGCTGATGGGTGATCAGCATCGTCTCGTCGTGCTGCTGTTCGTGCTGGGCGATCATGCCGAAGGCGAAGGCCGCGTCGGTGAGCGGAGTGCCGTGCAGCGGCGCGCGCTCCAGGATGTCGAGCACCCTGCCGCGTACCTCGGCCGCGTAGGCGTGCGCCTCGGCGGGCGGCAGCAGCGGGAGCGTGGGGCGCTCCGAGCGCGGATGCTCGAAGGCGTCGTAGATCGGGTCGATGTCGGGCCGCAGGGCCTCACGGCCGCCGACGTTCCGCAGCAGCCACTGCTCCTCCTGGTTGCCGATGTGGGCCAGGTCCCACACCAGGGGGGACATCAACGGGGAGTGCTGCGCGGTGAGTTCACGGTCGTCGACGCACGTGGTGAGCGCCCGGGTGCGCTCACGCGCGGTGGTCAGGGCGTCCAGCGCCCGCCGGCGCAGGGCTTCGGGGTCGAGCGCGGGTGCGGTCACGTGCGGCTCTCCTTGCGTAGAAGGGCGTCGAGCATGTCGTCGGCGGGACAGCGTCCGCGCTGGACGTAGCGCTCGGTGAAGTCGTCGACCGCCCCCTGCACGGCCCGGTCCGCCCCGAGCCGGGGCAGGGCCTCGCGGGCCGCGGCGAAGCAGGTCACGGCGATGGCGTGGAGTTCGGGGTCGGCCAGGCCGTGCCGGGCGGCGCGCCGCCACAGCGGGTTGCGGGGCGCCGGGTCCCGGCCCGCCGCGTCGGCGAGCGGCTTGACCGCCCGGTAGGCGACCTCGGAGGCGGCGGCGTCGTCGAAGAGCGCCACGGCCACGGCCAGCGGCACGATCCAGCCGTCCCGCCCCGGCTGCGCGTCGATCATGCGCAGCTCCAGGTAGCCGCGCGGCCGCACCGGCGGGAAGAGCGTCGACAGGTGGTAGTCCAGGTCGGCGAGGGTCGGCCGGCGGTGCGACCCCTCACGGATCCAGTCACGGAAGGTGAGCCCGTCGGGCACCGTCCAGGGCGCCTCCTCGCCACGGATGCACAGCACCGGGGCGTCCAGGGCGTAGGCCGTCCAGGCGGTCCGCGGATCGGGTCCGGAGGGCGGGGCGAGGGTGCGTCCCGGGTCCAGGGCCGCCCACACCGCCTGCCGGGTTGACCGCCAGCCGGTCGGACGTCCCGTGCTGAGCGGCGAGTTGGCGAACGCCGCCACGAGGACCGCGCCCAGCAGGTGCGCCAGCAGCCAGCGCCTGCCGAGCCCGAAGGGGCCCGGCTCCTCGGTGCCCGAGTCCAGGCAGACCTGGACGGAGGCCGTCGAGCACATCATGGCCCGGCCCGCGGGTCCGGAACGGTCGAAGTACGTCTCCATGGCCGCGTACCGGGCCTCGTCCAGCAGCCGTCGCGGCCGTCGCCACGGGTCGTGGCCGTGGCCCGCCAGGGCCAGGCCCTCCCGGCGGAGCCGGTGGCGTACGGAGTGGAGGTCCGCGGCCGCGGCGTCGACGCACGCAGTCAGGGTGGGGGCGGGCAGCGAGCTGAGCTCCAGCTGTCCGCCGGGCTCGGTCGTGAGCCGGGAACGGAGGTGCAGGTCGCGCAGTCCGGCGACGGCGGCGCCGAGCCGTGCGGGGCCCACCGGGCGGGCCGGGTCGTGCGGGTCGTGTAGGAACCATTCCAGTTCCACGCCTATGCGGCGCGGAGGGCCGGTCTTGAAACAGATGCCCTGTATATGGTCCTCCGCCGCTGTCTCGCTGATCGGTTCGGACGTCTCCATCCGCTGACTGGTGCCGGGCATGGCCGGGACCTCCCGTCGAAGGCGGTTCTCCGTGTCCGCCCGGCCGCGGCCGGGCGGTGTCCGTACCACCTAAGCCCTTCGGCGCGGGGCACTCAAGAGCGCCCCGGGCGAACGGCCGAGGGACGGCAGGTGACACCCGTGTCAAGGGCGGCCTCTGCCGTCCGGTCCGAATCAAGAGTGGACCGCCACCTCGCGGCCCGCATCTCCAGGGCGCATCTGTGCAGGTCAGAGGGTTGGTGTCAGGGCCGTCGCAAGGCGCGCAGCGACGGCAGGTGCGCGCGTTCGGTGACCAGTACCGCGCATTCGGTGTGCGCGGGGTCCCGGGCCGGCTCCGCACGCGCCGGGTCGGGTCGACCCCCACGACGGCGGCCCCCGCGTACGCCGCGGCGCCGAGCCACAGCGGGAACTCCGGGACGTTGCCCAGGAGCACTCCGACGTGCGGTTCGGCGCCGTGCGGCAGCAGGTCGGCCGGGAGCGCCGCGCGGGCGGCGGAGGCGGCCGCGACGTCATGGCGGCTGAGCCTGCGCTCCCCGTACGGCAGCCCGGGGCGCGGATCGCCCCACTGGCCCTCGACGAACTCCGCCATGGCACGTCCCATGGGGCCGCACCATAGTTGACGAGCCGTCAGATGTCAGGCCTTCGGGGCGTCCTGGTCCGCGCCCTGCTCGGCGATGGACTTGCGGACCTCGTCCATGTCCAGGTCGCGGGCCTGCTTGATCAGGTCCTCGAACGCGGGCGCCGGCAGCGCGCCGGGCTGCGAGAAGACGGCCACCTTGTCGCGGATGATCATCAGCGTCGGGATGGACTGGATCTGGAACGCGGCGGCCAGCTCGGGCTGCGCCTCCGTGTCGATCTTGCCGAACACGAGGTCGGTGTTCTTCTCCGCGGCCGCCTCGTAGACGGGGGCGAACATCCGGCACGGGCCGCACCAGGACGCCCAGAAGTCGATCAGGACGAAATCGTTGTTGCCCACGACCTCGTCGAAGTTGTCCTTGGTGAGCTCAACAGTGCTCATGCTTCCCTTACCTGCTTCCGGGTGCCGTCGGTCGGGACCCACTGACCGTAACCGAAGGCAGCGCTGCGCTATTCCGAACGCCGTCCCGGCGCGTCCTCCTGCCGCCGCCCGCGGAACGGGATGCCGGGAGCCGGGCCGGGCCGGATGCTGGAGGGGGCGGGGGCGTCCGCCGCCCCCGCCGGGCAGGCACGGAGCGACCACGGGAGCGGTCGATGGTGACGACGATGCACGCCGTACGGGCCCACCGGCGCGGCGGACCGGAACAGCTCCGCTACGAGACCGCGCCCCGCCCCGAGCCGCACCCGGGCGAGGCCCTGGTCGCGGTGCGGGCGGCCTCCGTGACCGCGGGGGAGCTCGACTGGGACGCGACCTGGACCGACAGCTTCGACGGCTCCGGCCGCGACCGCACCCCCACCATCCCCTCGCACGAGGTCTCCGGCGTGGTCGCCGACGTGGGACCGGGCGTCGTCACCCCGAGGGTCGGGGAGGCCGTCTACGCGCTGATCCCCTTCGTCCACGACGGCGCCGCCGCCGAGTTCGTCACCCTCCCCGCGGGCCTCCTGGCCCCCAAGCCCCGGCGGATCGACCACGACGCGGCCGCCTCGGTCCCGCTCGCCGCGCTCACCGCCTGGCAGGCGCTCGCCCGGCACGCCGGGGTCACCCCCGGCCGGCACGTCCTCGTGCACGGCGCGGCGGGCGGCGTCGGTTCCTTCGCCGTCCAGATCGCCGCGGCACTCGGCGCGCAGGTCACGGCGACCGCCGCCGCGCGCGACGCCGGCTTCGTCGCCGGACTCGGCGCGCGGCGGGTCCTCGACTACGCGGGCAGCCGCTTCGAGGACGAGGTGGCGGACGTGGACGTCGTCTTCGACGCCGTCGGCGGCGACACGCAGGCCCGCTCCTGGTCGGTGCTGCGCCCGGGCGGCCTGCTGGTGAGCATCGTGTCCCCGCCCGACCCGGACGTCGCCCGCGCGCACGGCGCCCGAGGCGTCTTCTTCGTCGTCGAGCCGGACCGGGCGGGCCTGGAAGCGGTCTCACGGCTCATCGACGGCGGCAAGCTCACCCCGCGGGTCGACCGCGTGGTGCCCCTCACCGAGACCCGCGCCGCCTACGAGGCGCTGGAGCACGAGCACCGCCGAGGCAAGGTCGTCATCCACGTCGCCGACGGGACCTGACCGCCGGGCCCGGGACCGCCGGGACCGCCCGCTCCGGGATGCCCGCGGAGCCTACGGGACGACGGTCACCGGCCAGCGGCCCGCCTTGACCAGCCGTACCGCCACCGAGCCCACGATCCGGTGCCCGGCCTTTTCCGACGCGCCCACCACGACGGCGTCCGCCTTGAGTTCGTTCGAGGCCTGCGACAGCCCGCTGAACGGGTCGCCCACGAAGGTGTGGAACTCCCAGCGCAGGCTGGACACCGACTGGAAGCGGGCGGCGGCCTTCTCTATCTCCGCCTTGAGCTGGTCGGCGATCTCGGCGGTCGCCTCCGCGACCGGGGCGCCGAAGGCGGCTCCCGCCGCCAGGACCGGCTGCACGTAGACGATCGCCAGCAGCGCGTTCTGGCGCCGCGCCAGCCCCGCCGCGTACGCCGCGGCGCGCCACGACGGCTCGGATCCGTCCAGTCCCGCCACGATCACCTTGGGGCCGTCCGTGCCCCGCTCGAAAGGCGCCTTGTCGCTCACGTTCCGAGCCTACGTGCGCGACTGGCGCGCGCGCCGCACCGGACGCGGGGAATCCCCGGCCGCGGCGAGATGGCCGTCCACCAGCCGCTGCAGCGCGGAGGCGAAGACCGTCCGCTCGTCCTCGGGGAGGGCGGCCAGCAGGTCGCCGTGGACGCGCGCGGTGATCTCCCTGCCGCGGGCGACGAGCTCCCGTCCGGGTTCCGTCACGGTGATGATGCGGGCCCGGCGGTCCGTGGGGGAGGGGTGCCGCTCGGCGAGGCCGGCCCGCTCGAGCTCGTCCATGGTGACGACCATCGTGGTCTTGTCCTGCTGGGAGACCTCGGCGAGTTGAGCCTGCGTCAGCTGTCCGGGGAGCGCGTGCAGCAGCACGCAGTACCCGCGGGGGGTGAGCCCGACCTCGGCCAGGGCGGCGGCCAGCCGGTTCGTCATGGCGTGGCTGGCGTACTGCAGCAGGCCGGTGAAGTCGGGCGCGGATGCCGTGGAATCCATGGTCCGAGCCTAGCAAAAAGGTCCGTTACCGAATCATCGGTGGCGCGAATGATTCGATGGATAAATCGTTCGGCCACCCGGGCCGGGCTGCCTACCATGAGGCGGCATGAACCCCCCGCCTCGTCATCACGACGTCCCCGGCAAGCCCTCCCTCGACGGGCTCGAAGCGAAATGGTCGCGGCGCTGGGACGAGTCGGGCGTACACCGCTTCGACCGGTCGAGGCCGCGCGAGGAGATCTTCTCCATCGACACCCCGCCGCCCACGGCCAGCGGATCGCTCCACATCGGACACGTCTTCTCGTACACCCACACCGACACCGTCGCCCGCTACCGGCGCATGCGCGGGCAGACCGTCTTCTACCCCATGGGCTGGGACGACAACGGCCTGCCCACCGAGCGCCGGGTCCAGAACCACTACGGGGTCCGCTGCGACCCCTCGCTCCCCTACGACCCCGGTCTCACCCCGCCCGAGCGCCCCGGCGCGCACCAGCGGCCCGTCTCCCGGCGGAACTTCATCGAACTGTGCGAGGCCCTCACCGCCGAGGACGAGAAGGCCTTCGAGGAACTGTGGCGCCGCCTCGGCCTGTCGGTCGACTGGACGCTCACCTACCGGACCGTCGGCGCCCGCTCCCGAGCCGCCTCCCAGCGCGCCTTCCTGCGCAACCTGGCGCGCGGCGAGGCCTACTCGGCCGAGGCGCCCACCCTGTGGGACACCACCTTCCGCACCGCCGTCGCCCAGGCGGAGCTGGAGGACCGCGAACGTCCCGGCGCCTACCACCGGCTGGCCTTCCACCGACCCGGCGGCGGCCGGGTCGTCGTCGCCACCACCCGGCCCGAACTCCTCCCGGCCTGCGTCGCGCTGGTCGCCCACCCTGACGACGAGCGCTACCGGGACCTCATCGGCACGACCGTCACGACCCCGGTCCTCGGCGTCGAGGTCCCCGTCCACGCCCACCGGCTGGCCGACCCGGACAAGGGCACCGGCATCGCCATGGTCTGCACCTTCGGCGACACCACCGACGTCACCTGGTGGCGTGAACTCCGTCTGCCCACCCGCCCGGTCCTCGGCCGCGACGGACGCTTCCTGCCCGCGCCGCCGGCCGCCCTGGGCACGGCGCAGGCCCGCGAGGCGTACGGACGGCTGGCCGGGGCCACCGCGCACACCGGCCGCGAGCGGCTGGTGGAGATGCTGCGTGAGCGCGGCGAGCTGGAGGGCGAGCCCGAACCGGTCGTCCACGCCGTCAAGTTCTACGAGAAGGGCGACCGGCCGCTGGAGATCGTCACCACCCGGCAGTGGTACCTGCGCAACGGCGGCCGCGACGAGGCCCTGCGGGACCGGCTGCTGCAGCGGGGCCGCGAACTGCGCTGGCACCCGGAGCACATGCGGGTCCGCTACGAGAGCTGGGTCGGCGGGCTCAACGGCGACTGGCTGATCAGCCGCCAGCGCTGGTTCGGCGTCCCCGTCCCCGTCTGGTACCCGCTCGACGAGGCCGGCGAGCCCGTCCACGACAAGCCGCTCGTCCCCGACGAGTCCGCGCTGCCCGTCGACCCGGGCACCGACGTCCCCGACGGCTACCACGAGGAGCAGCGGGGGGTGCCCGGCGGTTTCACCGGCGACCCGGACGTCATGGACACCTGGGCGACCTCGTCGCTCACCCCGCAGATCGCCGCCGGATGGGGCACCGACGACGAGCTGTTCGCCAAGGTCTTCCCGATGGACCTGCGGCCGCAGGCCCACGAGATCATCCGCACCTGGCTGTTCGGCAGCATCGTCCGCGCCCACGCCGAGCAGGACGTCCTGCCGTGGCGGCACGCGGCGATCTCGGGCTGGATCCTCGACCCGGACCGCAAGAAGATGTCCAAGTCCCGGGGCAGGGCGGTCACCCCCGGGGACCTGCTCGAGCAGCACGGCTCCGACGCCGTCCGCTACTGGGCGGCCTCCGCCCGGCCCGGCACGGACACCGCCTTCGACACCGGGCAGATGAAGATCGGCCGCCGCCTCGCCATCAAGATCCTCAACGTCGGCCGCTTCGTGCTCACCTCCGGCGCGACGCCGGACGCGGGCGTCCCGGAGATCACCTCGCCGCTGGACCGCGCCCTCCTGGCGGCCCTCGCGTCGACCGTCCGCGCCGCCACCGACGCCCTGGAGGACTTCGACCACGCCCGCGCCCTGGAACAGGTCGAGTCCTTCTTCTGGGACTTCTGCGACGACTACGTCGAGCTGGTCAAGGGCCGCGCCTACGACGGCGACACCTCCGCCCTCGCCACGCTGGCCACCGCCCTGTCCGTCCTGCTGAGGCTGTTCGCGCCCTTCCTGCCCTTCGTCACCGAGGAGGTCTGGTCGTGGTGGCGGGAGGACTCCGTCCACCGCGCCGAGTGGCCCGACGCGGACGCGGTGCGGGCACTCGCCGGCGACGGCGACCCGCGCGTCCTGGCCACCGCCCGCGACGCGATCACCGCGGTCCGCAGGGCCAAGTCCGAGGCGCGGCTGTCGATGCGGTCGGAGATCGCCCGGCTCGTCGTCACCGGTCCCGCCCCGGCGCTGGCGCTCCTCGCCATGGCCGAGGACGACGTCCGCGCCGCGGCCCGCGCGGCGGCGGTGGAACGCGTCCCGGCGGGCGGTGACGGGCTGGCGTACGAGGTGCGTCTTCCGGAGGCGTCCTCCTGACCCGGTGACGGCCGGCCGGGGCCCGGCCGGCCGTCACCCCGTGCTACTCCGCCGCCGTTGTCACCGCGAGCGCCGCGTCTTCCGCAGCCCGCCGCTTCGCGTCCTTCGGGCGCGAGACGACGGGACAGCCGAACACCGGCAGAGCGCCGCCCCGATCCCTCCCCGACAAGAACGGCTACGGCACCGGCTGCGGCGGGCGCGGCCCGACATAGTGGCCGCTCGGGCGCATACGCAGCGGGGGCTCCTCGTACTCCTCCAAGGCGTGGGCGATCCAGCCCGCCGTCCGGGCGACGGCGAAGACCGTCTCGCCGGCCTCCGGGGCCATGCCCGCGGAGACGGAGAGCACCGCGAGGGCCAGGTCGACGTTGGGGTGGACGGGGGTGTGACGGGCCGTCGTGGCGGCCACCTCGCCGGCGGCGGCGAGGGCCCCGGCCGCGTACGGGACGTCCTCGAGCAGCCGGAGGAGCATGACCGCGCGCGGGTCCTCGGCCCGGTAGAGGCGGTGGCCCAGCCCCGGGACGGGGCCGCCCGCGCGCAGGTGGTCGGCGACGACGGCCGCGGCGCTGCCGCGGTCGAGGACCTCGGAGAGCATGCGGTGGGCGAGGCCGCTGGCGGCGCCGTGCAGGGGGCCGTCGAGGGCGCCGAGTCCGGCCGACACCACGGCGTACGGGTGGGCACGGGCGGACGCCGCGATGCGCACGGCGAGCGTCGAGGCGGCCAGGTCGTGGTCGACGAGCAGGACGAGGGCCGCGTCCAGCACCCGCAGTGACGTCTCGTCGGCCGGCCTGCCGGTCAGCCGGGACCACAGCCGCCGGGCCAGCCGGCCCTCGCCCTGGTGCGCGGTCCCGGCCGCGGGAAGGGCGCGCACGAGCGTGGGGATCAGGCCGCGGGCGGCGTCGAGCACGGCCCCGGGGGAGAGGTCGAAGCGGAGCGGGTCCTCCACGGCCGCCGCGACGGCGATCGCCCGCAGCCGGTCCATCGGGCCGCTGTGCCCGGGCAGCGCCGCGACCGCCCGCCGGGCGGCCGCCAGTGCCTGCGGCGGCGCGGTGAAGCGCACGCCGCGGCTCAGGACGCCCGTCCACAGCCACTCCGCCACCTCCTCGTAGCCGTACCGTTCGGCCAGGGCCGTGGCGTCGACCCCGCGGAAGTAGTGGCGGTCCCCGTCGATGAGGGTGATGGCGGTGCGTACGGCGCCCGTGGCGCCCTCCTCGGGGGCCTGCTGCGCGGCACGGCGGTTGCGGCGCGCGAGGGCGTCGACCTCGTCGGGGTCGAAGGTGCTGCCCCGCCCGCCGGGGGCGCGCCGGCTGCTCAGCAGGCCGCGGCTGACGTAGGCGTACACCGTCTCCGGTTTCACCCCGAGCCGCTCGGCCGCCTCGCGGGTGCTCAGCCGCTCCTCCGTCGCCCGTTCCTCCGTCGTCATGACTCCATCCCATCACATATTGACTGAATCAATATTGACGGGGATTGAATCAATGATGGATGGTCTGATCAATGTCGAGTCGTCGCAGCATGACCGGAGGACCACCGTGACCGTCACGCCCGTCACCCCCGACGTACCCCGCGGCCTGAAGGGAGTCGTCGTCACCGAGACCGCGCTCGGCGACGTCCGCGGCACCGAGGGCTTCTACCACTACCGCCAGTACTCGGCCGTGGACCTGGCGCAGAGCCGCACCTTCGAGGACGTCTGGCACCTGATGCTGCTCGGCACACTGCCCGACGCCGCCGGGCGCGCCGCCTTCGCCCGGCGCGTCGCCCCGCTGCGCCGGCTGCCCGGGGCCGTCCACGACGCGCTGCCCGCCGTCGCCCGCGCCGGCGCCCTCAGCGGTCCCCTCGCCGGGCTGCGTTCCGCGCTGTCCCTGCTGGGGGCGGCCGAGGGCTTCCGCCCGCTGTACGACGTCGAGCCGGAGCGACGGCTGTCCGACGCCCTCGCCGCGAGCGCCGCCGTGCCGACGCTGCTGACCGCCCTGTACCGGCTCGGACAGGGCCAGGAGCCCGTCGAACCGCGCGACGACCTGCCGTTCGCGGCCAACTACCTGTACATGCTCACCGGCGAGGAGCCCGACCCGGCCCGTGCGCGGGCCGTCGAGCGCTATCTGATCTCCACCGTCGACCACGGCTTCAACGCGTCCACCTTCACCGCCCGCGTCATCGCCTCGACCGGCGCCGACCTCGCGGCGTGTCTCACCGGCGCCGTCGGTGCGCTGTCCGGCCCGCTCCACGGCGGCGCGCCGAGCCGCGCCCTGGACACCCTCGACGCCATCGGCTCCCCGGACCGCATCGACCCGTGGATCCGCGAACGTGTCCTGGCGGGGGAGCGCATCATGGGGTTCGGCCACCCCGTCTACCGCACCGAGGACCCCAGGTCCCGGATGCTCAAGGGGATCGCCCTCTCCTTCGGTGGCCCGCTCGTCGACCTCGCCGTCCGGGTCGAGGCGCGGGTCGAGGAGATACTCGCCGAGCTGAAGCCCGGCCGCGAACTCCACACCAATGTCGAGTTCTACGCGGGCGTGGTCATGGAGCTGTGCGGCCTGCCGCGCGAGATGTTCACCCCGACCTTCGCCTGCGCCCGTGTCGTGGGCTGGTGCGCCAACGTCCTGGAGCAGGCCGAGGACAGCAAGATCATCCGTCCGGCCGCCCGTTACGTCGGCCCGGTGCCGCCCCAGCCGGTGCCGGCGGCGTGACCGCCCCGCGGGGCACCGGTCAGGGCGTGGCGGGGCGTTCCATCAGGAGGTAGTCGCCGTCCTCGCCGGTGTGCCGGTAGCCGGCGTCCTCGTACAGGCGGCGGGCCGGATTGGCGCGGTGGACGCCGAGCGCGAGCGTCGTGCGGCCGGCCGCGCGGGCCTGCGCGGCGAACGCGTCGAGGAGGAGGTGGCCGAAGCCGTGGCGCCGCAGGGCGGGCACGACATGGATGCCGATCAGCGTCGCCGTGCCGTCCGTGCTGTCCGTGCCGTCCGTGGGCATCCACATCATCGAGCCGCCCGGTTCCCCGTCGGCCTCCAGGATCAGGGTGCGGTCCAGGCACTGCACCCACAGGGCCAGGTTGCGGTCGATCGCCCCGGTCCAGGCCGCCTCGGCGGCCGGTTCGACGGTACGGATGTAGTCGCGCTCCCACCGCAGCAGATGCGGCAGGTCGGCGGGCCGCGCGGGGCGGGTGACGGCCGTCGGTCCGGGGGTGCTGGGCATGGTGTCACGGTACGGCGCCCGCCGCGCCGGCCGGCGACCGGGCCGACGCTACTTCGGGCCGGCGGGCTTGCGGTCGACGGGGGTGACCGGGGTGAGGGTCTCCTCCTGGGTGCGGCGGGGGCCGGACCAGGGCGCGGGGACCGCGTCGAAGAGGTAGGCGAAACGGTAGGCCAAGTCCTCGTAGTTGACCCGCCAGCCGCGGAAGTGCGGCCACGCCTCCTCGGCGGTCCGCTCCAGCGGGTAGCCGTTGGCCGCCGCGTGGGCGACGGCCGCGGCGAACTCCTCGTACGGCAGCCGGATCGCGGCGTCGGGCGAGGGATCGGCGTTGTACGGGATCCGCCAGATCCCGGCGATGTCCCGCAGGCAGACGAAGCCCGCCCGCAGGGCGAGCCGGGCCTCGGCCTGCGGGCGCCCGGGGTTGAGGGCGAGCTGCATGGCGGCGGCGTCCATGACGGCCAGCAGGGCGATCAGCCAGCTGCGGTCGGGCTGCGGGGAGCGGAACCGGCTGAGCACCGTGTAGCTGGTGTGGCTCTCGCTCACCTCGGCCGCCCACCGCTCCCAGTTGCGGAACAGTTCGGTGAGGCTGTCGGTGAGCCCGATCTGGGCGTAGCGGGCGAGGATCTCCGGCCCCCAGGGCGGGTTGCCGGCCCGGGCCTGCAGCAGGGTCACCTCCGCCTCGCGGCGGGAGTACGCGGCGTACAGGGTCGGCAGGTAGCCGATCTGGAGGCCGATGGTGATCGGGCCGGTCGCCGCGGCGATGAAGTCGATGACGGTGAGGTCGACGTGGTGGCTGCTGGCGAAGCCCAGCGTGAACAGCGACGAACCCGCCTCCCGCAGCGCGTCGACCGGATCGAGGTCGCTGACGGCGGCCTGCAGCATGGCGTAGCCCGCCCAGAACGCGACCAGCCAGCCGACGAGGTTGGCGAGGATGGACACCGCGGCCACCGGTACGAGGACGCGGTCCTTGGCCTCGGGCGTGCGGCAGCGGTCCGCGACGAACTGGAAGGGCAGGTGGACCGCCATGTGCACCAGGCGCGTGAAGCTGGACCGAGTGGGCCGCGGGATCACCAGCGTGCGCAGCACCGACGAGAAGGTGCCGGCCACGACCAGCGCGCCCACGAGACCGGTCAGGACGCGCACGGGAGTTCCCTCCCCGGCCGGTTCACAGCACCCTCCGGCGGACCAGTGCCGCCAGCACCAGCACACCGGGGAGCAGGGGCAGCCATACGGTGACGATGCGGTACGCCAGCACCGCGGAGGTCGCGGCCACCCCGGTCGCCCCGGCGGTGACCAGCGCCAGGGCCAGGGCGACGTCCAGCGAGCCGAGTCCGCCCGGCGTCGGCAGCAGGGCCGCCGCAGCGCTCCCCGCCAGGTACGCCACGGCCACGTGCGCGGCCGGGACCGGCGCGTGCAGCGACCGTACGACCGCGACCAGCACCGCGGCGTGCATCACCGGGAACGCCAGGGAGCCCGCCCACAGGGCCGCCACCCGCGCGGAACGGCCGTGCACGGCCCGGACGTCGGTGGCGACCGTGCCGAGGAACGAGCCCACCGTGCGGCGGATGTGGCGCACCGACAGCAGGACGACCAGGACCAGGCAGAGCGCCGCCCCGGCCATCAGCGCGAGGTCGAGGCCGGGCCGACCGGGCACGACCTTGCGCATGTCCAGGGCGTGAGGGAAGGCCGCCAGCAGGACGACCAGCAGCCCGATCCGCACCACGCAGGCCGCCAGCGCCCGCACGGTCAGCGCGGCCGCGGAACGGCTGGGCGACAGGCCGCAGCGCAGCAGGAAGCGCAGGTTGACGGCGTTTCCGCCGACGCCCGCCGGGAGGATGTGGTTGGCCGCCGAGGCCGCGAACTGCGTGGCCAGCAGGCGTCCCGGGGGCAGTTGTTCCAGCACGGCACCTTGCTGGGCGGCCGCCGAGCACACCCAGGCGAGCAGCGTCGCGGCCCCGGCCGCCAGCAGCCACTCGGCGTCGGCGGAACCCAGCCGGTCGGTACCGGCGTCGACCATGGGCCACTGCCGCAGGACGATCAGGGCCACCACCAACAGCGGTGCCACACCGACGATCTGACGCACTGGGAGGCGCCGCCACATGCCGTTCTTGCCCTTCCGGTCGCCGCGGTCGCCCCCGCTGCCGTGAGGCGCTCCCCGGCGCAGCCCCTGCCGTACCTACGCACGACCATACGGTGCGGCGACCCGTACCGCTCATCCGGCGGCGCGTCCGGCCCTCCCGTGGTACGGGACGGGGCCGGACGCGCCCCCGGAGCACCCCGTGCCGGTGGCGTCGGGGCGGGGCGAGGTGCCGGACGGGGGAGGGGCGGACGGCGTGCGGTGCACGGTGCTCGGTGCGCCCGTCCTTCTTCTTCCGGAGTACGGTGAACGTCACATACCGACTGGTCGGTGTTACGGGATATCGTGGCCCGGACGACGTAGGACGTACGCGGAGGGAGTCGCGGTGCGCGCGATCCAGATCACCGAGTTCGGCGGGCCCGAGGTGCTGCGGCAGGTCGACCTGCCCGAACCCGTGCCGGGGCCGGGGCAACTGCTGGTCGAGGTCTCCTCGGCGGGCGTCAACTACGCGGACACGCACATGGTGGAGAACTCCTACCTCTCCAAGGCCACCCTGCCCCTCGTGCCCGGAGCCGAGGTGGTCGGCCGTACCGCCGGGGGCCGCCGCGTCGTCGCCCTCACCGACAACGGCGGCTACGCCGAGAAGGCCGTCGTCGAGGAGTACCTCGCCCACGACGTGCCCGAGGGCGTCACCGACGGCCAGGCCCTCGCGCTGGTCGTGCAGGGCCTCACGGCCTGGCACCTGCTGCGCACCTCCGCCCGCATGGCCGAGGGCGAGTCCGTGGTCGTCCACGCCGCCGCGGGCGGCACCGGCTCGCTCGCCGTACAGCTCGCCAAGGAGTTCGGCGCGGGACGGGTCATCGCCACCGCCTCCTCCAAGGAGAAGCGCGACCTGGCGCTGGAGCTCGGCGCCGACGTCGCGATCGAGGCGGACGCCGCGGGGCTGAAGGAGCGGCTCGTCGAGGCCAACGGCGGCAAGAAGGTCGACATCGTGCTGGAGATGACCGGCGGCCCGGTCTTCGACGCCTCGCTGGCCGCGCTCGCCCCCTTCGGCCGCCTGGTGACCTACGGACTCGCCTCCCGGGTCCCCCCGGCCCCGGTCCAGGCCGCGCAGCTCATGGGCCGCTCCCGGGCCGTCGTCGGCTTCTGGCTGATGCACTGCCTGGGGCGCCCCGGCATGTACCGCGAGCCGATGGCCGAGCTGCTGGCCATGACCGCCGAGGGACGGCTGAAGCCCCAGGAGGGCGGGAGCTACCCGCTGTCGGATGTCGCCCGCGCCCACGAGGACCTGCGGGCCCGCCGTACTTACGGAAAACTGACGCTCGACCCGGCGGGCTGACCGCCGCGCGCCGGCCGCGCCCGCGCCCCGCCGTTCGCCTCCGCGCGGAGGCACAATCGACAGCGGAGCACGAAGCCGCGGCCGGCGGCCCGAGGAACGGGAGGGGCCATGGACAGGACCCGCTTCGCCCCCGACCGGGGGCTGACCACCCGCATGGTGGTCACCATGTTCATGATCGGGCTGCTCTACGTCGTGTTCGTGGGCGTCCTGCTGGCACTGCTGCGCGGTGCCTGGCCGCTGATTTTGATCGTCGCGGGCGGGCTTTTCGTCGCCCAGTTCTGGTTCAGCGACCGGATCGCCGCCTTCAGCATGGGCGCCCGCGAGGTCACGCCCGAGCAGGCCCCCGAACTGCACGGCGTCGTCGACCGGATCTGCGCCCTGGCCGACATGCCCAAACCCCGCGTCGCCATCGCCGACAGCGACGTCCCGAACGCCTTCGCGACCGGCCGCAACGAGAAGGCGGCCCTGGTGTGCGCCACCACCGGACTGCTGCGCCGGCTGGAGCCCGAGGAGCTGGAAGGCGTGATCGCCCACGAACTGTCCCACGTCGCCCACCGGGACGTGGCGGTCATGACGATCGCCTCCTTCCTGGGCGTCCTCGCCGGGGTGGTCACCCGCATCGGCCTGTGGGGCGGCCTCGGGCGCAACAGCCGGGACCCCGGCACCGCGATCGTGGTCATCCTCATCCCGCTGGTCAGCGCACTCGTCTACTGCGTCAGCTTCCTGCTGACCCGGATGCTCTCCCGCTACCGCGAGCTGTCCGCCGACCGGTCCGCCGCACTGCTCACCGGGCGGCCCTCCGTCCTGGCGTCCGCACTGACCAAGGTCTCCGGCCAGATGGCCCGCATCCCCACCGAGGACCTGCGCAAGGCCGAGCCGTTCAACGCCTTCTACTTCGTCCCCGCCCTCACGGGCGGCCAGAGCCTGGCCCAGCTGCTCTCCACGCACCCCACCCTGGAGCAGCGGCTGCAGCAGCTCGGCCGGATCTCCGTCGAGCTGGGGCGGCGCTGATGGGGTTCCTGGACACGCTGCTCGGCCGCAGCAAGCCCGTCAGGCCCGACCTGGACCAGCTGTTCGGGCTCCCCTCGGCGGCCGTGACCCTGGAGGCCGCGGCCGGATTCCGGCCCACCGGTGTGGGCTCCGTGTGCTTCGCCGCCGTGGAGGGGGGCGCGTTCGCCGAGGTCCAGCAGGACGTGCGGGCGCTCCTCGACATGGACACCGGCCAGGGCGCCGTCCCGGTGGAGTCGGTTCGTGACGCGTACGGGTACAGCTGGCTGGTCGTCCGGCGCCCGGCACAGGACCTGCCGGTCCTGGTCGGCGACCTCCACGCGGTCAACTCGGCGCTGGAGGGGCACGGCTTCGGCCCCCAGCTGCTCTGCTCGCTGGCCGCCTTCCGCGACGAGGAGGGGCGCTCCCTGGCGCTGGTCTACCTCTACAAACGCGGGTCGTTCTACCCGTTCGCCCCGCTGGCGGGGGAGAAGCGCGACAACCCCCTGGAGCTCCAGGTCAAGGCGCTGCTCGGGAACGACCTGCGCCTCGAGGAGGACCTCGGCCGCTGGTTCCCGCTCTGGGGCGCGCCGGGCCTGGGCGGCTGAGGCCCCGGACGGGCGCGCCGGCACCGCCCCGGGGCATGCGGCCTCAGCCGGCGAAGACGCCGATGCCGTTGGCGACGAGGCGTTCCGTGCCGCCCGCCGGGTGGTTGCGGACCTTGACGGCAGGCGAGCCGGGGGATCGGGTGACGAGGGTGGAGGAGCCGCCGCCGTCGAGGTTGACGGCCGCCTGGGCGCCGATGCCGGACATCAGGGAGGCGAGTTCGAGGACCGTGAGTCCGGCGCGGGACTCGGCCCTGCCGTCCAGGGCCAGCAGGTACATCACCCGCCCGCCCGCGCCGTAGCCCGCCGCCGTGCGGGTCGCCGCGACGCCGTTCTCCAGCCCGACCAGCGGAAATCCGTCGCGCAGGATCGGACAGCCCCCGACGGCGAAGCGGTAGCCGCCGCCGTACGCGGAGGCCACCAGCCGCTGCCGCACGTCCACCGTGTCACCGGGTTCCAGCGTGCGCAGCGCCTCCGCGCCCGCCTCCCGGCCGACGAGGACCACCGCGTCCGGCGGGATCTCGCCCTCTCCCGGACGATCGGCGACGTCCACGACCTCGCCCTGGCTGACCGTGACCTCGTAGGTGTCGTCGCTGCACGGGGCCCCGCGCCTGATGTCGTCGCCGCAGGCGGCCCGGAGCCGGGAGGCGCTGCCCCAGTCCGAGGTGTACGCCCCCACGCCGCCGACCGGGAGCGCGTACTGGTTCAGTCCGTCCAGGGCCACCGTGCCCTCCTCGAAGCCGACCGAGCCCGCCAGCCGGAGCCGGTCGAGCCGGGCGACCCCGTCGGTCCCGACCCCGAGGACGTCCTCGGTCGACGTGCCGGGCGGGAGCCTGGGCCCGAAGCGCTGGCCCAGGGGCACAGCCGACTTCAGGGTCCGTCCGGCGGCGATCGCCGGCCCGACCGGGGCACCGGTCGCGGGCACCCCGGGGTGCTGGCTCTCGCTCATGTTGAAGAAGTCGGCGTTGATGCCGCCCACGGCTCCGGCGGCGTTCGCGAGCCCAGAGACCTTGCCGCGGCCGGCGACGACGCCGGGGTGCAGCAGGTCCACCGCGACGCCGGGGCTGCGCAGGTCCACCGTCAGCAGGTGCCCGCGGGCCGTGCCGTGGGCTCCCCGGTAGGTGAACGTCCGGTAGTCCACGCCCGGGACGAGCACGGTGGTCGCGCCGTAGCGCAGTCCGTCACCGGCGACCGCCGCGACGGCGCCGCTCGTGCCGCCGAGCAGCGCGCTCCACGCCAGCGCCGCCGAGATCGCCAGGCGCACCCGGCGGGGTCGTCGAGTCACGTCGCTCCAGCCCGAAAACCGATTACCTGACGAGAGGTCAATGGTTGCCCGGACCGGCGGGGTTGTCGCACCACCACGCCGCGTACGAGGGGATCCGACTCGATACGGTGAAAAGCCGGAGGGAAGGGGATCGGCCGGGCGGGGTGCGGCGGCCCTGCCGCCAGGGCCGCCCCTTGGCCGCCCCGGTCGCGTCAGCCAGGGAAGGCGTAGACCGTGGTCGCGTGCGCCGCGGGCTCGCCGGCGCCTTCCGGGGTGAGCTCGATGTCGATGAACGCCAGCCGCCGCCCGAGCTTGGTGACCCGCGCGGTGACCAGGACGTCGGTGCCCATGACGGCCCGCTGGAAGGTCGTCGACTGCTGGACGGTCGTCATGGGCCCGTAGCCGCCGCGCGCAGCCGACACCGCGATCACGGTCGCCGTGTCGGCGGCGGCCATCAGCGCCTGGCCCGACAGCGCGCCGCCCTCCCGGGCCAGCCGGTCCGACCAGGGCAGCCGCAGCACGGCGTGCCGCTCCCCGGTCTCCTCGACGGTGAGCCCCAGGTCCTGCACCCAGGGCGCGAAGTTGTCGGCCAGGACCTTGTCCGCCTCGGCGGTGGTGATCGTCACGGCGGACATTCTGACCCACCGTCGGGGGCGCGCACCAGGGCGCGGAGAGCCTCGGGCGCGTCCGGCCGCTCCTCGCGCGCGACGCTTGCATTCCGTTGCGGGTATATATCCTCAGGAGTATATTGGGGAGCGTGTCCATACCCTTCGACGTGCTGGCCGAGCCGACGCGGCGGCGGATCCTCGATCTGCTCCTGGAGCGCCCCCGTCTCGTCGGCGAACTCACCGAGCACCTCGGCCTCAGCCAGCCCGGTACGTCCAAGCACCTGCGCGTGCTCCGCGAGGCGGGCCTGGTCCGCGTGCGCGCCGAGGCGCAGCGCCGCTGGTACGAGCTGCGCCCCGAGCCCCTGCGGGAGGTGGACGCCTGGCTCGCGCCCTACCGCGGCCTGTGGGGCACCGGCCTGGACGCGCTGGAGCGGCATTTGGACGCCATGCCTGACGAGATGGAGGAGCCATGACCACGGACACCGGCGAGACGCTGACCACCGCGGACGGCCGGACCGCGCTGCGGATGGAGCGGCGGCTCGCCCACCCGCCGGAGAAGGTGTGGCGGGCCCTGACCGAGCCCGGGCACCTGTCGAAGTGGTTCCCCTCCGACGTGGAGATGGAGCCGCGGCTGGGCGGCAAGGTCCGCTTCCCGTTCCGGCACGGCGAGGGCGAGACCATGGAGGGCGAGGTCGTCGAGTGGGACCCGCCGCACGTCGTCGCCTACACCTGGGACGAGGACGTGCTGCGCTGGGAGCTGATCCCGGAGTCCCTCGGCTCCGTCCTGATCCTGACCCACACCTTCGCCGACCGCCCGGGCGCCGCCAGCTTCGCGGCCGGCTGGGACGCCTGCATCGCCGGCATCGACCCCGAACTGGCCGGCGAGCCCGTGCCCGGCCCGGGGGACATGAAGGCGGCCCACGAGCGCTACGTCAAGGAGTTCGGCCTCGACCGCGGTGCCGCCGAGGAACTGCCCGTCGGCTGGCGGATCCGCTTCGAGCGGCAGCTGACCCAGCCCGTGGCGACGGTGTGGAAGACCCTGCTCGGCGGGGTGGCCGCGCCCGAGGTCGGCGGACCCGTGCCGCGCGGCTTCGTCGTGGGCGACTTCGCCGCCGGGCCGGTGAGCGAACTGCGCCCGCAGCAGGTGCTCGCCTACCCCTGGGACCTTCACGGCCGCCACGAGGGCACCGTACGCTGGGAGCTGACCCGGGGCACCGGGCACGGCGCGCGGCTCGTCCTCACCCAGACCGGTGTGCCCGAGGTGCCCGCCGCCCACGCGCTGGACGTCTGGCGTGACCGCGTGGAGAGCCTCGCGGCGAAGCTGGCCGCGATGCCGCGCTGACCCGTGGACCTCGCTGACCCGCTGACCCGCTGACCCGTGGACGGCACGGCGCCCGCCCTCACAGGCGGTCCCGTGCCTCCTCCAGGAACTCACGGGTGGGGCCCGCGGGCAGCGCCTGGGCGCTCATCCGGTCCAGGGCCTCGCGGAACCGCGAGACGTCCTCGCGTTCGTCGAGGTAGACGGCGCCGATCAGGCTCTCCGCGTACGCGATGTCCGGCAGCTCCGGCAGCGGGAAGCGGAAGATGTGGAACGGCCCGTACATCGCCGGGTGCGGCCCCGAGGCGAAGGGCAGCACCTGCAGCCGCACCTGGGGCATCCCGCACGCCTCGATCAAGCGGTCGATCTGCCGGCGCATCACCTCGGGCCCGCCGATGGGACGTCGCAGCACCGTCTCGTCCAGCACGACCCACAGCAGCGGCGGGTCGTCGCGGGTGAGCAGCGCCTGCCGCTGCATCCGCAGCGCGACGCCGCGCTCGATCTCCTCCTGCGGGGCGTGCGGCCGGCCCGCGCGCAGTACGGCCTGCGCGTACTGCGGGGTCTGCAGCAGCCCGGGGACGTAGTGCGGCTCGTAGGCGCGGATCAGCTCGGCGGAGCCCTCCAGGCTGACGAAGGCGCTGAACCATTCCGGGAGCACGTCGCGGAAGCGGTGCCACCAGCCCGGGCGGTTGGCCTCGCGGGCCAGCTCCAGGAAGTTGGCGATCTCGGCGGGCGCGGTGACGCCGTAGGTGAGGAGTAGCTTCTCCACGTACGGGATCCGCAGGCCCACCTCGGCCTTCTCGATGCGGCGCACCGTGGCATGAGTGACGTCCAGGGCGCGGGCCGCCTGCTCGTAGGAGAGCCCGGCCCTCTCCCTGAGGTCCTGCAAGCGTCTGCCGAGTACCACCCGCAGTACGGTGGGAGCGCTTGCCGCCCGCGCTTCAGTCACGGTCAATCTCCTCCAACACCGCTGATCCCCGCGTAGTTTGTCATGACGTCAGGGCGCGGCACAGCATGTTGGCGACGCTTTGCAAAGTGCAGAACGCGCCATGCCGCGGTTCGCCGACACAGTTGACGTGCCGTCGGGCTCATCTGACGTGATGGCGGCTCCTCCGTGGCGGGTCGGCGCCGAGCGCGGCCCTCGGCCAGGACCGTCCGGACGGTCGCCGCCCCGGCCCCGGCCCCGGTGTCACGCGGGATCCGGGCCTGGGGTTACGGACGGGCGCGGCTCACCCACCGGGGCGGCGACCCCGGCCGTGCTCCTCCCGGCCCGAGGCGTACTCGCTCCCCGGGGAAGTCTCAGGACGGACGCCCGGCGGGTTCCGGACCGGGTGCCTCCCGGCCGCCCTGGTCGAGCCGGGCTCAGGCGGGCACCGTGGGGGTGGTCAGATCGTGGACGGCGGACCGGAGTTCGGGGTGCGCGTCGAGGTGCCAGCCACCGGTCAGCGCGCGGCGCAGATCCCGCAGCGCGCTCTCGGCGTCGGTGCCCTTGGCCAGGTGGCTGTAGACGGCGGCGACGGCCGGGGTGCGGCTCTGCCCGGCATGGCAGTGGAGCAGGACCCGCTTGCCCTCCCGCCGTAGCCGCAGTACCTGGCGGGCGGCCTGGTCCACGACGTGGTGGAGGTTGGCGTTCGCTCCCTCGCTGTCCACCAGCCAGACCCGGACCTGCTCGACGTCGGCGCCGGGCAGGAGCGGGTCCGAACCGACACGGCAGAGCGAGACCACGGCGTCGACGTCGACCGGCTCGGCGCCCTGCGCCAGGGCCAGGTTGCCGAGGATCACCCCGTTGTCGTGCGGGTGGGGAACGGCGAAGCCGGCGTGGCCGGCGGCCGGCAGGCGGGGTGCCGAGGGCCAGCCGGTGTTGTCGTCGTTCCCGCTCCGGGCGGTGAGCACTGCCAGCCGGACGAGGTCCGGAGCGGTCAGGGCCGGCCAGCCGTGGACGGTCTGCTGCCAGTCCAGGGGGATGGCGGAGCAGCCCCAGCGTGCGCCGAGCAGGGCGCCGGTGATCGCCGCGACGGTGTCGGTGTCCGTGCCGGCCCGCACGGCCGCTTCCAGGGCGTGGCGCAGGTGCTGGGCGGGGAAGTGGCCTTGGGCGGGGTTCAGTTCGGGGACGGTGGTGTGGGTGATGGCCGACCAGGCGGCCTGGAGCGCGTGGACGACCCAGCCGTTGTTGGCGAAGTGGTGCGGGGGGTGGGTTTGTGCCTCGTCCAGCCGGTCGGCCCATGTCTGGCGGCGTTCGGGCGGGAGCAGGGTCAGGCCGTCGCGGACGCCGTCGAAGGTGCCGTGCAGTACGGCGGTGCGGATGCCGGAGCACCACAGGACGCAGGCGTCGGCGCAGTCGGGGTCGGGGTGGGTGAGCGCGCTGACGGCGGTGGCGGCCTCGGCCATCGCGGCGGGGTCGCCGAGGTGCGCGAGGGCCACGATCCCGGTCCGCATCAACGAGCCGTTCCCCGCGGTGAGCCGGTGCCCCGCGGCGTACCGGCGCGCGGCCTCCCGCAGTGCTTCCGCGGGGCTTCCGGGCAGCCGTCCGGCGGCGCCCAGAACCGTTCGGGTCTGGTTGCCGACGTCGCTGGCGCCTTCGCTCAGCCAGCGCTGGAAGCCGGCGGCGATCGCGTCCAGGGCCTCGGGGCCGCGCAGGTCCGCCCCGGTCGCCGCCACCTGGGCGACGCAGACCTGCATCTGGGTGTCGTCGGAGTACTCGCCCGGCTCGTACGGACCCAGGCCGCCGCCGATCATCCGCGGCCGCTGGTCCTCACGCAGCGTCGCCTTGAACTCGTACGGCACACCCAGCGCGTCGCCCACGGCCGCGCCGAGCAGCACCCCGGCGGCCCGGTCGGCGGCCCGTGCGTCCAGGTGGGGATGGGGTACGGGGGCGTGGGCCACGGGCGTCCTCCAAATGATCCGGCGGCACATGCGGGACGGGGCGAACGGCGGGTGCCGGGGCGAGCGCGGTCCTGGCCGAACGCGGCGGCTCCGGGGCATTCCGGGGCTGCCGGTTCAGAAGGGATCTCCGGTGTGATGCCACGTCAGCCTTCCACGGGACCCCCCTTATCGTCAATAGGACACTATGGGTTCGGGAGGCGGATCGGGCGCGGTCCCGCAGGTGGCGGCAGCGGGGTGGGCGCCCGATGTGACGGGCCGTCAGGCCGGTCGGCCGAGCCGGACGAGAGAGGTGACGGCGGACGCCCGCTGCTCCGCGCCGTGTCCCGGGCCGCTTCGGGGAGGGCCAGGGAGGAGCGGGCCGGGCCGAGTTGGGGGCGGCGGCGGATCTTCCATAGGATCCGCCAATGATCATAAGCAAACGGCTGGCGGCGGGGCTCTGCGGCCTCGCGGCCACCCTCGCCACCGCGCTCTTCCCGGCCGCGGCGCCGGCCGCCGCGGACGACGGGCCGGAGACCGCTCCCGAGCCCCCCAAGGTCGAGTTGGTGCTCGACGTCAGCGGTTCGATGCGCGCCAACGACATCGACGGCAGGTCCCGCATGTCGGCGGCCAAGCAGGCGTTCAACGAGGTCATCGACGCCGTACCGGACGAGGTACGGCTCGGCATACGCACCCTCGGCGCCAACTACCCCGGCAAGGACAAGAAGGTCGGCTGCAGGGACACCGAGGCTCTCTACCCGGTCGGCACCGTCGACCGCACCGAGGCCAAGACGGCGGTCGCCACCCTCGCCCCCACCGGATGGACGCCGATCGGCCCCGCTTTGCAGGCCGCGGGCAAGGACCTCGCCGGCGGCGACGGCACCCGCCGCATCGTGCTCATCACCGACGGCGAGGACACCTGCCAGCCGCTCGACCCCTGCGAGGTCGCACGCGAACTCGCCGCCGAGGGAACCCACCTGGTCGTCGACACCCTCGGCCTGGTGCCCAACACCAAGATCCGCGAGCAGCTCAGCTGCATCGCCGAGGCCACCGGCGGCACCTACACCGCCGTCGACCACGCCGACCAGCTCTCCGACCGCATCAAGCAACTCGTCGACCGCTCGGCCGACAACGTGGTCGTCACCCCCACCGTCACCCAGGGCGCCGACCGCTGCGGGGACGCCCCGCTGCTCGGGGCCGGCGTCTACAGCGACCGCGAGGCGTTCACCGAGCACCGCTGGTACCGGGTGAGCGTCACCGACGGCCAGGAACTGCGCGCCTCCGTCAGCGTCGGCGCCGACCGCGCCGTCAACCGCGACTACGGCGTCCTCGTACGGGCCGTCACCAGCGGTGGCCGGGAACTCGTACGGGGTTCCGAGGCGAGCAGCGGACGCACCGACGTCATCTCGTCCGGCCTGCGCTACGCCTGGCCCGAACGCGACGACTCCGACGCCGTGACCGCCCGCACCGTGTGCATCGAGGTCAGCAACTCCTTCTCCGCCCCCGACGCCGTCAAGCGCACCCCGGGCCTGCCGCTCGAACTCAGCGTCGACCTGGTCTCCTCGCCCGACGAGCCCTCCGACGTCGCCTCCTTCGGCCTGGGCCGCGGCTGGTGGCTGCTGGCGCTGATGGTCGTGACCGGTCTGGTCGCCGGTGTGCTGTGGGGCTGGATCTCGCGCTGGCGCGTCGCCGTCTGGAGGACCAACTGATGCGTACCATCCGAACGGCGCGCCGGGCGGCCGCCGTACTGCTCGCCGTTGCGGCCCTGTTCGCCGCCGGAGCGGGCACCGCCGCGGCCGACGACGCCACGCCCAGCCCGGGCGCGAGCGGCACCGGCGCCACCGAGGAGACCGTCCAGCCCGGCACCGGGTTCCGCACCGCGGGCAACCTCCGGCCGGGGGTGCGGACCACCCCGGCCAGTGCCTCCACCGGTGACTACCTGTACTGGGTGTTCCCCGCCGCCGCGGGCGAGGTGCCCACGGTCTCCGCGACCGTCACACTGCCGGAGGCCGCGACCCGGCACGGCAACCAGACCTGGCAGCTCGACGTCTACGACGGCCTGCGCCGCCGTCAGGCGTGCGCCTCGGGCAAGCCGACCAGGACGGCGTCCGCGCAGGACACCCAGCTGGAGCTGAGCTGCCGGCTGCGCACCGTCCGCGCGTGGTCCGAGGCCTGGGCCGACGACCCCCTGCCGGGCGCCTACTACATCCGGCTGACCGTGCTGCGGCTCCCGGACCAGGACCTCGGTCTGCCCGTCCAGGCGCAGATCGGCACCACCTCGACGGACGCGGGCGGCTCCAAGGCCGTCGACGGTGAACTCGCCGCCCCGCTCACCCCCGTCGCCAAGGCCGGGGCCACCCTCGACCCCAATGCCGTGCCCTCCGCCTCCGCCACGGAGGAGTCCGACGAGGCGGCGGACGACGAGGCCGACCCCAGCGCCTCCCCGGTGCCGGCGGGTCTGGCCCAGCCCGAGGACGGCTGGGGCGGCGGCTGGTGGTCCGACCGCTGGATCTGGACCGCGGCCGGAGGCGTGCTCGCCGCGCTCGCGGGCGTCGCCGGCTACAGCCTCACCCGTGGTCGGGGGCGCGTCCGCCCGGTCGCCTGACCCGCGGGACCGGTCACGCGCCGGTACGGAGCCCCGGAGGCTCCGTACCGGCGCGTGCGCGTTCACCCCTGCCCGGCGGGCGCCCTCCGCGCCGCCGCCGCGCGCAGCAGCTCCGCCGTCCCCGGGTGCGGGCCGCGTTCCGCCCATTCCAGCGGGGTGAGCCCCGTGCCGTGGTCCTCGCGCAGCCCGGGGTCCGCGCCGTGGGCCAGCAGCTGACACACCGTCTCCTCGTGGCCCCAGCAGGCGGCGGCGCACAGCGGTGTGCCCTCGTCGCCGTGGCCGCTCTCGGTGTCCGGCCGCGCTCCCGCCGCCAGGAGCAGCGCGGCCACTGCTGCCGCGCCGCTCACCGAGGCCGCGTAGAGCGGGGTCGTGCCGTCCGGGTCGGCGTGTTCGGGGGACGCCCCCCGGCGCAGCAGCTCCCGGGCGGTACGGAGGGCGCCGCTCCCCGCCGCGGTCACCAGGGCCCGGCTGAGCTTCTTGCGGCGTCTGCGGTTCACCGGGAGCGGGTCACGCGGTGGCCGCCCCGCCGCGGCCGATCCCGAGGCGCGCGACGCGGCCCTGCTCGCCGGCGGCCCAGCAGCCCAGGTCCGGGGCGCAGTCGACGGTGTCGTAGGACCCGGTGTCGAACGTCCGCCAGGTCCGGCCGCCGTCCAGGCTCAGGTCGCTGCCGGACGGGCCCACCGCGATCGCCGCGCGCGAGGAGTGCGGCAGCCAGGTCACGCCCGAACGGTAGGCGGCGGGGGGACGTCCGGAACCGGACCAGGTCGCGCCGCCGTCGCGGGACACCGCGGCGGCCTCGGGGGAGGCCTGGTCGGGGCGGTAGTCCCCGCCCACGGCGATCCCGTGCCGCGCGTCGCGGAAGGCCAGTGCGAACACGCCCTTGGCCGGGTCGCCGGCGGGCAGCGTGGACGCCGCCACGGTCCAGGTCAGCCCCCGGTCGCGGGAGTGCAGGACACGGGCCTGCGACGCCCCGCCGGTCGCCAGCCACACGTCGCGCGGGCCACGGCTCACCAGGCACTGACCGCTCGCCGCGAAGGAGGCCTCGCCGGCGAGCGCGGGCGGCATGCCGGCGGAGGGCAGCACCCGCCAACTGCGGCCCCCGTCAGCGGTGGACAGCATCCGGTACCTGCCGTCGACCGGGTCGCTGACGGCGAGGCCGTGCCGGTCGTCGAAGAAGGTGACGCAGTCGTAGAAGGCCCGGGGGTCGGTGTTGCGGAAGGTCTCCGTCCAGGTCACGCCGCCGTCCTGGGTGCGCAGCACGCGGGACGCCTCGCCCTCGCCGATCGCCAGCACCACCGCGCGCCGCGCGTCGAACGCCTCGATGTCACGGAACTGCAGCTCGGCGGCACCGGGCGGCGACACGTCCGCCCAGTGGCGTCCGCCGTCCACCGTGCGCAGCACCGTGCCCTCGGAACCGGCCACCCAGGCGGTGTCCCTGCCGACCGCCGCCAGCCCGCGGAAGCGCGCCGTGCTGCCGGTCTCCTTCAGTTCCCAGCGCGGACCGGGCCGTTCACCCGTCGCGCGGGCCGGGACCGCCGTCAGCGCGGCGAGCGCCGCCCCGCACAGCACGGCCGTCCACACCCGTCTCATCGTCCCCATCGGCGTCATGGCGCGGCAACCTAGCCCACCGCGCGGCACCGCACCAGACCGCCTCCGGCGCACCGCGCCCGCGGCCACCACGCCGACTGCGGTCATCTGGCCCGGGGTTCGCACGCGGGGCGCCGGACGGCCTCGTGGAGCACGGCCGGATCGCGGTGAGCGCGGCCCCCGAGTACGTCACCCGGGCCCGCTGCCGGCGGCGGGCCCGGGTGACCCGCGCCGCGACGGCGGCACCGGTCGGTCCGGCAGGGACGGATCGTTAACGGGCCGCCGACAGCGCCGTCCTGGCCTGCTCGACGGCGATGGCCACCCGGGGGGACCCGCAGTCCCGGGCGAGTTCCACGGCGTCCCCGGTCAGGGCGCGGGCGGTGCCGAGGTCGCCGGTCAGGGCGCGGGCGAGCGCGGCACGCGCGGTGTAGAGCGTGCGGTCGCGCCGGTAGAGGGGATCCTGGATCGCCAGCGCCTTCTCCAGCAACGGGGCGGCCTCCTCCGCACGGCCGAGGTCCAGCAGCGCGATCCCGCTCTGCGCGCACAGTTCCGCCTCGTCGAACCAGTAGATCCACGAGGGGTCGTCGTCGCCCGGCGCGGTGTCCAGCAGCCGCCCCGCCTCCTCCAACGACCTGCGGCACGCCGAGTCCTCGCCGAGTCCCGCGTGGGCCCGGGCCCGGCGGGTGGCGAGCATCGCGCGGGTGCGCGAGGTCGCCCCCGCCGCCGCGGACTCCGCGGCCCGGGCCGCGGCGAGGGCGTCGTCGTGGCGGCCCGCGAACACGGCCTGGAGGCTCATTCCCGCCCACAGGTTGGCGGCCTGCGGGCGGTCCTCCGCGCCGTGCGCGAGGCGCAGTCCGGTGAGGTAGTGCCGCTGGGCGGCCCCGTGCCGTCCGCAGTCCGTGGCGGACCAGCCGCCCAGCTGGGCCAGCCCTGCGGCGGCGCGCAGCAGGCGTGCGTCGAGTCCGTCCCGGCACGGCCCCCGGCGCAGCAGGTCCAGGGCGATCCGCAGATCGGCCTCCACCCGGTGCCGCACGGCCGCGCCGCCGAACCGGTCGTCCAGCCGGCGCAGGCCGAGCACACCGCGCTCCAGCCAGGCCACGGTCTCCTCGTCGGCCGCCGGCCCCTCCCGGTCGGCGACCGCTCCCGCGCCGCCCGGCGACGGCCCGCTGCCCCGCGCGCCGTCCGTCGCGGCGCTCCAGTCGGTGACGGCGTCGCGGAACCGCCGTCCCTCCAGCACGGGGTGGCTCCGCGGATCGCGTCCCCCGCCGTCCAGCAGGGCGTCCAGCGCGTCGAGACCGCCCGCCCGGGTCCACGGCAGCCCGTCGGGGATGCCGTCGAACGTCGGTAACCAGCCGGGCCACGGGCGGGCGTCGACCTCCCGTGGCGGTACGCCCAGCGCCCGGGCGAGGGCGCGCTGGCTGTCCCTCTCCGGCACCACGCCCCAGTGTTCCCAGCGCCACACCTTCTCCCGCCGGGCCGCCATGGGCACGCCCAGGGCACGGGCGTTGTCGGCGACGACCCGAGCGAGGTCCTGATAGCTCCAGCCGTGGCTGCGCCGTACGGACGCCAGGGGATGAGGCGGTGCCGGCGCGGTGTCGTCCGCCACGGCGATGCTCCTTCGTCTCATATTCGTACGTTCGAATATCAGGCGCGGCGTGTGCCGCGCAGGCGATCGCCGCGATCCGTCCCGTTCCGTGTCCCGCGGCGCCCGCCCGTGCTCGGACACACGTGCGGGACTACATCGAGACAACAGAACCAGACTTGAAGTGGACCTGCTCATACCGGTTGGCTTTGTGTGATCAAGCGATCACCGGACGCCGAACGGGAAGCCCCGCCCCGGGCCGGACCTCACGTGCGCGCCGTGGAGGCACCCCGAGGATGACTCCTCCTCCACCCCCGTTCGGTTTCTCCCGCTCCCGGGACGACCTGCGGTTCGATCCTGCCCTGGACGACGAGCCACTGGCCGACGCCCGCGCCGCGCTCGCCCAGGGACGCTGGACGGCCGCCCGCAGCCTGCTCGCCGAGACCGGCGACGACTGGGACCGCCGCGGGCACCGCCTGGTCGTCCTCGGCGAGGGCGGCGCCAGCGCCACCTGGGCCCGCGAGTGGCAACTCGCCGAACCCGGCAGCTCCGACGCGGCCGCGCTGCTGGCCTCCGCGACGGTGTTCCGTGCCGTCGCCGGCAAGGAGAAGCCCGAACAGGCCCGCGAGGCCTGCCTCGCCGCCGCCGCGCTCACGCCGGCCGACCCCACCCCGTGGCTCTGCCTGCTGATCCTGGCCCGCCACACCGGCAGTGACGACGAGCAGATACGCGCCTTCGACCAGGTCCGCGGCCGCCACCGCAGCCACCACCACGGGCACCACCTGATGACGGCCTGCCTCGCCGAGCGCCCCCAGGCGGCCGCGGACGGCGGCGCCTTCCACGAGGTGTACGAGTTCGTGGACTGGGCCGTCGGCGAGGCGCCCGCCGGCTCACCGCTGGCCGTCCTCCCGGTCGTCGCGCACGCGGAGCTGTATCGCGTCCAGGCCACCGCCGGCACCCTGCCCGCCGACCCCGCGGCCTCCGGGCACTGGGACGGATGGCGGGCCCGGCAGGCGCTCAAGCGGGGCTTCGACTGGTGGCTGGAGTTCGACGGCGACGGGCACGACCACCCGCGCCTCCACCTCGACCTCAACTTCCTCGTCCACGCGCAGTACCTGCAGGGCCGCACCGCCGAGGCCGCGGCCCTGTTCAACCGGATCGGCGTACACGCCACCCGCATCCCGTGGGCCTATCCGGACCGCGACCCCAAGAAGGCCTTCCGCGCCGCGCGCGAGGCCGTCCTCGGCCCCGGCTCCCCGTAGGGCCCGCTCACATGACGCACCAGCACACCATCACCCCTCCAAGGAAGGAACCATCATGCTGACGGGCAACAACCCTGGGATCAGCACGTTCAAGGGCGAGGAGAGAGCCCTGCGGGCCGACCGGCTCGGCATGCCCGGCCTGCTCCTGTCCGTGGTCGCCGCCAACGCCCCGCTCATGGTTGTAGCGGGCGTCATGCCCACCGCGTACGGAGTCATGGGCATCATCGGGCAGCCGCTGCTGTTCGTGATCCTCGGCTTGGTGCTCATCCTCTTCAGCGTCGGATACGCCGAGATGAGCCGCCATGTGCACAACGCGGGCGCCTTCTACGCCTACATTGCGCGCGGCCTCGGCGGCACCGCGGGCGCCGGCGCGTCGCTCGTCGCGCTCGTGTCCTACAGCGCCCTGCAGTTCGGCGTCTACGGCCTGTTCGGTTTCGAGATCTCCGGACTGTTCGAGACCTACCTGCACACCACGGTCGCCTGGTGGATACCGGCAGTCCTGGGCGTCCTCGTGGTCGGCGCGCTCGGCTGGCTGAAGATCGACCTCAACGCCAAGGTCCTGGGCGTCCTGCTGCTGATCGAGATCACCCTGGTCGTCATCTTCGACGTCGCCGCCATCGGCAACCCCGGCAAGGAGGGACTGTCGCTGCACGCCTTCGACCCGGGCACTCTCAGCGGCGCCGGGCTCGGTACGGCGCTGTGCCTGTGCATCGCCGCGTTCGTCGGCTTCGAGCAGCCCCCCGTCTACGCCGAGGAGACCAGCCGGCCGCAGGTGCTCGTCGCCCGGGTGACCTTCCTCGCCGTCACCTTCGTCGCGGTCTTCTTCGCCATCAGCTCCTGGGCGCTGAGCGTGGCCACCGGTCCGTCGCAGATCGTCGGCCAGTCGCAGAAGCAGGGTCCCGGGCTGCTGTTCGGGCTCAGCGAGTCGATCATCGGCGCCACCTTTACCGACGTCCTCCACGTCCTGTACGTGACCGGCATGTTCGCCTGCCTGCTCAGCTTCCACAACGTCGTCGCCCGCTACGCCTTCGCCATGGGCCGCGAGGGCCTGCTGCCCCCCGCCTTCGGGCGTACCAACCCCAAGAGCGGTGCCCCCGCCCACGGTTCGCTGCTGCAGACCGTCATCTCCCTCGTCGCCGTCGTCGCCTTCGCCGTCACCGACAGCAGCGGAGCCGCCGACCACGACCCGACCGCGCCCGTGCTCAAGCTCTTCACCTGGGGCGGCAACGTCGGCGCCCTGGGCATCATCGTGCTGCTGGCCACCACGGCCTTCGCGGTCATCGGCTACTTCGTCCGGCGCGGCGCGCTGCGCACCCAGGCGCCGAGGATCGCGGCCTCCGCTCTGGCGGGCATCGCGCTGGTCGTCATCGCGGTCTACGCGGTCAAGGACTTCGACGTCCTGGTCGCCGGCGCCGGCTCCGCCGTCTCCTGGATGCTGCCCGGCATCATCGGTGTCACCGTCGTCGGCGGCCTGGGCTACGGCCTGGTCCTGCGCTCCACGCGTCCCGAGATGCACGCCCGCATCGGCCTCGGCAACGAGGCGTTCCGGATCGAGCAGGCCCGTGAGACCACGGACACCGAAGCGGAGACCGCCGCCTCCTGACCCCGTCCGGCCCGCCGCCCCCACCGCCGGGGAGCGGCGGGCCGGTGCCGGGTCCGCAGTGCCCCGTAGCGCAACGACTCACGTACAAGAGGGTTGTCCCATGTCCTCCTGCTGCCACACCGACGCAGACGCCGCGCCCGCCGCACCCCACCCCCTCGACCCGCTGACCGCCGACGAGATCTCCGCCGCCCGCCGCATCCTGGCCGAGGAGGGCAGGGTCACCGACGCGACCCGCTTCCCCCTGGTCCTCCTCGACGAGCCCGACCGGCACACCGCCGACGCCCACCGCGACGGGGACCCTGTGGTACGCCGGCTGCGCGTCACCCTCCTCGACTCGGTCACCGGCGCCGCCGCCGAGGCGCTGGTCGACGTCACCGCGGGCGCCGTCGTCGCCCACCGCGCACTCGACACCGAGCAGGAGGGCCAGCCGCCGGTCACCTTCGAGGAGTACGAGATCGTCGAGCAGGTCGTGAAGGCCGATCCCGGCTGGCGCAAGGCCATGGCCGAGCGCGGCGTCACCGACCTCGACCTCGCCGTCGCCGCCCCCCTCGGCGCAGGCCCGCTGCGCTTCGAGGACCGCCCCGGCGCCCGCCTGATGCGCTCCCTGACCTGGCTGCGCTGCGACGCCTCCGACAGCCCCTGGGCGCACCCGGTCGCCGGGCTCGTCGCCGACGTCGACGTCATCGAGCGCAAGGTCGTCCGCCTCATCGACACCGGCGCCGTGCCGATTCCCACCGAATGCGGCCGCTACGAGGCCGAGTTCAACGGCCCGGCCCGCACCGATCTGCGCCCGCTGGAGATCACCCAGCCGGAGGGGCCGTCCTTCGCCCTGAGCGGCCGCCTGCTGACCTGGCAGAAGTGGCGCTTCCGCATCGACTTCAACGGCCGCGAGGGCCTGGTCCTGCACCAGATCGCCCACGAGGACGGCGACCGCGTCCGTCCCGTGCTGCACCGCGCCTCCCTGGCCGAGATGGCCGTCGCCTACGCCGAGCCCGGCGACGACCGCAACTGGGTCGCCTTCCTCGACGCCGGCGAGTACTCGCTGGGCCGCAACGCCAACGCCCTGAAGCTGGGCTGCGACTGCCTCGGCGAGATCACCTACCTCGACGCCGTCCTCTCCGACGACCTCGGCAACCCCGAGACGCTGCCCAACGCCATCTGCATCCACGAGGAGGACTACGGCCTCCTGTGGAAGCACACCGACATCTTCAACGACATGGCCGCCGAGAGCCGCCGCGCGCGCCGCCTGGTCGTCTCCTACATCGCCACCGTGGGCAACTACGACTACGGCTTCTACTGGTACTTCCACCAGGACGGCACGATCGCCTTCGAGGCCAAGTCCACCGGCATCGTTCAGACCTCCGCCGTCGAGCCCGGCACCGCCGACGCGGTCGGCACGGAGGTCGCTCCCGGCCTGCTCGCCCCGTTCCACCAGCACCTGTTCTGCGTACGGCTGGACGCGGCGGTCGACGGCCACGCCAACACGGTGGAGGAGGTGGACGTCGTCCCCGTCCCGAGCGGACCGGACAACCCCAACGGCAACGTCTTCACCACCCGGGTGACCCCGCTCGCCGACAGCGCCGAGGGCGGCCGCCTCGCCGACCCGCTGGCGGGCCGCCGCTGGCGGATCACCAACCCCGGCTCCCTCAACCGCATGGGCAAGCCCGTGGCGTACACCCTCGTGCCGCAGCCCGGCCCGGTCGTGCTCGCCCAGCCCGACTCGGCGGTCGCCCGGCGCATGGCCTACGGCACCAAGCACGTGTGGGTCACCCGGCACCGCCCCGAGCGGCGCTTCCCCGCGGGCGACTACCCCAACCAGAACGCGGGCGGCGCCGGACTGCCCCTGTGGACCGCGGGAGGCGAGTCGCTGGAGGACACCGAGCTGACCGTCTGGCACACCTTCGGCCCCACCCACCTGCCGCGGCTGGAGGAGTGGCCGGTCATGCCCGTCGACCACAGCGGGTTCACCCTCAAGCCGACCGGCTTCTTCGACCGCAACCCCTCGCTCGACCTCCCCAAGGAGACCCCGCGGGGCGAGGGCCACTGCCACACCGCCTGACGCGCACCCGTGCCCCGGCCCCGCGGTCCGTGCGGACCGCGGGGCCGGGGCGCACCGCTCAGGAGCGGTGCGGAGGGACGTTCTCGTGGACCCGCTTGGGGTCGGTCTCGGCGACCGGCTCCAGGATCTCCTCGATGCGCGCCATCAGCTCCTTCTCCAGGACGACGCCCGCCGCCTCGGCGTTCTCCGCGACCTGCTCCGGACGGGAGGCGCCGACGATGGCCGCCGAGACGTTGGAGTTCTGCAGCACCCACGCCACCGCCAGCTGGGCCAGGGACAGCCCGGCCTCCGCGGCGAGCGGCTGGAGCCGCTGGACGGCGTCGAGCACGTCGTCGCGCATCCACCGCGAGATCATGCCCGCGCCGCCCTTGTCGTCGGTGGCACGCGAGCCCGCCGGGGGCTCCTGCCCCCGCCGGTACTTGCCGGTCAGCACGCCCTGCGCGATCGGCGAGAAGACGATCTGGCCCATGCCCAGTTCCTCGCAGGCCGGGATGACCTCGCCCTCGATGGTCCGCCACAGGGCGTTGTACTGCGGCTGGTTCGACACCAGCGGGATGCGCAGCTCCCGCGCCATGGCGTGGGCGCGCCGGATCTGCTCGGCCGGCCACTCGGAGACGCCGATGTAGAGGGCCTTGCCCGAGTGGACGACGTCGGCGAACGCCTCCATCGTCTCCTCGAGCGGGGTGTCCACGTCGTACCGGTGCGCCTGGTACAGGTCGACGTAGTCGGTCTGCAGGCGGCGCAGCGAGCCGGCGATCGACTCCATGATGTGCTTGCGCGACAGCCCGCGGTCGTTGCGGCCCGGACCGGTCGGCCAGAAGACCTTGGTGAAGAGCTCGATGCCCTCGCGGCGCTCGCCCTTCAGCGCCTCACCGAGGACGGACTCGGCGCGCGTGCCCGCGTAGACGTCGGCGGTGTCGAAGCTGGTGATGCCGACGTCCAGTGCCGCGCGCACGCACGCCGTGGCGGCGTCCGCCTCCACCTGCGAGCCGTGGGTGAGCCAGTTGCCGTACGCGATCTCGCTGATGACCAGGCCGCTACGGCCGAGATGGCGGTATTCCATGGGAGCGAAGCCTCCGGGGGCGTGTGCGTGGGTGCCGGCCGGCCGGGTGCTGGCGCACCGGGGCCGGCCGGGGGCGCGGCGCCCGGTCGGGCGTCGGCCGCAGGAAAGGTGGCAGGGGCAAGTACATCTGATCATTACATGCCCGGGTTGCGGCCCGGGGGCGGGTCCCCGCCCCGGCCCGCTCTGTCGCGACCCGGCCCGCCTCGTCGCGTCCGCCTCAGCGGAAGTCCGGGGTCCACAGGCGCACCGTGGCGAACTCCGCACCGGGACGGGTCCGCGCGTACTCCGGCGTTCCGTCGGCGTCGAGGAACTCGACCGTCGGCCCGCCCCAGCCGCGGGGCCCCGCCGCCTGCGAACGGGCCCGGATCCGCGTCCCGGTCGGCTGGCTGGTGTACGCGCTCACCCAGCTCGCCCCGTCCACCTGCCGGTACCTGCGGGTCGCGACGTCCAGCCGGTACACCCCGTACGTGTCGGTGAACCACAGCGACCCCGGCTCGCCGTACACCGGCTGCAGATCACGGCCCTCGCCCTCGAAGCGGACGGCGCTGTGCTCCGTCAGCGTGGTCGCCGCGCCCCGGCCCGACACCGTGTAGCGCACCAGCCGCCCGGCGCCGATCGCCCACAGCGCCCCGTGCTCCGGGTCGTACAGCACACCGCGCGCCCTCGGCAGCGGCACCGTGCGGAACGGCGCGCTCTGCTCGGTGTCCGCGTACAGCCGCAGCCGCCCGGGCGCCCCGGAGGCCACCACGATCACCCCGCCCGGGATGCGCTCGATCGCGTGCGGGCTGTCGGCCGGGGTCACCGTCTGCCACACGATCGCCCCGGTGTCCTCGCGCACCATCGCCGCCCGGCCGCCGGACGCGGCCACGAGCACCACCCGCCCGTACGCCTGCGTCCTGCGCAGCCGCACGTCCGACAGGTGCTGCCAGCTCGTGCCGGCCCCGCCCGGCGCACTCCAGCGCCAGGTCACGGCGGCGGGTCCCGACCAGTCGGCGGCCTCGGGGTCGAAGACCAGGACGCCGTTGCAGGACTGGTCCGCCGTGGCGATGGGATGGCTCTTCCGCGCGGCGTGCCGCGTCATGTCGTGCCCCCGTACGTCGTTGACGTGCCAACGAATATTCGGAGGATAGCGACGGCGGGTGCTGCCACGATGGGCCGCGTGACCGTACCGCGACCGAACGTCCACGCTTCGCCCCAATGGGAGATCGCCCCGCTCGCCGTTGACGACCCCGTCTCGAAGGACCTGCTGTGGAGGTACTACGACGACATCGTCAGCCGCTACTACGGCAGGCCGATGACCCGGGGCGAGATCGACGACCTGCTCACCGAGCACACCAGTGACGACCTCTCCGGCGCCTGCGGGCGCTTCCTCGTCGGCCGGCACGGGGGCCGCCCGGCCGGGTGCGCGGGCGTCCGTCTCCTCGCCCCGGGCGTCGCCGAACTCCGCCGTGTCTGGGTCGCCCCGGCGGCCCGCCGCACCGGCGGGGCCGCGCTGCTGGTGGGGGCGGCGGAGCGCGCGGCGCGCGATCACCTGGGCGCGGATGTGATCCGCCTGGACACGCGGGCCGACCTGGTCGAGGCACGGACCCTGTACGCGAAGCTGGGCTACCGCGAGATCGCCGACTACAACGGAGAACGCTACGCCGACCACTGGTTCGAGAAGCGTCTCGGACCGGACCCCGGCGCGTACTGCGGCCCGGACTCCGGCGCCGACTCCGGCGCGGCATAGGCCCAGGCTCGCGGCCGGACGGCCGGGCTCCGCAATAATGCACCGGTAGTCCAGCCAGAAAGCAGGTCGCACATCGTGACGACAACGGTCTCGGTCGAGCGCAGGATCGCCGAGGAACTCGGCGTACGGGAAGGTCAGGTCACATCGGCAGTCGAGCTGCTCGACGGCGGTGCGACCGTGCCGTTCGTGGCCCGGTACCGCAAGGAGGCGACGGACGGTCTCGACGACGCCCAGCTGCGGACGCTCGAGGAGCGCCTGCGCTACCTGCGCGAACTGGACGAGCGGCGGGCCGCGATCCTGGAGTCCATCGAGTCCCAGGGCAAGCTCGACGACGCACTGAAGGCGCAGATCCTCGCCGCGGACTCCAAGGCCCGCCTCGAGGACATCTACCTGCCCTACAAGCCCAAGCGGCGCACCAAGGCGCAGATCGCCCGCGAGGCGGGCCTGGAGCCGCTCGCCGACCGCCTCGTCGGTGATCCGTCCCTGGACCCGCAGACCGAGGCCGCCGGCTTCGTCGACGCCGACAAGGGCGTCGCCGACGCCGCGGCGGCGCTGGAGGGCGCCCGGTCGATCCTCACCGAGCGGTGGTCCGAGGACGCCGACCTCGTCGGTGAACTCCGCACCCGGATGTGGGAGCGGGGCCGGCTCGTCGCCAAGGTGCGCGAGGGCAAGGAGGAGGAGGGCGCGAAGTTCGCGGACTACTTCGACTTCGCCGAGCCGTTCACCAAGCTCCCCTCGCACCGTGTGCTCGCCATGCTGCGCGGCGAGAAGGAGGAGGTCCTCGACCTCACCATGGAGCCGGAGGAGCCCGTCGAGGAGGGCCCCTCCACCTTCGAGCGCAAGATCGCCCACCACTTCGGCATCACCGACCGCGGCCGTCCCGCCGACAAGTGGCTCGGCGACAGCGTGCGCTGGGCCTGGCGCACCCGCTTCCTCGTACGGCTGGGCCTCGACCTGCGCGTCCAGCTGCGCCAGGACGCCGAGGACGAGGCGGTCCGGGTCTTCGCCGCCAACCTGCGCGACCTGCTGCTCGCCGCCCCCGCCGGCACGCGCGCCACCATGGGCCTGGACCCGGGCTTCCGCACCGGCGTCAAGGTGGCCGTGGTCGACGCGACGGGCAAGGTCGTCGCCACCGACACCATCTACCCGCACGTGCCGCGCAACCAGTGGGACGCCTCCATCGCGACGCTCGCCCGGCTCGCCGCCGCGCACAAGGTCGACCTCGTCGCCATCGGCAACGGCACCGCCTCGCGCGAGACCGACAAGCTTGCCGCGGATCTCGTCAAGCGCCACCCGGAGCTGAAGCTCACCAAGGCCGTCGTCTCGGAGGCCGGCGCCTCGGTGTACTCCGCCTCCGCCTACGCCTCTGCCGAGCTGCCCGACCTCGACGTGTCGCTGCGGGGCGCGGTCTCCATCGCCCGCCGCCTCCAGGACCCGCTCGCCGAACTCGTCAAGATCGACCCCAAGTCGATCGGCGTCGGCCAGTACCAGCACGACCTGTCCGAGGTGAAGCTCTCGCGCTCGCTCGACGCGGTCGTCGAGGACTGTGTGAACGGCGTCGGCGTCGACGTCAACACCGCCTCCGTGCCGCTGCTGCGCCGGGTCTCCGGGATCACCGAGAGCCTGGCCGCCAACATCGTCGCCCACCGGGACACCAACGGCCCGTTCCGCCGGCGCACCGCCCTGAAGGACGTGGCCCGGCTCGGCCCGAAGGCGTACGAGCAGTGCGCCGGCTTCCTGCGGATCCCCGACGGCGACGACCCGCTGGACGCCTCCAGCGTGCACCCCGAGTCCTATCCCGTCGTACGGCGCATGAGCACGGCGGCGGGCACCGACATCAAGGCGCTCATCGGCAACTCCACGGTGCTGCGGGGGCTGAGGCCGCAGGAGTTCGTCGACGACACCTTCGGTCTGCCGACCGTCAGCGACATCCTGTCCGAACTGGAGAAGCCCGGACGCGACCCGCGGCCCGCCTTCAAGACCGCCGCCTTCAAGGAGGGCGTGGAGGAGCTCAAGCACCTCGAGCCCGGCATGGTCCTGGAAGGCGTCGTCACCAATGTCGCGGCCTTCGGCGCCTTCGTGGACGTCGGCGTCCACCAGGACGGTCTGGTGCACGTCTCGGCGATGTCCAGGAACTTCGTGAGTGACCCGCGCGAGGTCGTCAAGCCCGGCGACATCGTCCGCGTCAAGGTGCTCGACGTCGACATCCCGCGCAAGCGCATCTCCCTCACCCTGCGCCTGGAGGACGAGGCGGGCGCGGCCAAGGGCAACGCCGGCGGCGGCCGCCAGGAGCGCGGTCAGCGTCCCGAACGCCAGGAGCGCGGCCCCCGTCCCGACCGCCGGGGCGGCAACCCGCCCCGCCAGTCCCGGGGCGACCGTGACCGCCCGGCCCCCGGCGGTGCCATGGCCGACGCCCTGCGCCGTGCCGGGCTCGACAAGGGACTCGGCGGAGGCAACGGCCGCCGCGGCTGAGCCGGCCGACCCGAGGCGCGCTCCCCCCCCCGGCCGTATGGGGGAGCGCGCCTCGGTGGGGCCTCAGGGGCAGACGGTGCCCGCGGGCGGGAGCCCGCCGCCGAGCAGGTACCGGTCGACCACGGCGTCGACGCAGGCGCTTCCAGGCTGAAGGTAGGCGGTGTGCCCGTCGCCGTCCCAGGTGAGCAGCCGGGCCGAGGGGAACAGCCGGGTGAGCGCCTGCGCCCAGGAGTACGGGGTGGCCGGGTCGCGCAGGGTGCCGACGACCAGGATCGGCGCGGTGGGCGGGGCCGGGAAGGCCCGAGCCGGGCGGGCCGGGCCGACGGGCCAGTGGGCGCAGGTGGTGAGCAGCGCGGAGTAGTACGCCCCGAACTGGGGCGAGGCACGTCGGAACGCGGGGACCAGCGCCTCCGCCTGCGCGGGGGTGAACACGGGTCCCAGCGCCGCGCTCAGACAGCTGACCGCCGTGAACCCCACGTCGGCGACGGCGTCCTCTTGCGCGGCCGAGAGCCTCTGGAGGGCGGCGTTGTCGCCGGCCGAGGCGACCACCTCTCCCAGTGCCAGGCGCAGTTCGCCCCACGCGGGCTTCTTCAGCGCCGTCAGGACGATGCGGAGCAGATCGTCCCCCGTGAGGGCGACGTCCTTGCCCTCCTGCCGCGGGTTCCGGTCGAGACGGGCCACCAGGGCGTCCAGGACCCGGCCCGCCTCCGCGGCGGAGCGGCCGACCGGGCAGCCGGGGCGGGAGACGCAGTCGGCGGCGAAGGCCTCCCAGGCCACCTGGTAGCCGTGTGCGGGATCCAGGAAACGGCGGTAATCCTCGATCGTCGGGTCGACGGCGCCGTCGAGGACCATGCGGCCCACGCGGGAGGGGAAGAGTCCGGCGTAAGTGGCGCCGAGGTAGGTGCCGTAGGAGAAGCCGAGGTAGTGCAGCCGGTCGTCGCCGACGAGGGCGCGCACCAGGTCCAGATCGCGGGCGGCGTCCGGGGTGCCGACGTGCGGCAGCAGCCGGCCGGAGTGCCGTAGGCACGCGTCGGCGGTCTCCTCGCGCGCTTCGTCCAGTGCCTCGAAGTCCGGCTTCCCGCCGGCGAACGCACGGGAGCCGGTGACGGTCGCCGGCGCGGCGGTGCCGCACTCCAGCGGGGTGCTGGCGCCGACACCGCGCGGGTCGACGGCGACCAGGTCGTAGGCGGCGCGCATCGCGGGGGAGAAGTCCCCGGCGATCTCCCGCAGGCCGCCGACGGCGGAGTCCCCGGGACCGCCGGGGTTGTACAGCAGCGAGCCGATGCGTTCCGAGGGGGTCCCCGTGGACCTCAGGCGGGTGACCGCCAGGGTGATGTCGCCCGACTCGGGGCGGGCGTAGTCCAGCGGCGCCTCGATGACCGTGCACTGGTAGGACGGCTCGTCCTCGCACGGTTCCCACGTGGGCCGCTGCGCGTAGTGGCGGGCCGGCTCCGGCCGCCCGTCCCCGGAGCGGGCCGCACCGGCCGCCGCCAGGTGGGTCGCGGCGGGCGGCTTCCCGGCGTGCAGGGAGGCACACGCGGTCGCCAGCAGGGTGCAGGCGCCCACTGCCGCGGCCGCGCGTCGTCGTCGCCTCCCGGGCCCGTGGCCGGTGTGCCGGACTGCGTCCATCGTCCTGCCTTTCCCATGTCGCGCGAAGTGGCGCGTGCCGAAGTGGCGCGTGCCGAAGTGGTGCGCGGCGACGTCCCCGACGCGGTGCCCGTCAGCGGCATACGGTGCCGTCCGCCGGGAGCCGGCCGTGCAGGAAGTAGTCGTCGACGGCGGTGTCGACGCAGCGGCTGCCCTGCTGGTAGGCGGTGTGCCCGTCGCCGTCCCAGGTCAGGAGCCGGCCGGAGGAGAGCTGGCGGGCCAGGGCCCGGGCCTGGTCGTAGGGGGTGGCGGGGTCGCGGGTGGTGCCGACGACGAGGATGGGCGGGGCGCCGCGGGCGCTGACGCGGTGCGGCACCTGGGTCGGCCGGGCCGGCCAGTGGGCGCACATCGGCAGGAACCCGGCGTAGTAGGCGCCGAACTGGGGTGCCGCACGGCGGAACTCGGGAACGGCCGCACGCGTCTGCGCGTCGGTCGAGCGCGGACCCAGCGCGGAGCTCAGGCAGTTGATCGCCGCCAGGGACTGCTCACCCGGTCCTCCGGCGTCGTCCGTACCGAGGAGCAGCCGCCGGGTGGCGGCGTCGCCCGCCTGCACCTCGCGGAGCAGCGAGCGCAGTCCGCCCCATGCCGCCGTCGCGAGTGCCGAGGTGACCGCGGTGAGCAGATCGTCGCCGGTGGCCGGGACACCGCGGCCGTCCCCTTCGCGGGAGGCTTCGTCGAGTTCGGCGACCAGGTCGTCCAGGACGCGCCCCGCGTCCCGGAGCGAACCGCCGACCGGGCAGCCGGGGCGGGGGACGCAGTCGGCGGCGAAGGCCTCCCAGGCCACCTGGTAGCCGCGCGCCATGCCGAGGGTGGCGCGGAAGGCGTCCATGCCGGGGTCGACGGCGCCGTCGAGGACCATGCGGCCGACGCGGGAGGGGAAGAGCTCCGCGTAGGTGGCCCCCAGATAGCTTCCGTAGGAGTACCCGAGGAAGCCCAGCCGGTTGTCGCCGAGCAGCGCCCGTACGACGTCCATGTCGCGGGCGGCGTCGGGGGTGCCGACGTGGGGCAGGAGCCGGCCGGCGCTCCGCGCGCACGCACCGGCGATCAGCGCGTAGCCCGACCCGGGCCCCACGGCGTCCTCCTCGGCCTCGAGGGCGGCCGGCGAGGTGCCCGTCCCGCAGTCCACCGGGTCGCTGCGCCCCACGCCGCGGGGGTCGACGCCGACGAGGTCGTACGCGGCGCGTAGCGCGGGGGAGAAGCCGTCGGCGAAGGACAGGACGTCGTCGACCGCCGACACCCCCGGTCCGCCGGGATTGAGCAGCAGCGAGCCGAGCCGGGCCGCGCGCGGCCCGGTGGCCGGGTGGCGGACGACCGCCAGCCGGATGTCGCCGCGCTCCGGACGGGTGTAGTCCAGCGGCACCGTCACCGAGGTGCACCGGAACGACGCCGCTTCCCGGCAGGGCCGCCAGTCCAGTCGCTGCCGGTAGTAGCGCGACACGTCCGGCGCCGCCGCCGACGCCGACGCCGCCACGGACGCCGCCGCCGAGGCGGCGGAGCCGACCGGAGTGGGCGCGGTCGCGGCCGCGGCCGCGGACCGCTTGGCTCCCGCCGGCCGGTGCGGGCGCTGTGGTGAACAGGCCGTCAGCACCAGCCAGGCGCTCAGCAGCCCGGCCGCGACGCGCCCGCGCCTGCCGGACAGGACACCCGTGGCCCGCACGGCGGCCACCGCCCGTCAGACGCAGACCGTGCCGGAGGGTGGTGTCCGGCCTTGTGTCAGGTAGGTGTCGACAGCGCTCTCTATGCAGGTGCTGCCCTGGTGGTACGCGGTGTGCCCGTCGCCGTCCCAGGTGAGGAGCCGCCCGGAGGAGAGCTGCCCGGCGAGGGCCTGCGCCCAGGGGTACGGGGTGGCCGGGTCACGCAGGGTGCCCACGACCAGGATCGGCGCCGCGCCGGCAGCGGTGATCCGGTGCGCGGACTGGTCCGGACGGACGGGCCATTGGGTGCACATCGGCAGGGTCCCGGCGTAGTACTCGCCGAACTGCGGGGCGGCCCGGCGGAATTCGGGCAGCGCCGCCTCCGCCTGGGCGACGGTCGACCACGTTCCCAGCGTGGAACTCAGACACGACACGGCGTAGTACGACTGGTCGCCCGGGTCGGTCTCCTCGTCCGTGCCCACGAGCGACTGAACCGCCGTGGTGTCACCGGCCTGCAACTGCGCGAGCGCGGCGCGCAGCGCCTCCCAGGCCGGGGCCCGCAGGGCGACGACCACCGCCGCGAGGACGGAGTCTCCCGTGACGGCGATGTCCTTGCCCTGCCGCAGGGGCGTGCGGTTCGCCTTCGCCACCAGGGAGTTCAGGATGCGGTCGGCCTCCTGGACCGAGTGCCCGACGGGGCAGTCGGGCCGGGTGGCGCAGTCGGCGGCGAAGGACTTCCAGGCGACCTCGTAGCCCCGGGCCTGTCCGATCGTGAACTCGTACCCGTCCAGGGAGGGGTCGACGGCGCCGTCGAGGACCATGCGGCCGACGCGGGTGGGGAACAGCTCGGCATAGGTGGCGCCGAGGTACGTGCCGTAGGAGAAACCCACGTAGTGGAGCCGCTCGTCGCCCAGCACGGCGCGTACGACGTCCATGTCGCGGGCGGCGTCCAGGGTGCCCACGTGCGGCAGCAACCGCCCCGCGTGGCGACGGCATTCGGCCGCGATCTGCGCGTAGGCGGCGGCCGAGGCGCCGATGTCCGCCCTGCGCGCACCGGGGTCCGGGGCCGCCGCGGTGGTCTCGGTGGCGCAGTCCACCAGGGTGCTGGCGCCGACGCCGCGCGGGTCGACCGCGACCAGGTCGTACGCGGCGCGCACCGCGGGGGAGAAGGAGTCGGCGTTGCCGAGGAGGTAGGCGATCGCGGACGAGCCCGGTCCGCCCGGGTTCATCTGCAGCGAGCCGACGCGGGCGGCGCCGTTCCCGGTGGCCTTCCGGCGTATCGCGGCCAGGGTGATGTCGCCGCCCGCGGGGCGGTCGTAGTCCAGTGGTACCTCGATGGTGGCGCACTGGAACGACGGCACCTCGGCGCAGGCCTTCCAGACCGGCTTCTGCCCGTAGTAGCGCGCCAGTTCCGCCGGTCCGGAGGTGGCGGCACCTCCTGCGGGCGCCGCCGCCGGTGCCCCGGCCGGCGTCTGCCGGAGGTCGCCCGCCGCGCACGCGGTGAGCAGCAGCGCGCAGCTGCCGAGCACGGCGACGAAGCCGTGGAGCCTGCGTCGGGGTGCGTTCATGGCCACGCCTTTCTGTGCGCCGCGCGGAGCGCGGGGCGGGTGGTCAGTCAGCGGCAGACCGCGCCGGTGGGCGGGAGCAGACCGTGCAGCAGGTAGTCGTCGACGGCGGTGTCGACGCAGCGGCTGCCGCGCTGGTAGGCGGTGTGCCCGTCGCCGTCCCAGGTCAGGAGCCGGCCGGAGGAGAGCTGGCCGGCCAGGGCCCGCGCCTGGTCGTAGGGGGTGGCGGGGTCACGGGTGGTGCCGAGCACGAGGATGGGCCCGGCGCCGCGGGCGCTGACGCGGCGCGGGAGTTGCGTGGGCCGCGCGGGCCAGTGGGCGCACGTCGACAGGTCCTCGTTGTAGAACGCGCCGAACTGGGGCGAGGCCCGCCGGAACTCGGGCAGCGCCGCGAGCGTCTGGGCCGGGGTCGAGCGCGATTCGAGCGCGGAACTCAGGCAGTTGACGGCCGTCATGGACTCATCGCCGGGCGCGTCGTCCTCCGAGCCCACGAGTTCCCGCAGCACACCGGTGTCGCCGGACCGCACACCGTCGAGCAGCGAGCGCAGCGTCTCCCAGTCGGGCGCGCGCAGCGCGGTGACGACCGCGCCGAGCAGGGCCTCGCCGTCGAGACGGTCGTCCTTGCCCTGCCGAAGGGGCGCGCGGTCGAGCGCGGCGACCAGCGTGTCCAGGGTCCGGCCCGCCTCCTTGACGGAGCGGCCGACCGGGCAGTGTCCGCGGCGCGCGCAGTCGTCGGCGAAGGACTCCCAGGCGATCTGGTACCCGCGGGCCTGGTTGAGGTAGGCGTGGTAGCCGTCCATGGCCGGGTCCACGGCGCCGTCCAGGACGAACCGCCCGACGCGGGAGGGGAAGAGCTCGGCGTAGGTGGCGCCCAGGTAGGTGCCGTAGGAGAAGCCGAGGAAGTGCAGGCGGTCCTCGCCCAGTACGGCGCGTACGACGTCCATGTCGCGGGCGGCGTCGAGGGTGCCCACGTGCGGCAGCAGCCGCCCGGCGCGCCGGGCGCAGTCCGCGGCGACCTCCGCGTGGTAGGCGGCCCAGGTGTCGATGATCGCGGCCTCGTCCGAGGACGGCGCACCGCGCGTCCCGGTGCCCGGAAGGCCGGTGGCACCGCACTCCACCGGCGTGCTGTGCCCGACGCCGCGCGGGTCGACCGCGACCAGGTCGTACGCGGCGCGCAGGGACGGGGAGTAGCTGTCGGCGTAGGCCAGCAGGTCGTCGACGGCGGAGAGGCCGGGCCCGCCGGGGTTGATCTGGAGCGCGCCGATGCGCGCCGCCCCGCGGCCGGTGGCGGGTCTGCGGATGGCGGACAGCGCGATGTCGCCCGCCTCCGGGTGCGCGTAGTCGCGCGGCACCCTGAGGCTCGCGCACTGGAACGACCGTTCGGGGCAGGGCCTCCAGCGCGGGTCCTGCGTGTAGTAGCGCCGCAGGTCCACGCGGATCGGGGCGTCGGACGCACTCGCGGAGGCCGTCCCGGAGGGGACGGGCCCGGCGGTCCCGCCCGGGTGCGTCACGGCGGTGCACGTGGCGAGCAGCAGCCCGAACGCGACCAGCACGACGAGCGTGCAGAGCAGGCCGCGCCAGGGTATTCGGCCCGAGGCCGGGACAGCTTTCATCGCCACGCCTTCGTTTCCGCCCGTTGGGAGACGCGGGGCCGGTCGGCATCGGTGAGCGGCCGCGGGGACGGGTCCGGGCGCCGCTCCCCGGCAGGGAGCGGTCACGCCGTCGCCCCCGCCCTCCGACTGCGTAACCAGGTCATCACAGATCGTGTGCGGGGGATCGCCGGGCTGAGCCGAACGCGTGAACCCGGCGCGCGGCCCCTGTGCCGCTCCGCGCCACAAGTGCCAAGGCGCTGCCGCAAGTTGTCCGGTATCGCTCTGGCACCGGGGGCGGGGCCGCGGCTAGCGTCCGCGGGTGCCTTCACCCATGCGCACCACCAGCCCCCGTACCGACCGCATCCGCATACGAACGACCTCCCTGGTGGCGACCGTGATCGCCGCCCTCGCAGCCGTCCTCCTCCCGGTCGCCACCGTGCAGGCCGCCTCCGCCGCCGGCACCGTCCGCCACGGGCTGAGCCGGCCGGACTACTCGTACGCCGACGCCGTCCGCGAGGCGGTCTGGGTCGAGACGGGCCGCGACGACGACGGCGACGGCCGCACCGACCGGGTCGCCGCCGACATCGTGCGGCCCCGCGAGCCCGCGGCCGCCGGCCGCAAGGTCCCGGTGATCATGGACGCGAGCCCTTACTACTCCTGCTGCGGACGCGGCAACGAGGGCCAGTTGAAGACCTACGACGACCAGGGCCGCATGGTCCAGGCCCCGTTGTACTACGACAACTACTTCGTCCCGCGCGGCTACGCCGTCGTCCTGGTCGACCTGGCCGGCACCAACCGCTCCGACGGCTGCGTGGATGTCGGCGGCCCCTCCGACATCGGCTCGGCCAAGGCCGTGATCGACTGGCTGAACGGCCGGGCCAAGGGCTACACCTCCCGCACCGGCTCCCGGCCCGCGAGCGCCCGCTGGTCCACCGGCGACGTCGGCATGATCGGCAAGAGCTGGGACGGGACGATCGCCAACGGCGTCGCCGCGACCGGGGTGCGCGGCCTGCGCACCATCGTGCCGATCAGCGCCATCAGTTCCTGGTACGACTACTACTTCCAGCAGGGTGCCGCCCTCTACGACTCCGGCCCCGACTGGCTGTCGGACTACGTCGAGAGCCCGGCCGCCCGCGCCCGCTGCGCCGCCGTGCAGCAGCGCATCGTCGACGGGGCGCCCCGCAGCGGCGACTGGACGAGGTTCTGGAGCGAACGCGACTACACCAAGGACGCCGGGAAGGTCCGCGCCAGCGTCTTCGCCGTCCACGGCATGCAGGACCTCAACGTCCGCACCAAGCACTTCGGCCAGTGGTGGGACGCGCTGGCCGCGCACGGCGTGGAACGCAAGGTGTGGCTGTCGCAGACCGGCCACGTCGACCCCTTCGACTTCCGGCGCGACGCATGGGTGTCCGCCCTGCACCGCTGGTTCGACCACTACCTGCTGGGCGTCCGCAACGGCGTGGAGCGCGAGCCCGGCGCCGACGTCGAACGCGCCCCCGACCACTGGACGACCGACCGCTCCTGGCCGCCCGCCGGCACCGAACCCACCCGGCTGAACCTGCGCCCCGGCGCCGTCCCCGGCCAGGGCGGCCTGAGCACCGCGCCCGCCGTACCCGGCAGCCTCGCGGCCTTCACCGACACGCCGCAGGAGTGGGAGGAGGACTGGGCCGCCGGGGCGGACACCCCGAGCGACTCCAGGGCCGTCTTCACCACCGGCACCCTCAAGCGCGACCTGAGGCTGTCCGGCAGCGGGACGGTCACCGTCACCGCGTCCTCGTCGACCACCAGCGCGCACCTCTCGGCGGTCCTGGTCGACCTCGGCCCTGACACCGTCCGGGACTTCCTGGGCGCCAAGGAGGGCATCCTCGACCTGGCCACGAGCTCGTGCTGGGGCGAGAGCACGGAAGGCGACAGCGCCTGCTTCCGCGACACGGCCACCGACACGGCCGACGTCGCCCACACCGTGGTGAGCCGCGGCTGGGCCGACCTCGGGCACGCCGCCTCCGCGTGGCACGGGCGACCGCTCGTCCCGGGCCGGGCCTACACGGCCACCGTCACCCTGGCGGCCACCGACCACGTCGTCCCGGCCGGGCACCGGCTCGCGCTGATCGTCGCCGGCACCGACGGGGGAATGGTCGAGCCCCCCGACACCACCCCCACCGTCACCCTCGACCTGGCCCGCTCGCGTGCTCTGCTGCCGCTCGTCGGTGGAGCGCGCGGCCTCGCCGCCGCTGCCCCTCACGCGTCCGCCGCACAGCGCGTCGCGGACGTCCCGCCGGCCCCGCGCCGCACCGCGGCCACGGTCCCCGTGGGGCGCTGATACAGGCCCTGCCCGTCCGCCCTCACGACCGGTGAGGGCGGGCGGGTAGTGTCAGCGGGTCAGCGATAGTTGTACGAGGAAGCAAACAGCACCCGTGGACAGCAGCAAGAAGACCGCCGAGGACGCCCCCGCCGACGAACCCACCGCGGACCGCGTCACGGCGGCCGGCGCAGCCGCCGCAGAGGACAGCAGCACCCGCCGGCGACGCTGGCTCATGGACACCCGCCCCCTGCGCCACCCCGCCTACCGCCGCCTGTGGAGCTCCACCACCGTGACCGCCGTGGGCAGCCAGCTCACCGCCGTCGCCGTGCCCAAGCAGATCTACGACATCACCGGCTCGTCCGCGTGGGTCGGCTACTCCAGCCTCGCCGGGCTTGTCCCGCTGGTGGTGTTCGCCCTGTGGGGCGGGGCCGTCGCCGACAGCGTGGACCGGCGCAAGCTGATGCTGCTCACGAACATCGCCATCGCCGTCACCTCGCTGCTCTTCTGGGTGCAGGCCTTCGCGGGCGCGCACTCCGTCTGGCTGCTCATGGTGCTGCTCGCCGCCCAGCAGGCGGCGGCCGGCATGAACGCCCCCGCGCGCAGCGCCGCCATCGCCCGCCTGGTGCCCGCCGAGGAACTGCCCGCCGCCATCGCCCTCGGCTCGACCGTCATGCAGACCGGCCTGATCGTCGGCCCGCTGCTCGCCGGCGTCCTCATACCCGTCATCGGCCTGGCCGACCTCTACCTCATCGACGCGATCGCCCTCACCGCGACCGTGTGGGCGGTGTGGCGGCTGCCCGCGCTGCCGCCCCTGGAGGCGAACGGGGCGCCCGTCGCCCGGCGCGGCGGCTGGCGCGAGGTCGGCGCCGGCTTCCGCTACATCACCGCGCAGCGCATCCTTCTGCTGTCCTTCCTCGCCGACATCGTCGCCATGGTCTTCGGCATGCCGCGCGCCCTGTTCCCGCAGCTCGCCCACACCACCTACGCCTCCTGGAACGAGGGCTTCGCACTCGGCCTGCTGTACGCGGCCATCCCCATCGGTGCCGTCGCCGGGGGACTGTTCTCGGGCACCTTCTCCCGCGCGAAGCGCCACGGCCTGATGGTCGTCATCGCGGTCTGCGGCTGGGGCGCCGCGATCACCGGACTGGGGCTCAGCGGCAGCCTGTGGTGGGCCGCGGGATTCCTGGCGCTGGCCGGGTTCGCGGACATGGTCTCGATGGTGTTCCGCAGCGCCATCCTGCAGTCGGTCGCGACCGACGACATGCGCGGGCGGATGCAGGGCGTCTTCACCGTGGTGGTCGCGGGCGGTCCCCGGCTGGCCGACCTCCTCCACGGCACGGCCGGCTCCGCGTTCGGGACGCGCGGCGCGGTCGCCGTGGGCGGTGTGCTCGTCGTGGTCGTGATGCTGGGCCTCGCGGCGGCGTTCCCCGCCTTCACCCGGTACCGGGGGGCCTGAGCCGGGAGAGTGGTGCCGAGCGCCCCGTCTCCGCTGTGGCGGTTCCCGGCGGCGACCCGGCCGCCGCCCCGTCCCGGTCGGGCACACGGGGGGCGGGGGCACGTCCGCGAGGTTCCGGGCGGAGTGCCGCCCCTGATCGTACCGGGCGCGGCGTGCGGGGCGGTCGAGGGGGCCGCCTGGCGCGCCGCCGCTGTGCGTGTCCGGGGTGCGCCTCTCGCGGCCCGGTTGTTGTGTGCGGGTCCGTTGCGCCTGCGGCGGGCATCCCCCGCCCTCCCCCAACCTTCGGCCGGGGGACCCCCATCCGGCGCGGTCAGTGGCCGCCTCGCGGGGTGCGGGGTGGGCCGGGGGCGGGGCCTCCGGGGCTGCACGTCCTGGACTGGGTTATTGACGTGCATGGCGGGCGGTTCATGTCCGAGGCCTGGATGCCGCACACAAATATCCCGCAGCGTCCGGAACACCCACCCTCCCCCAGCCTTCGGCCGGGGGTGCCCCCAACTCCGCCGCCCCCTCCGTATCGTCAGGCGGCTGACGGCCGGAGGGTGGTCATAGAGCGGTCCGGGCTTGCCGCACATGCCTTGCTGACCGCCCACACCATCCAGTTCGATGCCGTCGGCAAAGTGAGCGGGCGCTGGTTCGGCCGCTCGCTGAAGGACAGAGGTGTGCCCTCGCGCTCGCCGTGACGCAGGCAACCCTTGCGGGGGAGGTGCCCCTGGCCACCAGCGCGGGCACTGTTGCTCGGTCTCCGGGCCGGGAGGTCTCCTGCTGGGGGCAGTTTCCGGCGGTGTGGGGAGGGGTGGGCCCCCATCACCCCCCACCGGCCGTTGGTCGCCGAACGATACGGAGGGGGCGGGGGAGGTGGGGGCACCCCCGGCCGAAGGCTGGGGGAGGGTGGGCGTTCTGGACGCTGACGTGTATTTGTTGTGCGGCACGGACGGCAAGGACAAGTGCTGCCCGCCATGCACATAAATATGCGGTACAGAATGCCCAGCCCCGGAGGCTCCGCCCCCGGCCCACCACGCACGCGCGCAGCCCCGCACCGACCGCGCCGGATGGGGGTCCCCCCGGCCGAAGGCTGGGGGAGGGAGGGAGGGCGGGGGAACCGCCCGCCGCAGGCGCAAAACAACCCGCACCCAACAACGGACCGCAACCACAACGTCCCGCCCCCCCGGATTGCGTCCCCCGGGTGAACGCGTGAGCCGATCAGCGTAGCGCCCCACGGGGTTCCCGTACGCGTCCGGTTAAGAGTGGGGTGTACGCATCCGGAGGAGCAGCGCATGCCGCATGCCGCAGCGGGACGTCCCCGTCGGGCCCCCGCAGGGCCCGCAGGGGCCGCGGTCGGGCTTTTCGCGGCGCTGGTGTGCCTGCTCCACGCGCTGTGCGCACCCGGGGTCGCGGCCCTGCAGCCGCCGGAGCCGACGGTGTCCGTGGCCGTCGCCACGGACGACCGGGGCAAGCAGACACACCACCTCCCGGCGAGCGTCGGACGGCGGACCGCCCCGCAGGCCGGCCCCCAGCAGCGGGCCGGCACCGTCCAGGGCCACGCGGCGGACGCGGTCCACGACACCTGCCCCCCTGACCCCGTCGGGGCCGCGCTCCGCGGTCCCGCCCGGCATGTCGCCCCCGCGGGAAGACCGGAACACCTGCACCTCGTCCTGCGCTGCTGACGGGCCCTGCGTTCGCGGCCCCACGCCCGTCAGCAGGACAAACCCCGCAGGACGAACCCCGCAGGAGGACCCCCGCCATGCCCGTGGACATCTACGCGGCCCTGGGCGCGCTCGTGCGCGCCGAGGCCGCCCGTGACCGGGAACGGCCGGCCGCCGCCGACCGTCAGGAGACCACCCCCGAGTGCGCGACGGCGCCGGACGCGCCCCCGCAGGAACCCAGGGAACTGACCGAACGCCACCACGAGTGAGACCCCGCCGGCCGCGCCCTGCCCGGCACCGGGCAGGGCGCGCCGTACGGGGGAACCGTCGCGCGTGATGCCGCGTTTACCCCAGTGAGTGCGGCACGTGCCGCAGACGGAGGCGGGAAGATGTCCAATCGCGCGAAGGTCGCCGTCGGCGGCGTGGCCGTCGGCCTGATCCTGTTGTGGGTGCTGCCGGCTTGGCTGGCGCTGCTGATCATCGTGGGCGTCCCCGTGGCCGCCTACCTCACCCTGGACCCTTCCCAGCGGCGCAGGCTGCGCCGGTCCGGCAGGCGCCAGATCGGCAAGTGACGGAGCGCGGGCCGCGATCGTCCCTCAGGTGGCGGAGCCCGCGGCCGCACCGGTGCCGAGGTCGGGGCCCCAGCGGTCGAGCGATGCCTGCAGGTCGAGGGGGAGGGGGCGGGTCACTCCCTGCCCCTGCGGCCAGTCCTCGCGGGGGACGCGCCACATGACCTCGAACTCGTTGCCGTCCGGGTCCTTGGCGTACAGCGACTTCGACACGAGGTGGTCGCTGGAGCCGACGAGCGCGTCGCGCTCGGTGAGCAGCCGGGCGGTGTCGGCCAGTTCGCGGAGTGTGCCGACTTCCCAGGCCAGGTGGTAGAGCCCGACGCGGCCCTGTTCGGGGCCGGGTGCGTCGGGGCCGATGGCGAACAGCCCGAGGTCGTGGTCGTTGAGGGTGTCCTCGGCCCTCAGGAAGGCGGCGCGGCCGGGGATCTCCGCGGCCACCTCGAAGCCGAACACGGCGGTGTAGAACTCGACGGACCGGGCGACGTCGCGGATGTAGAGGACTGCGTGGTTCAGACGGCGAACAGGCATGGCCTCAGACTACGCCGCTATCGTTGAAACTTCAATTAATTCTTTCGTTAGAATGATCCGGGCGTTCGACCGACCGAGGGGGAGCATGACCGCGACCGTGACCGCCGTCAGCCGTGACGAGGGACATCACTTCAGCAAGCCCGTCCGCGACAGGATCCGCCTGCTGGCGGGGCTCGGCGTGGAGGGCGACGCCCACCTCGGGGTGACGGTGCAGCACCGTTCGCGGGTGGCCCAGGACCCGACGCAGCCCAACCTGCGCCAGGTCCACCTGATCCACGGCGAACTCCACGACGAGTTGCGCACGTCAGGCTTCGAGGTCGCCCCCGGCGAGCTCGGCGAGAACGTCACCACGCGCGGTATCGACCTGCTGGGCCTGCCCGTCGGGACCCGGCTGCGGCTCGGCGATCAGGCCGTCGTCGAGGTGACCGGGCTGCGCAACCCCTGCCTGCAGATCGACGGCTTCCGGCAGGGCCTGCTCAAGCAGGTCGTCGGCCGGGACCAACACGGCGCGGTCGTGCGCAAGGGCGGGATCATGGGCGTCGTCCTGCACGGCGGGGAGGTGCGGCCCGGCGACCCGATCGCCGTCGAGCTCCCCGATGGGCCGCACCGTCCGCTCGAGCGGGTCTGAGCTCAGGTCAGCGCGCAAGAGTCGACCACGTCCCCGGTCGCCGGCCGGGGCACCGTGCGGTCGGCGGGCGGGGTGCGGCCGTGCTCCACCCATGAGGTCAGCGCGTCGAACGCGGCCCGGTAGCAGGGCAGGATCGGGCGCAGCCGGTCCGGATACGTGTCGTACAGGCCGTCGACGTGGTTGCCGCCCTCGATCGTGTAGTAGCGGTGCAGCCCGCCCCGGCCCGCGGAGTCGATCATGTGGTCGTAGACGTCCGAGTCGGTCGCGATCGGCAGCAGCGTGTCCAGGGTGCCGTGCAGGGTGATCATCGGTTTGCCGATGCGCCCCGTGAGCGACACGCGGCCCACGGCCCGGTGCACGGCGGCCGGGCGCGCCGCGTAGTCGTAGTCGGCGTCCGACGCGCAGGGCGCCAGGATCTCCGGCACGGTCGTACCCGCGCTCGCACCCGGACAGGCGGGGTCGTACGAGGGGTCGAACAACGCGCGGTACACCTTCTGCGTCAGGCCCCAGTAGGCCTGCTGGTGGTAGGCCCACAGGAACTCCGAGCCCGGCGCGAAGCCCGCCGCCAGCAGGTCGGCGTCGCCGGCCCGGCCCAGGGAGCGGGCCACGGTGACCGGCAGTGAGGTCAGCAGGTTGGGGCCGTCCGCCGTCCAGAGCGTGCCCTCCCAGTCCACGCCGCCGTCGTAGAGCGCCGGGTGGTGCTCCAGCTGCCAGCGGGTGAGGTAGCCCCCGTTGGAGATGCCGGTCATGTAGGTACGGTGCGGCGTGCGGCCGTAGCGCGAGGCCACCGCCGCCTTCGCGGCCACCGTGAGCTGGGTCGTGCGCCGGTTCCACTCGGCCATCGCGTCACCCGGGCGGCGGCCGTCGGTGTAGAAGTCCGGCCCGCTGTTGCCCTTGTCGGTGGAGGCGAACGCGTAGCCCCGGGCGATCGCCCAGTCGGAGATCAGGACGTCGAGCGAGTACTGCTTGCGGGTGCCGGGCGCGCCGGTGACGATCAGGCCGCCGTTCCAGCGGTCCGGCAGCCGCAGCACGAACTGGGCGTCGTGCCGCCAGCCGTGCGTGGTGTTGAAGCCCGAGGTGTCGGGGAAGTAGCCGTCGACCTGCACTCCCGGCACGCCGGACGGGCGGGTGGTGCCGGCCGCCGCCAGACCCGCCTGGTCGGCGGTGTCGGTGTACGCGGTGCCCGCCAGCGCGGTGGTCGTCATGTCGGCCAGGCAGGCCTTCTGCTGGTGCTCGGCGCCGGGCACGGCGACCCGGTCCAGCCGGGCGCAGTGCCCCGCCGCACCCGAGGCCGCCTCCGCACCGGCGGGGACCGCGGCCGCGCCGAGCGCGAGCAGTGCGGCGGCGAGCAGGGGGACGCCTCTCCAGGGGCGCATGGGGAGCCTCCATTTGCACGTCGGGGATGGCTGCCGCCACATCGTGGCTCGTCCGTCCCCGCAGCGGCCATGGCGTCGCCCCACGCCCGTGGCGCCCGGCTCATGGGGCCGCGTGACATGCGTCACCGACGACGATGACGCTGCGCAGTACCCTTGGCCCATGCTCTTGCTCGTGCGCCGCCGTCATGTGGACTTCGTCCGCGTCACGAGCATGTCCTGTCGCCGCAGCGGCTGATCCCACCCCGCCCCCTTCTCCCACTCGGCCCGCGACGCCGCCCCACCAGGGCCCCGCCGCGCAGCGTCCGGTCACCACCGGCGTGCCGGGTCCTCACCCTGCGGACACCACACCATGACGCTCCAGCTCCCCGTGATCGACCTCTCCGCGGCGGACCGCGGCCCCGAGGCACGTGCCCGTCTCCACCGCGAACTGCACTCCGCCGCCCACGAGGTCGGCTTCTTCCAGCTCACCGGCCACGGCGTGACCGCCGACGAGACCGCCGCCCTGATGCGGGCGATCCGCGCGTTCTTCGCCCTGCCCGAGGCCGACCGGCTCGCCATCGGCAACCTGAACTCCCCTCACTTCCGGGGCTACACCCGCACCGGCGAGGAGCGCACCGGCGGCAGCCGGGACTGGCGCGACCAGCTCGACATCGGTGCCGAGCGCCCGCAGCACGTCCCGGCCGCGGGCGAGCCCGCGTACTGGTGGCTGGAGGGCCCCAACCAGTGGCCGGGGTCCCTGCCCGAGCTCCGCGAACTCTCCCTGGCCTGGATCGACCGGCTCAGCCGCGTCGCCCACCGGCTGCTGCACGAACTGCTCGCCGCCATCGGCGCCCCCGAGGACTTCTACGACGCGGCCTTCGCCGACGAGCCGCACCTGCACCTCAAGCTCGTCCGCTACCCGGGCACCGCACCCACCGGCGACGACCAGGGGGTCGGCGCGCACAAGGACTACGGCTTCCTCACCCTGCTGCTCCAGGACGAGGTCGGCGGCCTGCAGGTGGAGCGCTCCGACGGCCGCTTCCACGACGTGCCGCCGCTGCCCGGCGCCTTCGTCGTCAACCTGGGCGAGCTGCTGGAGGTCGCCACCGACGGCTACCTCAAGGCCACCAACCACCGCGTGGTCAGCCCGGCCGGCGCCCGCGAGCGCTACTCCGTGCCCTTCTTCTACAACCCGCGCCTCGACGCGCGCGTCGCCCCGCTCCCGTTCGAGCACGCCCACCGCGCGCCCGGCGCCACCCGGGACCCGGCCAACCCGCTCTTCGCCGAGTACGGCCGCAACGAGCTCAAGGGATGGCTGCGCGCCCACCCCGAGGTCGCCCGCAGGCACCACCCGGAGCTCGTCGGGGCCGCGGCCGCGCCCACCGGCTGAGACGCGCGGCCCGCGCCGCCCGCGGTTACGGTGCCTGCATGGGCACGGCTCCGGCCGGGGACGGCACACTGCGGATCGGCGCACCGCCGCGCTGGCTGCGCCTGCTTCCGGTCGTCCTCCTCGCCGCGCTGATCCTGGCCCAGGGCGTCACGCCCGGCGATGTCGAGCTCGGCGCCTACTACGCGGCGGTGGCGCCGCTCGCCGCGCTCACCTACGGCGTGGCGGGCACCGCGGTCATCGCGGCCGCCGTCGTGGTCGTCATGGAACTCCCCGTCGTGGGTTCGGGGACGCTGGTGGGCGCCGAACTCGGCGCCGTCGTCCTCATCGGCGCCCTGAGCGTGGTCATCGCCGCGGTGCAGCAACGCTTCCGGGGCCGCCTGGTGCTGGCCCGGACGGTGGCCGAGGCGGCGCAGCTCGCCGTCCTCGCCCCGGTGCCCGGCACCGTGGGGCGGGTGCGCTGCGCCGCCCTGTACCGGGCCGCGCAGCGCGGCACCCTGGTGGGCGGCGACCTGTACGACGTGCGGCCCGGGCCCTTCGGCGTACGGGCGCTGGTCGCCGACGTCCAGGGACACGGCCTCGCCGCGGTCGGCACGGTCGCGGCGCTGCTCGGCGCCTTCCGCGAGGGGGTGCTCGACGAGCGGGAGCTGCGTGGAGTTGCGGGACGCCTCGAACGGCGTCTCTCCCTGGACGCCGCCGGGAACGCCGAGTTGTTCGCCACCGCGTTGCTGCTGGAGTTCCCCGACGACGGGTCGCGGGTGCGGCTGGTCTGCCAGGGGCACCCGCCCGCGCTGTTGCTGCGCGACCGCGAGGTGCGGGAGCTGGAGTGCGATCCCGGTCCGCCGCTCGGCGCCGGCCTGCCCGGACAGGCGCCGGCCCTGCCGTCGGTGGTGACCCTGCTGCCGGGGGACGTGATCCTCGCGTACACCGACGGCGTCACCGAGGCCCGCGACGCCTCGGGCACCTTCTACCCGCTCGCCCAACGCCTCGCCGCAAGGCTGGCGGAGGGCGCCGACCGCTCCCCGGAGGCGATCGTCGACGCGGTCTGGGAGGACCTGCGACGGTACGCGGGCGCGGTCGGCGACGATGTCGCGCTGCTGGCGCTCGCCCCCCGATGACACGGGAGGGGCCGGTCAGCCCTTGCTCTTCGCGGCGCGCAGCGGGGGGCGGCCCTGCAGTCGTGCGGCCTCGGTGCGGATCTCCGGGAGCTTGGCGTACAGCTCCTTTCCGGGGCAGTCGGTCATATAGGCGTCGCGGTGACCCGCGATGACGTGGAAGACCGCCCGCTCGCCCTTCTTGAAGCGGCTCTTGCTGCTGCTGGAGACCAGGCCGACCTCGCCCCGGGGATCGATGTCGGACAGCCCGAGCTTCCAGGCGGCGATCCGGGCGATCGACTCGGCCATCGCCTGCGGGACGCTGCCCTTCGCGTCGTAGGTGCCGATCGCGGCGATGCCCATGGTGTCCTTGTTGAAACCGATCGAGTGCGCCCCGGTGACGGGGCGGTCGGAGCCGCCCGCGCGCCCCTCGTAGATCGTGCCGCACTTGTCGACGAAGAAGTTGTAGGCGACGTCGTCCCAGTGGCGGCTCTGGATGTGGCCGGAGTAGATGTCCCGGATGATCTGCGGCACGTCCTTGCACCGGTAGTCGTTGCCGCTGTCGGTGTGGTGCAGGAAGACGGCCTTGACCGTGGTGCTGTAGTGCGGGGGCTCGGTGCGCAGCGACTCGTCGGCCCCCCAGCTCTTGCGCGGGACGATGGCGGGTTCGTGGGCCGGGTAGAGCGGTACCCGCTGCAGCCGGGCCCGGGCGGCCAGGTCGGGGAAGGGCATGAGCTGCGGGCTCGGCGCGGGGCGGGCGTGGACGGCGGGCGGGTCGGTGTGGATGATCGCGCTGTGCACCCCGAGGGCGGCCACGGCGACGACGCCGGCCGTCCCTGCGGCCGTGGCCCAGACGCGCGTCGTACGGCGCGGACGTCCGGCCGCGCGGCGGCGCGCGTGCTTGGCCGCACGGTGTGAACCCATGAAATGAACATCAGCTCATATGACCGGCACGCGGGGAGAGGACACGCCGGAGGGACCGCTGACCTCACCCGGATGCCCCGATGCCCGCCGCCCCGGGGTGTCCCGGGCTTCCCCGCGCGTCCCGCGGACCCGCCGCCGCGGTGACGACCGCGGCGGTGGGTCCGGTTCGTCACCTCAGGTAGGGTCCGTCCGAGCCGACCTTGCCCGGCGCGGCGTTGCCGCCGCCCGGGTCGAGGACGTACACGCGCACATTGCCCTTGCCGGGCGCGCCGACGGACAGGCTCCCTCCGGTCACGGTCCTGACCGCGCCGGTCACCGCGTCCGTGTACGTGCCGTGGGTATCCCGGTGAACGTGGCGCCGCCGCTCACCGTGAGCAGCGCGAAGCTGTCCACGCCGGTGGCGGCGTCGGTGCAGCGGCGCTTGAAGGCCATCTCGCCGACGACCCCGGCCGTGGAGTACTGGCCCGTCTGCAGCGCCGGCACCGCCCCCGCCGGATCCGGTTCAGCCGCTGCACGTGCTTGACCAGCGGCTGGGCGAGGGTCGTGGCCACCTGTCCGGACGCCGAGCCCAGCTGCCGAAGCCGGAGGCGGTGACCTGGCCCTCCAGGTGCGTCCCGGTGGCGCGCGCCGGTCTCCACCCGCTCCTCGGGGATCCGGTCGAAGTGGAAGACGACCTCCAGGTGGGAGAAGGAGTCCAGGCCGTACAGCGCCTCGGGCCCGAACCGCTCCCCGTTCGGCCGGATCACCGCCTCGACGCCACCCCAGTCGTCGTCCCGACCGGCACGCGGCCGCCGGTCACCCATCCCACCGGTCGTACCCCGCTTGCCGTCATGTGTGCCCCTCCGCTGGTGGGTCCGCAGGCCTCGCTGGTCACTATGTGAGATAGGGGTATCACCTGGCGGACAGCCGAGGCTAGCGTGGCGGTCATGACGCGGGAATGGGACGCCACCACGTACGACAGCCTGCCGCTGCCCCACGCGCAGTGGGGCCGCAGGACACTGGACCGCCTCGCACTGCGCGGCGACGAGCGTGTGCTCGACCTCGGCTGCGGCACCGGACGTGACACGGAGGCGCTGCTCGGACTGCTGCCGCACGGCCGGGTCGTGGCCGTCGACGGCTCGCTGCGCATGCTGGAGCGGCTCCGTGGGCGCCTCGCCGGACGCCTGGACCGCGTCGAGGTCGTGCACGCCGACATCACCGGCCCCCTTCCGGTGACGGGCACGGTGGACGTCGTCACCAGCGTCGCCACTCTCCACTGGATCCCCGACCACGCCGCGCTCTTCCAGGGTGTCGCACGCGTCCTGCGCCCCGGCGGACGCCTCGTCGCCGAATGCGGCGGGCGCGGCAACATCGCCGGCGTCTCGGCTGCCGTCGACGAGGTCCTCGGCCCGCAGCCCGCCGTATGGAACTTCGCGGGCGTCCAGGAGACCGAACAGCGCCTGCGGGACGCCGGGTTCACAGACGTCGAGGTCGCCCTCGTGCCCGACCCCGCCCGGCTCGAACCGGGCCCGCAACTGCTCTCCTACCTCGCGGTCGTCGTCCTCGGCGGACAGCTGGAACGCCTCCCCGCCGAGGAGCACGAGGCCTTCGTCCGCGCCGTCGCCGGGCGCCTGCGGGAGCCCGTCGTGGACTACGTACGCCTCACGATCTCCGCGACGCGCGGGCCCGGGGGCACCGCCCGGGCCTGACCCGCGTCCCGGCCCGGCCGGTCACAGACGCCGGGTGATCCGCAGCTCCGTCAGATACCGCTTCACGACGCGGCCGCCGTACCGGCCGTCGGCCAGCGCCCGGATGCAGGCCAGCAGCCCTTCCCGCCGCGCGGCGGGAAGGGCGCGGTGGTTGGAGTAGCTGAGCAGCAGGTCGAGGTACTCGGCCGTGGTGTACGGCAGTTCGCGCTCGTAGCGGTGGAAGACGGCCGGCCCGAAGCGCCCGGAGCGGTCCGTCTCCCCGCTGTCGGCGGGGACGAGGGCCGCGGCGCGCGGCCGCAGGCCGGGCGGCGTCGCCGGGTCGAAGCGCTCGTAGCACTCCTGCACGTCCGCGAAGAAGGCCCGCGAGCCGCCGTCCACGTGGTGGGTGCCGACGACGGCGAGCACCCCGCCGGGACGCAGCGCCTCGGCGGACTTGACGACCGCCACGGCGGGATCGACCCAGTGGAACGCCGTGGCCGAGACGACGGCGTCGAACGGCTCGTCAGGGAGCGGCCAGTCCTCGAAGGCGGAGACGACCACCTCGACCCCGGGGAACCGGGCCAGCCTGCGCCGGGCGAGCGCCGCCATCGACGGGCCCAGCTCGACCGCCGTGACCCGGAAGCCGCGCTCCGCGAGCGGCACGGTGGCCTGCCCCGTCCCGCAGCCGATCTCCAGCACGCGCGCGCCGGGACCGAGGCCCGCCACCGCGGCCAGGTCGTCGAAGAGCACGCCGGGATACCCCGGGCGGACCCGGTCGTACAGCTCGGCGTCCTCGTCGAAGACGCCCCGCAGCGAACTCCGGTCGGTCACCCGTCGAGATTACGGCCTCGTCCTAGTAGTGCTTGGTCAGGTTGGTATTGGGGTGGGTATGTCGCGGTGGCAGGTGGGGCAGGCGCCGGTCCAGGTGGCGAGGAGGATCTGCAGGTCGCG
>NZ_JARAVM010000015.1:0-190028 GCF_033792735.1 Streptomyces sp. PA03-3a
GTGTGCGGCGGAGCGAGTTGCCGAGGGTGTATCCGAAGCCCGGCTCCAGCGGCTCGATCACGAACCGGGAACGGAACTCGTCGACGACCTCTTCGGTCAACGAAGGGCGCTGAGCGATCAGCATGAGGTAATGCCTCCAGTCTTCGGCACCCACTATTTGATGCCGAGGCTTCAAGGGTACGGGCGGTGCGGCACACACTGCGCCGCACCGCCCGGGACCGTGAGCCCTGCTACTTCGAGTAGAGCTCGACGATCAGCTGCTCCTGCACCTGGGTGTCGATCACCGGGCGCTCGGGCAGGTTGTGCACGAGGATCCGCAGACGTGAGGGAATCGCCTCCAGCCAGGCCGGGACGGTCCTCTCGCCGGCCTCCCCCTGAGCCACCTGGAAGGGGGTCAGGTTACGGGAGGACTCGCGGACCTCGACGATGTCGTTCGCGACGACACGGGCCGACGGGATGTCGGTCTTGACGCCGTTCACGAGGAAGTGGCCGTGACGGACCAGCTGCCGCGCATGATCACGCGACTTGGCGAAGCCCGCCCGGTAGACCACGTTGTCCAGCCGGGACTCGAGGATGCGGAGCAGGTTCTCACCGGTCTTGCCGGACCTGCGGTTCGCCTCCACGTAGTACCCGCGGAACTGCTTCTCAAGGACACCGTAGATGCGCGCGCACTTCTGCTTCTCGCGCATCTGCAGGAGGTACTCGCTGTCCTTGGTGCGCCCGCGTCCGTGCTCACCCGGGGGGTAAGGACGGATCTCGATCGGGCACTTTGCGCTCTCGCACTTGCTCCCCTTGAGGAAGAGCTTCTGCTTCTCCCGACGGCAACGCTTGCAGTCGGCCCCGGTGTAACGCGCCATTCCTGTTTGTCTCCTACCTGCTCAGCGGATTGCTGATCAGACGCGCCGGCGCTTCGGCGGGCGGCATCCGTTGTGCGGGGTCGGAGTGACGTCCTGGATCGAGCCGACCTCGAGGCCGGTGGCCTGGAGGGAGCGGATCGCGGTCTCACGGCCGGAGCCGGGGCCCTTGACGAACACATCGACCTTGCGCATGCCGTGCTCCTGCGCGCGACGCGCGGCCGACTCGGCGGCCATCTGCGCGGCGAACGGGGTCGACTTGCGCGAGCCCTTGAAGCCGACGTGGCCGGCGGAGGCCCAGGAGATCACGTTGCCGGACGGGTCCGTGATCGAAACGATGGTGTTGTTGAACGTGCTCTTGATGTGGGCGTGCCCATGAGCGACGTTCTTCTTCTCCTTGCGGCGCACCTTCTTGGCGCCGGCCTGACGGCCCTTCGGAGGCATATGTGGTTACTCCCGGTGGAGGTGGTCGGTCCTACAGCGAAGACCGCTGACGAGCGTCCGCTGAGGACTACTTCTTGCCCGGCTTCTTCTTGCCGGCGATGGCGCGACGCGGGCCCTTGCGGGTGCGCGCGTTGGTGTGGGTCCGCTGGCCGTGGACCGGCAGCCCACGACGGTGGCGCAGGCCCTGGTAGCAGCCGATCTCGACCTTGCGACGGATGTCCGCCTGGATCTCGCGACGGAGGTCACCCTCGGTCTTGATGTTGGCGTCCACGTACTCGCGGATCTTGACCAGGTCCTCTTCGTCCAGGTCGCGGACCCGGGTGTTCGGGTTCACGCCGGTGGCGGCGAGGGTCTGCTGGGCAAGGGTGCGGCCGATGCCGAAGACGTAGGTGAGGGCGACCTCCACACGCTTCTCGCGCGGGATGTCGACACCTGAAACGCGTGCCATTCAATGGCTCCTGTGGTGTCCGGGGGTCTTCCGCAGCACCGTTCCCGACCGCCGTACGAGGTACGGATCAGGTCTCCGGCCCCCGCCGGAGGTGCCGTCAGCCGGAGTGCTCCGACCGGACGGGTGCTGCGTATGTACATGTGTTGCTCGCGTGGCGCGAAGAACTGCGAGGTGCAGGTCGGCGTGCGTCAGCCCTGGCGCTGCTTGTGGCGCAGGTTGTCGCAGATGACCATGACCCGGCCGTGACGGCGGATCACCTTGCACTTGTCACAGATCTTCTTGACGCTCGGCTTGACCTTCATGGAATTCAGGTTCTCCGGGTCGTGAGATCTACTTGTAGCGGTAGACGATCCGTCCGCGCGTGAGGTCGTAGGGCGACAGCTCCACAACGACCCGGTCATCGGGAAGGATGCGGATGTAGTGCATGCGCATCTTGCCACTGATGTGCGCGAGGACCTTGTGACCGTTCTGGAGCTCCACCTTGAACATAGCGTTCGGCAGAGACTCGATCACGGTGCCCTCGATTTCGATGGCGCCTTGCTTCTTGGCCATGTCCTGCTTTCGGGATCGGCTACCTTGATCGGCTTTTGGCATGCCTGAAGACATGCCTGGGCCGACGTGACAGTCTACGTCAGCCGTTCCTGAAAGACGAATCCGGAGTGTATGCCCGCGAAAGATGATCGATAAGCGGGACGGAGGGGGCGCTCAGGCGAGCGGGTCCGGCGCGGCCGTGATCCCGTACTCCGCCAGCTTGGCCTTGCCGCCGTCGCGGGCGGTCAGGACCAGCGGGCCCTCCTCGGTGAGCGCGACGGAGTGCTCCCAGTGGGAGGACCAGGTGCCGTCGTCGGTCTTGACCGTCCACTCGTCCTCGAGGACGTGGGTGAGCGGAGTGCCGAGGCTGACCATCGGCTCGATGGCCAGGCACATGCCGGGCACCAGGCGCGGGCCCTTGCCGCGCTTGCGCGAGACGTAGTTCAGCAGATGGGGGTCCATGTGCATCTGCGAGCCGATGCCGTGGCCGCCGTACTCCTCGATGATCCCGTACTTGCCGCCGCCGGGCTTCGGCTGCCGGCGGATGTACGTCTCGATGGCACGGGAGATGTCGACCAGCCGGTCGCCCTTGCGGAAGGCAGCGATGCCCGCCCACATGGACTCCTCGGTCACCCGGCTGAGCTCGACGAGCTCCGGAGCGTGACCGCTGCCAACGAAAGCGGTGTAGGCCGCGTCGCCGTGCCAGCCGTCGACGATGGCGCCGCAGTCGATCGAGATGACGTCGCCGTCCTTGAGGACGGTCGCGGTGTCCGGGATGCCGTGGACGACGACGTCGTTCACGGAGGTGCAGATCGTGGCGGGGAACCCGCCGTAGCCCAGGAAGTTCGGCTTCGCACCGTGGTCGGCGAGCACCTTGCGGGCCACGTCGTCCAGATCCTTGGTGGTGGCCCCGGGGACGGCCGCCTCACGGGTGGCCTCGTGGATCGCGGCGACGACCAGGCCCGCCGCGCGCATCTTCGCGATCTGCTCGGGGGTCTTGATCTCCACCATCGGTCCTGGCCTTCCTTCGTCCCATCGGATACCTCAACGGTACGGCCGCGGGGTCCTGGGAGGACACCGCGGCCGCAACGGTCACGCATGTGTTCAGGCGGCGCTGCCGCCCGCGTCCTTCTTCTCCTGCAGCGCGTCCATCGCCCGCTTGGTCACCTCGGCGACCTTGCCCAGGGCCGAGATGGTGCGCACCAGGCCCTGCTGCTTGTAGTAGTCGATGATCGGCTCGGTCTTGCTGTGGTACTCCTCCAGCCGGACCCGCACCTTCTCCTCGGTGTCGTCCGACCGCTGGTACAGCTCACCACCGCACTCGTCGCACACGCCCTCGACCGCCGGAGGCCTGTAGGCCTCGTGGAAGACGTGGCCGCCGTCCTTGCGGCACAGCCGGCGACCGGCGATCCGCTTGACGACCTCCTCCTCGGGGACCTCCAGGTCCAGGACCGCGTCCAGCGCTATCCCGGCCTCGGCGAGGATCTTGTCGAGCGCCTGGGCCTGGCCCACGTTCCGCGGGAAGCCGTCGAGCAGGAAGCCGTTCTCGGCGTCCGGCTGCAGCATGCGGTCCTTGGCCATGCCGATGGTGATCTCGTCGGGGACCAGCCGGCCGGCATCGGTGTACTCCCGGGCCTTGAGGCCCAGCTCCGTGCCCTGGCTGATGTTCGCCCGGAAGAGGTCGCCCGTGGAGATGTGCGGGATCGACAAGTTCCTGGCAAGGTACGCGGCCTGCGTACCCTTGCCGGCCCCGGGAGGCCCGACGAGGACGATGCGCATCAGCGGAGGAACCCTTCGTAGTTACGCTGCTGAAGCTGGCTCTCGATCTGTTTCACGGTCTCCAGGCCGACACCCACGATGATGAGGATGCTCGTCCCGCCGAACGGGAAGTTCTGGTTCGCGTTGAACAGCACCAGCGCCACTGTGGGCACCAGGGCGATCAGACCCAGATACATCGCGCCCGGCCACGTGATGCGGTTGAGCACGTAGCTGAGGTACTCCGCGGTGGGACGACCAGCCCGGATGCCCGGGATGAACCCACCATACTTCTTCATGTTGTCCGCGACTTCTTCGGGGTTGAAGGAGATGGCCACGTAGAAGAAGGCAAAGAAGACAATCAGCAGGAAATACGCGGTGATGTAGATCGGGTGGTCGCCCTTGACCAGGTTGTCTCTGACCCAGTTTGCCCAGGTAGAGGTAGATCCACTGAACTGGACGACCAGTGACGGGATGTACAGGAGCGATGACGCGAAGATGACGGGAATCACACCCGCCTGGTTCACCTTGAGCGGGATGTAGGTGGAGGTTCCACCGTACGAACGACGCCCGATCATGCGCTTCGCGTACTGCACGGGGATACGGCGCTGCGCCTGCTCGACGAAGACGACGAGGGCGACCATCGCCAGACCCACCAGGATGACGGCCCCGAACTCGACCCAGCCGTCCGCGATGTTCCCGGACTTCTTGATCGCCCAGAGGGCACCGGGGAAGCCGGCCGCGATCGACAGGAACATCAGGATCGACATGCCGTTGCCGATGCCGCGGTCGGTGATCAGCTCGCCCAGCCACATGATGAGGGCGGTGCCCGCCGTCATCGTGATGACCATCGTGATCGTGGTGAAGATCGACTGGTCGGGGACGATGTTGAAACGGTCGGGACACTGCTGGAAGAGGCTGCCGGACCGGGCGGTGGCCACCAGACCGGTGCCCTGCAGGACCGCGAGCGCCACGGTGAGATAACGCGTGTACTGCGTGATCTTCGTCTGGCCGGCCTGGCCCTCCTTCTTGAGGGCTTCCAGGCGCGGGATGACCACGGTGAGCAGCTGCAGGATGATGCTCGCGGTGATGTACGGCATGATGCCGAGCGCGAAGATCGTGAGCTGCAGAAGCGCGCCGCCGCTGAAGAGGTTCACCAGGCCGAAGAGGCCCTGGTTCCCCCCGACCGCCTTGATGCAGGAGTTGACCACCTGGTAGTCGACCCCCGGGATCGGGATGTGGGCTCCCAGCCGGAACAGCACCATGATGGCCAGCGTGAACAGCAGCTTCTTGCGCAGGTCGGGCGTCTTGAACGCCCGGGCGAACGCGGTGAGCACGGTGCCTCCTGCGCCCCCCGCTTCTTGGGCGGGAGGTGACGGTGTTGAAAGCTACGAATGGTGGAACTGCAAAACGATGGGGCTGCCTGACCCGCGTCAGCGCACAGGCTCCGCAAGACTAGCCCGGCCCACCTTACCGGCGAGCATCCGTCCCCGGAATGACCAACCGGGGATGCCCCGCACGAAAGTGCGGAACATCCCCGGCTGGATGCGGCATCACTGTCAGACGAGCTCGGTGACCGAGCCGCCCGCGGCGGTGATCTTCTCCTTGGCGGAGCCGGAGACCGCGTCAACGGTCACCTGCAGCGCCACGGAGACCTCGCCGGTGCCGAGCACCTTGACGAGCTGGTTCTTCCGCACGGCACCCTTGGCGACCAGGTCGGCCACCGTGACCTCGCCACCCTCGGGGTAGAGCGCGGCCAGCTTGTCCAGGTTCACGACCTGGAACTCGGTGCGGAACGGGTTCTTGAAGCCCTTCAGCTTCGGGAGGCGCATGTGGAGGGGCATCTGCCCACCCTCGAAGCGCTCCGGAACCTGGTAACGGGCCTTCGTGCCCTTGGTACCACGACCGGCCGTCTTGCCCTTGGAGCCCTCACCACGACCGACACGGGTCTTGGCGGTCTTGGCGCCCGGGGCCGGACGGAGGTTGTGGACCTTCAGCGGAGACTGCTCTCCCATGTCAGTCGACCTCCTCGACCGTGACGAGGTGGCGGACGGTGTGGACCATGCCGCGGATCTCCGGGCGGTCCTCCTTGACCACGACGTCGTTCAGCCGCTTCAGGCCGAGCGAACGCAGGGTGTCACGGTGGTTCTGCTTGCTGCCGATGTAGGACTTGACCTGCGTGACCTTGAGGCGAGCCATCACGCACCCACCCCAGCACGCGCACGCAGCAGAGCGGCCGGAGCCACGTCCTCGAGCGGCAGACCACGACGGGCGGCGATCTCCTCGGGGCGCTGCAGGCCCTTCAGAGCCTCCACCGTGGCGTGCACGATGTTGATCGCGTTGTCGGAGCCGAGCGACTTCGACAGCACGTCGTGGATGCCGGCGCACTCCAGAACGGCGCGCACCGGACCACCGGCGATCACACCCGTACCGGGGGAAGCAGGCTTGAGCAGGACGACGCCCGCGGCCTTCTCGCCCTGGATCGGGTGGGGGATGGTGCCCTGGATGCGGGGGACCTTGAAGAAGTGCTTCTTGGCCTCCTCAACGCCCTTGGCGATGGCGGCCGGCACCTCCTTGGCCTTGCCGTAACCGACACCCACGGTGCCGTCACCATCGCCCACCACGACCAGCGCGGTGAAGCTGAAGCGACGACCACCCTTCACAACCTTGGCGACGCGGTTGATCGCGACGACGCGCTCAACGTACGCGGTCTTCTCGGCGGCAGCTGCGCCGCCGTCACGGCCCTTCCGGTCCCGCCGCTCGCCGCCACCGGCACCGCCACCGCGGCGCTGGGGTCCAGCCATTGGATTTACCTCTCTCTGTTTCCGCTAGCTACGGAACCGGCTCAGAAACCGAGCCCGGCTTCGCGGGCGGCGTCGGCCAGGGCAGCGATGCGACCGGCGTACCGGTTGCCACCGCGGTCGAACACAACGGTCCCGACGCCGGCCGCCTTGGCCCGCTCGGCGACCAGCTGGCCGACCTTCTTCGCCTGCTCGGTCTTGTCACCCTCGGCACCCCGGATCGAGGTGTCCAGGTGCGAGGCCGAGGCCAGGGTGTGGCCCTTCAGGTCGTCGATGACCTGCGCCGTGATGCCCCGGTTGGAACGGGTCACGACCAGGCGCGGACGCACCTCGGTGCCCGAGATCCGCTTGCGGACGCGGATGTGGCGACGCTTCTTGGCAGCGCCCTTGTAAGCGTCGCCCTTGGCGATCTTCACGCCGTATGCCATGGCTTACTTACCAGCCTTTCCGACCTTGCGGCGGATGACTTCGCCCTCGTACTTGACGCCCTTGGCCTTGTACGGGTCGGGCTTCCGCAGCTTGCGGATGTTCGCGGCGACCTCGCCGACCTTCTGCTTGTCGATGCCCTCGACCGAGAACTTGGTGGGGCTCTCGACCTTGAAGGAGATGCCCTCCGGGGCCTCGACCAGGATCGGGTGGCTGTAGCCCAGGGCGAACTCCAGGTTGGAGCCCTTCGCCTGGACGCGGTAGCCGACACCGCTGATCTCGAGCTTCTTCACGTAGCCCGCGGTCACGCCGGTGATCATGTTCGCCACCAGCGTGCGGGACAGGCCGTGCAGGGCCTTGTTCATACGCTCGTCGTTCGGACGCGACACCTGAAGGGTGCCGTCCTCGCTCTTGACGATGTCGATCGGCGCGGCAACGGTGTGGGTCAGGGAACCCTTGGGGCCCTTCACCGAGACCGTCCGGCCATCGATGGTGACGTCCACGCCGGCGGGAACCGGGATGGGCAGCCGTCCAATACGCGACATGGCTATACCTCCGTTTCCCGACTACCAGACGTAGGCGAGGACTTCCCCACCCACGCCCTTCTTGTTGGCCTGCTTGTCGGTGAGGAGACCGTGGGAGGTGGAGATGATCGCCACGCCCAGGCCGCCGAGCACCTTCGGCAGGTTGGTGGACTTTGCATAGACCCGCAGACCGGGCTTGCTGATGCGCTTGATGCCGGCGATCGAGCGCTCGCGGTTCGGACCGAACTTCAGGTCGATGGTGAGGTTCTTGCCGACCTCGGCGTCCTCGACCTTCCAGCCCTGGATGTAGCCCTCCTGCTGGAGGATCTCCGCGATGTGCGACTTGATCTTGCTGAACGGCATGGTGACCTCGTCGTGGTACGCGGAGTTCGCGTTCCGCAGACGCGTCAGCATGTCTGCGATCGGGTCAGTCATGGTCATGTGATGGCCTTAGGCCTCTCTCGCCGGGGTTTCCTATATGCGCCATCCCTCTCCCCCATGAGGCTGGGGACGGGTGCGGCGCGGGGACCTACGGCGTAGTAAGACGGTCATGGGCGGCGGGCGCCCAACCCTTCTACCCTACGGTATTCAGGGCTGGGCTCCCGCCACTCATCTGCTTACCGAGAGCCCTGGTGGTCTACCAGGAGCTCTTGGTCACGCCCGGCAGCTCACCGCGGTGCGCCATCTCACGAAGGCACACGCGGCAGAGGCCGAACTTGCGGTACACGGAGTGCGGACGGCCACAGCGCTGGCAGCGCGTGTAGCCACGCACGCCGAACTTGGGCTTGCGGGCGGCCTTCGCGATAAGAGCCTTCTTCGCCACGGCTCACGCCTCCTTGAACGGGAAGCCGAGGTGACGAAGGAGCGCGCGGCCCTCAGCGTCGTTGGTCGCCGTGGTCACCACGGTGATGTCCATACCCCGGGTGCGGTCGATCTTGTCCTGGTCGATCTCGTGGAACATGACCTGCTCCGTGAGACCGAAGGTGTAGTTGCCACGGCCGTCGAACTGCTTCGGCGACAGACCGCGGAAGTCGCGGATGCGCGGGAGCGCGAGCGACAGCAGACGGTCCAGGAACTCCCACATGCGGTCACCGCGGAGGGTGACGTGGGCGCCGATCGGCTGACCCTCACGCAGCTTGAACTGCGCGATGGACTTCCGGGCCTTGGTGACGGCCGGCTTCTGGCCGGTGATCGTGGTGAGGTCGCGGATCGCGCCCTCGATCAGCTTGGAGTCGCGGGCGGCGTCGCCCACACCCATGTTGACCACGATCTTGGTGAGGCCGGGGATCTGCATGACGTTCTCGTACTGGAACTCGTCACGCATCTTGCCCGCGATCTCCTCGCGGTAGCGCGCCTTCAGACGAGGCGAAGTGGTGGCAGTCATCAGATGTCCTCACCCGTCCGCTTGGCAACGCGGATCTTGTTGCCCTCGTCGTCGAAGCGGTAGCCGACGCGAGTCACGACCTTGTTGCCGTCCTTCTCAACGACCAGCTGGACGTTGGAGACGTGGACGGGCGCCTCGGTCGTGATGATGCCGCCGGTCTTCGAACCGCGAGCGGTCTGGCCGGCCTTGGTGTGCTTCTTGACCCGGTTGACACCCTCGACCAGGACACGGTCCTCAGTGGGGTAGGCCGCGATGACCTTGCCCTGCTTGCCCTTGTCCTTACCGGTGATGACCTGGACCAGGTCGCCCTTCTTGATCTTCATCGGTTACAGCACCTCCGGCGCGAGCGAGACGATCTTCATGAACTTCTTCTCGCGCAGCTCCCGGCCCACGGGGCCGAAGATGCGGGTGCCGCGGGGGTCACCGTCGTTCTTGAGGATGACGGCCGCGTTCTCGTCGAAACGAATGTACGAACCGTCGGGACGGCGGCGCTCCTTGACGGTGCGCACGACGACCGCCTTGACGACGTCGCCCTTCTTCACGTTGCCACCGGGGATCGCGTCCTTGACGGTGGCGACGATGACGTCACCGATTCCCGCGTAGCGGCGACCGGAGCCACCGAGCACACGGATGCAAAGGATCTCCTTTGCGCCCGTGTTGTCGGCGACACGAAGTCGCGACTCCTGCTGGATCACGTCTATCTCCTGATCGTCTGCCGGTTCCCTCCGGGGCGGGCCCGGAGAGCCTGGCGGAACCGTCCTGCGGGGAACCCCCCGCAGGAATTACGTGCCGGCCGGCCGAGCGGTGTTACTTGGCCTTCTCGAGGATCTCGACGACGCGCCAGCGCTTGCTCGCGGACAGCGGCCGGGTCTCCATGAGGAGGACACGGTCGCCGACGCCCGCGGCGTTCTGCTCGTCGTGCGCCTTGAGCTTGTTGGTACGGCGGATGACCTTGCCGTACAGGGCGTGCTTCACACGGTCCTCGACGGCGACCACAACGGTCTTGTCCATCTTGTCGCTGACCACGAGGCCCTCACGGGTCTTGCGGTCGCCGCGCTGCTCGCTGCTCTCAGTCACATTCTTCTCGCTCATCAGGCGCTCTCCACCGTCTCGATGCCGAGCTCACGCTCACGCATGAGGGTGTAGATCCGGGCGATGTCCTTGCGGACAACCTTCAGCCGGGAGTTGTTCTCGAGCTGTCCGGTGGCCGCCTGGAAGCGGAGGTTGAACAGCTCCTCCTTGGCCTCACGCAGCTTGCCGACGAGTTCCTCGTCGCCCAGCTGGCGCAGCTCGGTCGCCTTGGTACCGGCCGCCATTACAGCTCACCTGCCTCGCGCCGGACGATCCGGCACTTCATCGGAAGCTTGTGGGCGGCTCGGGTGAGCGCCTCACGCGCAACCTTCTCGTTCGGGAAGGACAGCTCGAACATCACCCGACCGGGCTTGACGTTCGCGACCCACCACTCCGGGGAGCCCTTACCGGAACCCATGCGGGTTTCGGCCGGCTTCTTCGTGAGCGGACGGTCCGGGTAGATGTTGATCCAGACCTTGCCGCCACGGCGGATGTGACGGGTGATGGCGATACGAGCGGACTCGATCTGCCGGTTCGTCACGTACGCGGGGGTGACGGCCTGGATGCCGTACTCACCGAACGCCAGCTCGGTGCCACCCTTGGCCATGCCATCACGCTTCGGGTGGTGCTGCTTACGGTGCTTGACCCGACGGGGGATCAGCATGGGGGTCAGGCCTCCGTTCCGGTGGTCTCCGCGGCCGGAGCCTCAGCGGTGGTCACCTCGGCCTTGGGGGCCTGGGCGTCACCCTGGGGACGACGGCCACGGCCGCCGCGCTCGCCACCGCGGCGCTGCGGACGGTCGTTGCCACCACCACGGGCCGGACGGTTGCCGGCACGGGCGGCGGCGTTGTCGGCGCGGACCTCGGCGATGTTCTTGACATTGCCCTTGTAGATCCACACCTTCACGCCGATGCGGCCGAAGGTCGTACGGGCCTCGAAGAAGCCGTAGTCGACGTTGGCGCGCAGGGTGTGCAGCGGGACGCGACCCTCGCGGTAGAACTCCGAGCGGGACATCTCGGCGCCGCCGAGACGGCCACCGCACTGGATCTTGATGCCCTTGGCGCCGGCCTTCATCGTGCTCTGCATCGACTTGCGCATGGCACGACGGAAGGAGACGCGGGAGGACAGCTGCTCGGCGACGGCCTGGGCCACCAGCTGAGCGTCCGTCTCCGGGTTCTTGACCTCGAGGATGTTCAGCTGGACCTGCTTGCCGGTCAGCTTCTCCAGGTCACCGCGGATGCGGTCGGCCTCCGCGCCGCGACGGCCGATGACGATGCCCGGCCGGGCGGTGTGGATGTCGACGCGGACGCGGTCACGGGTGCGCTCGATCTCGACCTTCGAGATGCCGGCCCGCTCCATGCCCTGCGTCATCATCCGGCGGATGGCGACGTCTTCCTTGACGTAGTCCTTGTACAGCTTGTCGGCGTACCAGCGGGACTTGAAGTCCGTGGTGATGCCGAGGCGGAACCCGTACGGGTTAACCTTCTGGCCCATTACCGGGTTCCTTCCTTGCTGCTGACGACCACGGTGATGTGGCTGGTCCGCTTACGGATCCGGTAGGCACGGCCCTGCGCACGCGGACGGAACCGCTTCAGGGTCGGGCCCTCGTCCACGAACGCCTCGCTGATGTACAGCGACTGGGCGTCGGTGTGGTCGTAGTTGTGCGCGGCGTTGGCAATGGCGCTGTCGAGCACCTTGCCCACCGGCACGCTCGCGGCCTGCGGGGCGAAACGCAGGACCGCCTGAGCCTCCGTGGCACTCATGCCACGGATGAGGTCCACCACGCGGCGGGCCTTCATGGGCGTGACGCGGATGTACCGCGCCTGGGCCCTGGCTTCCATGGTTGTCCCTTCGGTGTCTGTCTGTGTCGTCACTGTTCCGCTCCGCAGGTCAGCGACGACGCGACTTGCGGTCGTCCTTCTCGTGGCCGCGGAAGGTGCGGGTCGGCGCGAACTCGCCGAGCTTGTGGCCGACCATCGACTCGGTGACAAACACCGGGACGTGCTTACGGCCGTCGTGCACCGCGATCGTGTGGCCCAGCATCGCCGGGATGATCATCGAGCGGCGGGACCAGGTCTTGATGACGTTGTGGGTACCGGCCTCGTTCTGAACGTCCACCTTCTTGATCAGGTGGTCGTCGACGAAGGGCCCCTTCTTGAGACTACGCGGCATCTAAACCCGCTCCTAGCGCTTCTTGTTCGTCTTGCGGCGGCGGACGATGTACTTGCTGCTGGCCTTCTTCGGCGAGCGAGTACGACCTTCCTTCTGGCCCCACGGGCTGACCGGGTGGCGACCACCGGAGGTCTTGCCCTCACCACCACCGTGCGGGTGGTCGACGGGGTTCATGGCCACACCGCGGACGGTCGGGCGGACGCCCTTCCAGCGCATACGGCCGGCCTTGCCCCAGTTGATGTTCGACTGCTCGGCGTTGCCGACCTCGCCGATGGTGGCGCGGCAGCGCGCGTCGACCAGCCGGACTTCACCGGAGGGCATGCGAAGGGTGGCCATGGAGCCCTCCTTCGCCAGCAGCTGCACGGAAGAACCCGCGGAACGGGAGATCTTCGCGCCGCCGCCGGGACGCAGCTCGATGGCGTGGACGGTCGTACCCACCGGGATGTAGCGCAGCGGCAGGTTGTTGCCCGGCTTGATGTCGGCGCCAGGGCCGTTCTCGATCCGGTCACCCTGGCTCAGCTTGGCCGGGGCCAGGATGTAGCGCTTCTCGCCGTCCGCGTAGTGGAGCAGCGCGATGCGCGCGGTGCGGTTGGGGTCGTACTCGATGTGCGCGACCTTGGCCGGCACGCCGTCCTTGTCGTGACGACGGAAGTCGATCACGCGGTAGGCGCGCTTGTGGCCACCGCCCTGGTGGCGAACGGTCACACGACCGGCGTTGTTACGGCCGCCCTTGCTGTGCAGGGGGCGGACCAGCGACTTCTCCGGCGTGGACCGCGTGATCTCGACGAAGTCGGCGACGCTGGAGCCACGACGGCCCGGGGTCGTCGGCTTGTACTTGCGGATACCCATTTCTCAGTCCTCGGAAGATTCCGGACTTCTGAACGTTCCGGCCTCCGTTAGGAGACCGGGCCGCCGAAGATGTCGATGCGGTCGCCCTCAGCGAGGGTCACGATGGCGCGCTTGGTGTCCTTGCGCTTGCCGAAACCGGTCTTGGTGCGCTTGCGCTTACCCTGACGGTTGATCGTGTTGACCCCGGTGACCTTGACCGAGAAGACCGCCTCGACGGCCTGCTTGATCTGGGTCTTGTTGGCACGCGGGTCGACGACGAACGTGTACTTGTTCTCGTCCAGCAGCGCGTAGCTCTTCTCGGAGACCACCGGCTTGACCAGGATGTCACGGTGGTCCGTGAAGGTCTTGCTGGTGATCGCGGTCTGCTCGGCCATCAGGCGTCGCTCCCTTCGGTCTCGGCGGCGCCGTTACCGGTGAAGCGGTCGAAGGCGGCCTTGGTGAAGACCACGTCGTCGGAGACGAGCACGTCGTACGTGTTCAGCTGGCCGGCCTCCAGGATGTGGACCTGGGGCAGGTTGCGGGCGGAGAGCCACGCGACCTCTTCGGCGCGGTCGGCGACGAGCAGCACGTTCTTGCGGTCGCTGATCTTGCCCAGCAGCGTCTTCGCGGCCTTCGTCGACGGGGCCTCGCCCTCGACGACGCCGGTCACGACGTGGATGCGGTTGTGACGCGCCCGATCGGTGAGGGCACCGCGCAGGGCGGCGGCCTTCATCTTCTTCGGGGTCCGCTGCGAGTAGTCACGCGGCACGGGACCGTGCACGACGCCACCACCGGCGAACTGCGGGGCGCGGGTCGAACCCTGACGGGCGCGGCCGGTGCCCTTCTGGCGGTACGGCTTCTTGCCGCCACCGCGGACCTCGCCACGCGTCTTGACCTTGTGCGTGCCCTGACGGGCGGCGGCCAGCTGCGCCACGACGACCTGGTGGATCAGCGGGATGCTGACCTTCGCGTCGAAGATCTCGCCCGGGAGCTCAACGGTCCCGGTCTTGTCGCCGGCGGGCGACAGAATGTCAATGGTGCTCATATCCTCAGGCCCCCTTGGCCGCGGTGCGGACCAGGACGAGGCCGCCGTTCGGGCCGGGAACCGCGCCCTTGATGAGCAGCAGGCCCTTCTCCGCGTCAACAGCGTGGACGGTCAGGTTCTGGGTGGTGACCCGCTCGTTGCCCATGCGGCCCGCCATGCGCAGACCCTTGAACACACGGCCCGGGGTGGCGCAGCCACCGATGGAGCCGGGAGAGCGGTGCTTGCGCTGGGTGCCGTGACCGGCGCCGAGGCCCTTGAAGTTGTGACGCTTCATGACACCGGCGAAGCCCTTGCCCTTGCTCTTGCCGGTGACGTCCACCTTCACGCCGGCCTCGAACACCTCGGCGGTGATCTCCTGGCCGAGGGTGTACTCCGCGGCGTCCGCGGTGCGGAGCTCCACCAGGTGGCGGCGGGGGGTCACGTCGGCCTTGGCGAAGTGGCCCTTGAGGGGCTTGTTCACCTTGCGCGGGTCGATCTCGCCGAAGGCGATCTGGACCGACTCGTAACCGTCGACGTCGTTCGTGCGCACCTGGGTCACGACGTTCGGACCGGCCTTGACCACGGTCACCGGGACGACACGGTTGTTCTCGTCCCAGACCTGGGTCATGCCGAGCTTCTCGCCCAGGATGCCCTTGATCTGCTTAGCCATCTGTTCCGCGCCTCTCAGAGCTTGATCTCGATGTCGACGCCGGCCGGAAGGTCCAGGCGCATCAACGAGTCAACGGTCTTGGGCGTCGGGTCGAGGATGTCGATCAGGCGCTTGTGCGTGCGCATCTCGAAGTGCTCGCGCGAGTCCTTGTACTTGTGCGGCGACTTGATGACGCAGTACACGTTCTTCTCAGTGGGCAGCGGCACCGGGCCCGCGACCTGCGCACCAGTACGCGTCACCGTCTCGACGATCTTCTTCGCCGAGGAGTCGATGACCTCGTGGTCGTAGGCCTTGAGCCGGATGCGGATCTTCTGTCCCGCCATGGCTACTTCGTAGTCCTGTCTGCTAGTGAACGCTCTGGAACTCGGTGGTTCGACCGTCTTCTCCGACCCACGCGGTCGGGCGTGTCGCTTCCCTTCCCTTAAATCTCCGCATGGCGGAGACCCTCAGGGAGGGGATACGTGGGAGAAGACACCCACCGAGCGCCTGGCGAGCACCCCGCTGACGCTTCCCGGAAGATTCCCGTACGTCCGCCACCCCGCCTGGGGCGGAGAGTGACGACGAGTACTGTGGGACTCGCTTCCGGTCCTCCCGACGGGAGGCGCGCAGCATCGGCACTCGACCGAGCAACCCGGCTAGTCTGCCATACCGGACGGGCCGGACGCCAATCGGGGCGCAGTACCTTACCCCCCGGCCCCGCTCCCCCAAACCCGGGTCAGAGTCCGGATGTGTACACCAGCAGCCGCGGGGTGCCGGTTGGGGCGTCCACGGGGACACCGGGGGTGGCGTTGGCGAGCAGCCAGGAGGCGAGGAAGGGCGTGTCGGCGTCCCCGTACGTGTCCTTGTAGAGCGCCGCCACTCCCGTGACGTGCGGGGCGGCCATCGAGGTGCCGCTCATGCGGACCAGACCGCCGCCCATGGCCGCGGAGGTGATCCCCGTCCCCGGGGCGCTGATGTCCACGCAGCCGCCCCAGTTGCTGAAGGACGCCTTGCGGTCCGACTCGTCGGTCGCGGCCACCGTGAACGCGCCCGGCGCGCCGGCCGGGGAGACCCCGCAGGCGTCCTCGTCGGAGTTGCCCGCGGCGACGACCGGGAAGACCCCGGCGGCCGCCAGCCCCTCCACCGCGCGGTCGGCCGCGTCGCTGTGGGCGCCGCCGGTCGACAGGTTGGCGACCGCGGGCCGCACCGCATGGGCCGCCACCCAGTTCATCCCGGCGACCACCGTGGCCACCGACCCGCGGCCGTCGCAGCCCAGCACCCGCACCGAGACCAGCTTCGTGGCCCTGGCGACCCCGGTGGTGGCGCCGCCGACGGTACCCGCGACGTGCGTGCCGTGGCCGTTGCAGTCGGCGCCGTCACGGCCGTCCTCCACCGCGTCGAACCCGGGCGCCGCCCGCCCGCCGAACTCGGCGTGCCCGAAGTCGATACCGGTGTCGATGACATACGAGGTGACCTTGGCGCCCGTCGCCCGCACCCCGAGGGACGCGCCGTCGCGGGCCCGGCTGCCGATGCGGGCCAGGCCCCAGGACGCTCCGGCGGCGGCCGCCGCCGTCTGCGCGGCCGGCTTCGGTGCCGCGACCTCGGCGTCCTGCTCCACGGCCTCCACCCCGGGCACCGCGCGCAGCCGCGTGACCTGTCCGTCCGTCAGCCGGGCGGCGAAGCCCACCAGCGCGCTGGTGTACGTGAACATCGCCCGCGCCTCGACGCTGCGCAGCACCGTGCCCGGGTCCGTGCCCGGTCGCAGCATCACCAGGTACTGCCCGGTGATGCCGCCCTGCGCCGCCATCCTCAGCGGGGCCCCCGGCGGCTCCGGTGCCGCGACGGCCCCGCCGAGGGCAGGCAGGACGGCCGTCAGGAGGGCGGCGGCGACCACTGCCCGGCGCTGGGACAGGCGCATGGCGGGCTCCTCGGGGGACTCGTACGGGTGTACACCGAACGTCACAAGTCGTAACACCGAGTGCTCACGCCCTGCTCGCACAGTGCGCCGATCGGGCGAGCGTGCACGTCGGTCCGTCGACGCCGCCATCGGGGCGGTTGCCTCCCGGTGACGTGCGCGCGTCGCCCGAGTGGCGCACGCCGCAACGGCGCGCGGCAACCTCCCGGGCGCAACGGCCCTCTAGCGTGGCGTGAAGATCGTTCCCACCCGCCGGCGCTTCCTCTCCGTCCTCGCCGCCGGCACCGCGGCGGTCGCCGTGGGCGGCTGCTCCCGGACAGGCGGCGCGGCCATCGGCCCGGAGCCGGCGCCCGCTCCCCTGGCGTTCCGGAGCACGGCCGGCGGGGCGCGGCTGCTCCAGGTGCTGGCGCATCCCGACGACGAGCTGTACTTCATGAACCCGGACACCGTGCAGCTCGTCGAGGCGGGCGTCCCCGTGGTGTCGGTGTACGTCACCGCGGGCGAGGCGCTCGGCGTCAACCGCCCGCCGGGGCGCCCGCGTCCGGCTCCCGACAAGGCCGCCTACTCCGCCGCCCGCCACCAGGGACTGCGGCAGGCGTACGCGGCGATGCTCGGCACCGACATCTTCACGCCCTGGCGGCGCGGCACCATGCGGCTGGCCCACGGCATGTCCGCCGAGGTCGACGAGCTGCGCGTGGGCGACCGCGAGGCGGTGCTGGTCTTCCTCAACCTCGCGATGCACGGCACGACCGCCAGGGTCGGGCTGCCGCAGCTGTGGCAGCTGCCCGGCATGACGCTGCCGACCTTCGCCTCCGCCGGCTCGCCCAACACCGTCACGGACACCTACACGCACGAGGTCCTCGTGGACGTGCTCGCCGGGCTGCTGGAGCGCTACCGGCCGACCGTCGTCCACACTCTCGACCCCGATCCGGACCTGGAGGCCAACCAGGCCACCCGGCGGCGGGACATCGAGCAGCTGGGCTACAGCGACCACTGGGACCACACGGCGACCGCGCTCTTCGCCTGGAAGGCCATCGCCCGCCACGCCGACACCGTGGCCCGCAGCGAGGGCGTCGCGCCCGCCTTCCTGACGACGGCCTACCGCGGCTACTACAACCGCCACTGGCCCCACAACCTGCCGCCCGCGCTGCTCCGCCGCAAGGCCGGCTACCTCGCCCCGTACGGCGGCGCCCCCGACTGGCCGTGCGGCGACCCCTCCGGCTGCGGCGACTACCCGGTCGGCATGGGCAGACCGCTCACCAACCGCAAGGGCTGGGTGCGCAGCACCCATTACCGTCACCCCGGCACCCGCCTCGTCCCGGGGACCGACGCCCAGGGGCGGCTGGTGGCCCACGGCGTGCTCGGCACGCGCGCGGTGCGCTGGCGGGAGACGGTCCCCGGCAGCGGGCGCTGGGGCCCGCCGCGGGACCTGGGCGGCGGGCCGCTCGCCCCCGCGCTGAGTGTCGTCGCCGACCCGGCAGGCGGCGGGCCGCTGCTGTTCGCGCTGCGGTTCGCCTCCCTGGGCAGCGACCGGGCGGCGAACACCAGGGACGTGGTCGTGCTGGAGGAGGGCCGCGACTGGCAGGGGCTCGGCTCCCCCGAGGACGACCCGGACCGGGGGCGCAGGATCGGCGTGCCCGTCGCGGTGGCCGCCCCGGACGGCCGGGTGCACCTGTTCGTACGCAACGCCGCCAAGGGCCTCAGCACCCGCGTACGGGAGCCCGACGGCATCTGGGGCGGCTGGCAGGACCTCGGCGGCGGCGAGGTCCAGGACGGGCTGAGCGCGGTCGTGGACCGCGACGCACGGGTCCATGTGTTCGCCGCGGGGCGGACGGCCGTACACCACTGGTCCCAGGACGCGCCGGGCCGGCCGTTCACCTGCCGCGCGCTGACCGCACTTCCGGTCCCGGCCGATCCCCCGGCCGCCGCGGCGGAGCCCGACGGCTCGCTGTCACTGGTCTACCGGCTGCCCGCGAGCGACGAACTCGTCGTCCACCGGCTCGGCGCCGTCCGGGCGGCGGCCGGACCGGACCGGCCGCGGACCTTCGACGGCTACGGCCCGGTCGCCCAGGCCCACGGCCTGCTCGCCGGCCGCGCCGCCGACGGCGCCGTCCGCGTGGCCGGTCTCGCCCAACCGGCCGGCGCGCTGCGCCCCGGCACCCCCGGATACGGCTTCCCGGCCCTGCACACCCGCCCCGGCGCCCGGCCGGCCGTCGTGGGGTTCGGGGCGGACGCGTCCCCCTGGATCTGGCGGCCGGAACTGCGCACCCCGGTCTAGGCCCCGGCCCAGGGGCAACGGGTCCCGGGACAACGGCGAGGGCCCCGGCCCACCGCTCACGCGGTGGGCCGGGGCCCTCGTGCAACTCGCCTACGGCAAGCGGCAGATCGCCGGGATCCTTACTTCAGGATCTTGGTGACCTGGCCGGCGCCGACGGTCCGGCCACCCTCGCGGATGGCGAACTTCAGGCCCTCCTCCATGGCGATCGGCTGGATCAGCGCGACCGTCATGGCGGTGTTGTCGCCCGGCATGACCATCTCGGTGCCCTCGGGGAGGGTCACGACGCCGGTCACGTCCGTGGTACGGAAGTAGAACTGCGGACGGTAGTTGTTGAAGAACGGGGTGTGACGACCACCCTCGTCCTTCGACAGGATGTAGGCCTGGGCCTCGAAGTCGGTGTGCGGCGTGACCGTACCCGGCTTGATGATGACCTGGCCGCGCTCGACGTCCTCGCGCTTGATGCCGCGGAGCAGCAGACCGACGTTCTCACCGGCCTGGCCCTCGTCGAGCAGCTTGCGGAACATCTCGATACCGGTGACCGTGGTGGTGGTCTTCTCGGTCTTGATGCCGATGATGTCGACGGTCTCGTTGACCTTGAGGATGCCGCGCTCGATACGACCGGTGACGACGGTGCCACGACCGGTGATCGTGAAGACGTCCTCGATCGGCATCAGGAACGGCTTGTCGACGTCGCGCTCGGGGGTGGGGACGGACTCGTCCACGGCCTTCATCAGACCGAGGAGCTTCTCGCCCCACTCCTTGTCGCCCTCCAGCGCCTTCAGCGCGGAGACGCGGACGACCGGCAGGTCGTCGCCCGGGAACTCGTACTCGGAGAGCAGCTCACGGACCTCGAGCTCGACGAGCTCCAGGATCTCCTCGTCGTCCACCATGTCGGCCTTGTTCAGCGCGACGACGATGTACGGAACGCCGACCTGGCGGGCCAGGAGCACGTGCTCCTTGGTCTGCGGCATCGGACCGTCGGTGGCGGCGACCACGAGGATGGCGCCGTCCATCTGCGCGGCACCGGTGATCATGTTCTTGATGTAGTCCGCGTGACCCGGGCAGTCGACGTGCGCGTAGTGGCGCGCGTCGGTCTGGTACTCGACGTGCGCGATGGAGATGGTGATACCGCGCTGACGCTCCTCCGGCGCCTTGTCGATCTGGTCGAACGGCGTGAAGGGGTTCAGGTCCGGGTACGCGTCGTGCAGCACCTTGGTGATCGCAGCGGTAAGAGTGGTCTTACCGTGGTCGATGTGACCGATGGTGCCGATGTTGACGTGCGGCTTAGTCCGCTCGAACTTCGCCTTCGCCACTGGGGTCCTCCTGGGGAGTTGCTGTACGCCTTACTTCATCGGCGCCAGGGTGATCTTTGCTGGGTTACGGGCGGCCGGGGCATCCGACGCTCCCCTTGCGGTTCGCGGCGGAATACCCCTAAGCCTCCCGGTCAAGCCTAGTGCGGGAACAACTGCTGGGTTACTCGCCCTTGGCCTTCGCGATGATCTCCTCGGCGACGTTCTTGGGAACCTCGGCGTAGGAGTCGAACTGCATCGAGTAGCTCGCGCGACCCGACGTCTTGCTGCGGAGGTCGCCGACGTAGCCGAACATCTCCGAAAGCGGCACCAGGCCCTTGACGACCCGGGCGCCACTGCGCTCCTCCATGGCCTGGATCTGGCCACGGCGGGAGTTGAGGTCGCCGATGACGTCGCCCATGGACTCCTCGGGCGTGGTGACCTCGACGGCCATCATCGGCTCGAGGAGGACGGGGCTCGCCTTGCGGGCGCCCTCCTTGAAGGCCTGCGAACCGGCGATCTTGAACGCCAGCTCGGAGGAGTCGACCTCGTGGTAGCCACCGTCGAGAAGGATGACGCGAACGCCGACCATCTCGTAGCCGGCCAGGATGCCGAACTTCATGGCCTCCTGGGCGCCCGCGTCCACCGACGGGATGTACTCGCGGGGGATGCGGCCACCGGTGACCTTGTTGACGAACTCGTAGGAGGCGTCTCCGCCCTCCAGCGGCTCCAGCGCGATCTGCACCTTCGCGAACTGGCCGGTACCACCGGTCTGCTTCTTGTGCGTGTAGTCGATCCGCTCCACCGTCTTGCGGATGGTCTCGCGGTAGGCGACCTGGGGCTTGCCCACGTTCGCCTCGACCTTGAACTCACGCTTCATGCGGTCGACCAGCACCTCGAGGTGCAGCTCGCCCATGCCGCCGATGATCGTCTGACCGGTCTCCTCGTCCGAGTGGACCTGGAAGGAGGGGTCCTCCTCCGAGAGACGCTGGATGGCGACACCCAGCTTCTCCTGGTCGCCCTTGGACTTGGGCTCGATCGCGACCTGGATGACCGGAGCCGGGAAGTCCATGGACTCCAGGATCACCGGGTTCTTGTCGTCGGACAGCGTCTCACCGGTGGTGGTCTGCTTCAGGCCCATGACGGCGACGATGTCGCCGGCGCCCACCGACTCGATCTCCTCACGCTTGTTCGCGTGCATGCGGTAGATCTTGCCGATGCGCTCCTTCTTGCCCTTGACGGAGTTCAGCACGGAACTGCCGGACTCCAGGCGGCCCGAGTACACCCGGACGAAGGTGAGCTTGCCGAGGTGCGGGTCGCTCATGATCTTGAACGCGAGGCCGGAGAAGGGCTCGTCGTCCGACGGCTTGCGCTTGATGATCTGCTCGGCGTCGCCGACGGCGTGGCCCTCGATGGCCTCGACGTCCAGCGGCGACGGCAGGTAGCGCACGACCGCGTCGAGCAGGGGCTGGACGCCCTTGTTCTTGAACGCGGTGCCACAGAACACCGGGGTGACGGTGACGGAGCCCGCGCCGCCCTTGGAGGCGAGGGTGATGCGGCGGATGGCCGCGATCAGCTGCTCCTGGCTGGGCTCGGTGCCCTCCAGGTACAGCTCCATCATCTCCTCGTCGTTCTCGGCGACGGCCTCGAGCAGCTTGCCGCGCCACTCGTCGGCGGCCTCGGTGTGGGTGTCCGGGATGTCGACGACGTCGTACATCTCACCCTTGGTGGCCTCGGCGGACCACACGAGGGCCTTCATCTGGACGAGGTCGACCACGCCCTTGAAGTCGGCCTCGGCACCGATCGGCAGCTGCATGACCAGCGGAACCGCGCCCAGGCGGTCCACGATCATGTCGACGCAGCGGTGGAACTCGGCACCGGTCCGGTCCAGCTTGTTGACGAAGCAGATACGCGGCACGCCGTAGCGGTCGGCCTGACGCCACACGGTCTCGGACTGCGGCTCGACGCCGGCGACACCGTCGAACACCGTGACAGCACCGTCGAGCACGCGCAGGGAACGCTCCACCTCGACGGTGAAGTCGACGTGACCCGGCGTGTCGATGATGTTGATCGTGTGATCGACGTTCTCCAGCGGCCAGTGACAGGTCGTCGCGGCGGACGTGATCGTGATGCCGCGCTCCTGCTCCTGCTCCATCCAGTCCATCGTGGCAGCGCCGTCGTGGACTTCGCCGATCTTGTACGAGACACCGGTGTAGAACAGGATCCGCTCGGTGGTCGTCGTCTTGCCCGCGTCGATGTGGGCCATGATCCCGATGTTGCGGACCCTGGCCAGGTCAAGTGAAGTGGTAGCCATAAGGCTTCAGTCTTCTCTCGGTTCTCTCGATGGGGGCGCGGACTACCAGCGGTAGTGCGCGAAGGCCTTGTTGGACTCGGCCATCTTGTGGGTGTCCTCGCGACGCTTGACCGCGGCGCCCAGACCGTTGCTGGCGTCCATCAGCTCGTTCATCAGACGCTCGGTCATGGTCTTCTCGCGGCGGGCGCGGGAGTAACCCACCAGCCAGCGCAGCGCCAGGGTGTTGGCACGGCCGGGGCGGACCTCGATCGGCACCTGGTAGGTCGCGCCACCGACACGGCGGGACTTGACCTCGAGGGAGGGCTTGACGTTCTCCAGGGCGCGCTTGAGCGTGATGACCGGGTCCTGCCCGGTCTTCTCGCGCAGGCCCTCGAGGGCGCCGTACACGATGCGCTCGGCGGTGGAGCGCTTCCCGTGCAGAAGAATCTTGTTGACGAGCGACGTCACCAGAGGAGAACCGTAGACCGGGTCGATGATGACCGGGCGCTTCGGGGCGGGGCCCTTACGAGGCATTCTTACTTCTCCTTCTTGGCGCCGTAGCGGCTGCGGGCCTGCTTGCGGTTCTTGACACCCTGGGTGTCGAGCGAGCCGCGGATGATCTTGTAGCGAACACCCGGCAGGTCCTTCACACGGCCACCACGCACGAGCACGATGGAGTGCTCCTGCAGGTTGTGACCCTCACCCGGGATGTAAGCGGTGACCTCGATGCCGCTGGTCAGTCGCACACGCGCGACCTTACGCAGGGCAGAGTTCGGCTTCTTCGGGGTGGTGGTGTAGACGCGCGTGCAGACGCCGCGGCGCTGGGGAGAACCCTTCAGCGCGGGCGTCTTGTTCTTCTCGACCTTGTCTTGCCGGCCCTTTCGGACCAGCTGCTGGATCGTAGGCACCGTTTCTCCGGTTTCTGTGTGCCGATCTCGATACTTCTAACCTGGGGTTTCAGCGGCTCACACCGACCCACGCGGTCGGGTGTGTCGCGCACCTCATACGATTTCCGTCGAAGCGAAATGCGTATTTGTCGGTGTATCGGCCTCGGTGTCCCGTACGGACAAGTGCACGCACGAGAACCCGGGCACACCCCAGGCACAAGGTCAGAGCGTACCCAGCGCTCAGCCTTCGGTCAAAACATATGGTCTCGGCCGATGCCGCACCCTCCCGCCGGGCTCCGCCGGGGGCTCGCGGGAACGCACTCAGCCGTGACTGACCGCCACTACCACCATAACGACGATCGCCGTGAGCGCGACCGTGAACGCGGTCAGAAGGTATCCCATCACCAGGCCGCACACCGCGAGGGCGTCGCCCCGCTCGCCCGTGCGCCGGATCTCCCGGCGCGCCATGTGCCCCAGCACCACGGCCGGTATCCCGGGGATCAGCAGTCCGAACATCCCCACCGCTGCGCAGACCACCGAGGCGACCGCCTTGGCGTTCACGGCCGGCGGCGGCGTGGGCAGCCGGCGGGGGCGCGGGATGTCCACGGTGAGTCCGTACAGCTCCTGGTAGGTCACCGCCTGGTAGGCCAGACCGACCCGGTCCTCGAACTCCGGCTGGGTCAGCCGCCCTTCGGCGAACGCCGTCTTGAGAACGTCCACCGTACGCTCGCGATCATCGTGCGCAGCCCGCATCGCTCCATTATGCCCCGGAAAACCCGTTCCGAGGGTGTCCCGTCACACGGTCGGCCGGACCGCGCCGCCCCTCCCCCGCCCGACCCGCCCGCCAGGGCCCCCAGGCCCGTCCAGGACGGCGGAAAGCCGCTGGGCGGCCACCCCCGAAGGGATGGCCGCCCAGCGGCCTCGAGCGGACGACTCAGCCGTTGTACGGGCCGTAGTCGTAGTCCTCCAGCGGGACGGCCTGGCCGGAGCCGGTGCCGAACGGGCTGTAGTCGATGTCGTCGTAGCCGACGGCCGAGTACATCGCGGCCTTGGCCTCCTCGGTCGGCTCGACCCGGATGTTGCGGTAACGGGCCAGACCCGTACCCGCCGGGATGAGCTTGCCGATGATGACGTTCTCCTTGAGGCCCAGCAGCGAGTCGGACTTGGCGTGGATCGCCGCGTCCGTCAGGACTCGGGTCGTCTCCTGGAAGGAGGCGGCCGACAGCCAGGACTCGGTGGCCAGCGAGGCCTTGGTGATACCCATCAGCTGCGGACGGCCGGAGGCCGGGTGGCCACCCTCCGCCACGACCCGACGGTTCTCGGTCTCGAAGCGGCCGCGCTCGACCAGCTCGCCCGGCAGCAGCTCCGCGTCGCCGGACTCGATGATCGTCACCCGGCGGAGCATCTGCCGGATGATGATCTCGATGTGCTTGTCGTGGATCGACACACCCTGCGAGTTGTAGACCTTCTGCACTTCCCCGACCAGGTGGACCTGGACGGCCCGCTGACCCAGGATGCGCAGCACGTCGTGCGGGTTGGTGGCACCCACGGTCAGCCGCTCGCCGACCTCGACGTGGTCGCCCTCGCCCACCAGCAGACGGGCACGCTTGGAGATCGGGTAGGCGATCTCCTCGGCACCGTCGTCCGGGGTGATGACGATCTTCTTGGTCTTCTCCGTCTCCTCGATCCGGATGCGGCCAGCCGCCTCCGAGATCGGGGCGACACCCTTGGGGGTACGCGCCTCGAAGAGCTCGACGACACGCGGCAGACCCTGGGTGATGTCGTCACCGGCCACACCACCGGTGTGGAAGGTACGCATCGTCAGCTGGGTGCCGGGCTCACCGATGGACTGGGCGGCGATGATGCCGACCGCCTCACCGATGTCCACCAGCTTGCCGGTCGCGAGCGAACGGCCGTAGCACATCGCGCAGGTACCCACCGCGGACTCGCAGGTCAGGACCGAGCGGGTCTTGACCTCCTCGACGCCGTTGCGGATGAGCTGCTCGATGAGCACGTCGCCCAGGTCGGTGCCGGCGGTGGCCAGCACCTTGCCGTCCACCACGACGTCCTCGGCGAGGCAGCGCGCGTACACGCTGGTCTCGACGTCGTCCGTCTTGCGCAGCGAACCGTCCTCGGAACGCTCGGCGATCGCCAGCTTGAGGCCGCGCTCGGTGCCGCAGTCCTCCTCGCGGATGATGACGTCCTGGGAGACGTCGACCAGTCGACGCGTCAGGTAACCGGAGTCGGCGGTACGCAGAGCGGTGTCCGCGAGACCCTTACGGGCACCGTGGGTGGAGATGAAGTACTCCAGCACGGTGAGACCCTCGCGGAACGACGCCTTGATCGGCCGCGGGATGGTCTCGTTCTTCGCGTTGGACACCAGGCCACGCATACCCGCGATCTGACGCATCTGCATCATGTTTCCGCGGGCACCCGAGTCGACCATCATGAAGATCGGGTTGGTCTTCGGGAAGTTCGCGTTCATCGCCTCGGCGACCTCGTTGGTCGCCTTGGTCCAGATCGCGATGAGCTCCTGCGTGCGCTCGTCCTTGGTGATCAGACCGCGCTCGTACTGCTTCTGGACCTTCTCGTCCTGAGCCTCGTAGCCCGCGATGATGGCCTTCTTGGCCTCGGGCACGACGATGTCGGAGACGGCCACGGTGACGCCGGAACGGGTCGCCCAGTGGAAGCCGGACGCCTTCAGGTTGTCGAGCGTCGCCGCCACGATGACCTTCGGGTACCGCTCGGCGAGGTCGTTGACGATCTCGGAGAGCTGCTTCTTGCCCACCGGGTAGTCCACGAACGGGTAGTCCTCGGGCAGCAGCTCGTTGAAGAGCGCACGGCCCAGGGTCGTGTTCAGCCGGAAGGAGTCGCCGAGCTGCCAGGGCTCCTCGCCCTCGACGTCCGCCGGCGGGGTCCAGCCACGCGGCGGGACGGTCCCGATCGGGAAGCGGATGTCGATCCTCGACTGCAGCGAGAGCTCGCGCGCGTCGAAGGCCATGATCGCCTCGGCGGTCGAGCCGAACGCCCGGCCCTCGCCCCGGAGCTCGCGCTCCTCCGCGTCCGTGGTGAGGAAGAACAGACCCAGGACCATGTCCTGCGTCGGCATCGTCACCGGACGGCCGTCGGCGGGCTTGAGGATGTTGTTCGAGGACAGCATCAGGATGCGGGCCTCGGCCTGCGCCTCCGCGGACAGCGGCAGGTGCACGGCCATCTGGTCACCGTCGAAGTCCGCGTTGAACGCGGTGCAGACGAGCGGGTGGATCTGGATGGCCTTGCCCTCGACCAGCTGCGGCTCGAAGGCCTGGATGCCGAGGCGGTGCAGGGTCGGCGCACGGTTCAGCAGCACCGGGTGCTCGGCGATGACCTCTTCGAGCACGTCGTACACGACCGTGCGGCCGCGCTCGACCATGCGCTTGGCCGACTTGATGTTCTGCGCGTGGTTCAGATCCACCAGGCGCTTCATCACGAACGGCTTGAAGAGCTCCAGCGCCATGGCCTTGGGCAGACCGCACTGGTGCAGCTTGAGCTGCGGGCCGACGACGATGACCGAACGGGCCGAGTAGTCGACGCGCTTGCCGAGCAGGTTCTGACGGAACCGGCCCTGCTTGCCCTTGAGCATGTCGGACAGCGACTTCAGCGGACGGTTGCCGGGGCCCGTGACCGGGCGGCCGCGGCGGCCGTTGTCGAAGAGCGCGTCGACGGCCTCCTGAAGCATGCGCTTCTCGTTGTTCACGATGATCTCGGGGGCACCGAGGTCGAGGAGGCGCTTGAGGCGGTTGTTGCGGTTGATGACGCGGCGGTACAGGTCGTTCAGGTCGGAGGTCGCGAAGCGGCCACCGTCCAGCTGCACCATCGGACGCAGGTCCGGCGGGATCACCGGGACGCAGTCCAGCACCATGCCCTGCGGCTTGTTGGTGGTCTGCAGGAAGGCGGAGACGACCTTGAGGCGCTTGAGCGCACGGGTCTTCTTCTGGCCCTTGCCGGTACGGATGATCTCGCGGAGCTTGGCGGCCTCCTCGTCGAGGTCGAAGGACTCCAGGCGCTTCTGCAGCGCCGCGGCACCCATCGAACCCTGGAAGTAGGTGCCGAAGCGCTCCCGCAGCTCGCGGTAGAGCAGCTCGTCACCCTCCAGGTCCTGGACCTTGAGGTTCTTGAAGCGGGACCACACCTCGTCGAGCCGGTCGAGCTCGCGCTGGGCACGGTCGCGCAGCTGCTTCATCTCACGCTCGGCGCCCTCGCGCACCTTGCGGCGCACGTCGGACTTGGCGCCCTCGGCCTCCAGCTCGCCGAGGTCGGCCTCGAGCTTCTTCTGCCGGGACTCGATGTCCGAGTCACGGCGCTGCTCGATCTGCTGACGCTCGACGGAGACCTGGGCCTCCAGCGAGGACAGGTCGCGGGTGCGACGCTCGTCGTCCACCCAGGTGATCATGTAGGCGGCGAAGTAGATGACCTTCTCGAGGTCCTTCGGGGCGAGGTCGAGCAGGTAGCCCAGCCGCGACGGAACGCCCTTGAAGTACCAGATGTGGGTCACGGGAGCGGCCAGCTCGATGTGGCCCATCCGCTCACGACGCACCTTGGCGCGAGTGACCTCGACGCCGCAGCGCTCGCAGATGATGCCCTTGAAGCGGACACGCTTGTACTTGCCGCAGTAGCACTCCCAGTCCCGGGTGGGGCCGAAGATCTTCTCGCAGAAGAGTCCGTCCTTCTCGGGCTTCAGGGTGCGGTAGTTGATGGTCTCAGGCTTCTTGACCTCGCCATGGGACCACTGCCGGATGTCGTCCGCGGTCGCAAGGCCGATCCGCAGCTCGTCGAAGAAGTTGACGTCGAGCACTTTGTCGTCAATCCCTCTTTCGGGGTCGAAAGTCAAACATGTCTGAACGGTCCGGGGGAGGCGGGGAGCCGCTCATCGGCGGCTCCCCGGCCGGCCCGTCAGACCTCTTCGACGCTGCTCGGCTCGCGCCGGGACAGGTCGATTCCGAGCTCCTCCGCCGCGCGGAAGACGTCCTCGTCCGTGTCGCGCATCTCGATGGACATGCCGTCCGAGGACAGCACCTCCACGTTGAGGCAGAGCGACTGCATTTCCTTGATGAGCACCTTGAAGGACTCGGGAATGCCCGGCTCGGGGATGTTCTCGCCCTTGACGATGGCCTCGTAGACCTTCACGCGGCCCAGGACGTCGTCGGACTTGATGGTGAGGAGTTCCTGCAGCGCGTAGGCCGCGCCGTACGCCTCAAGGGCCCACACCTCCATCTCGCCGAAGCGCTGACCACCGAACTGCGCCTTACCACCCAGCGGCTGCTGGGTGATCATCGAGTACGGACCGGTGGAACGGGCGTGCAGCTTGTCGTCCACCAGGTGGTGCAGCTTGAGGATGTACATGTAGCCGATCGAGATCGGGTCCGGGAACGGCTCGCCGGAGCGGCCGTCGAAGAGCCGGGCCTTACCCGAGGGCAGCACCATGCGCTGGCCGTCGCGGTTCGGGATCGTGGCCTCGAAGAGACCGGCGATCTCGTCCTCGCGCGCACCGTCGAACACCGGGGTGGCGACGTTGGTGCCGGGCTCGACGCGGTCGGCGCCGATCGCCGTGAGGCGACGCGCCCACTCCTCGCTGAGGCCGGAGACGTCCCAGCCCTGGGCTGCGAGCCAGCCGAGGTGGATCTCCAGGACCTGTCCCGGGTTCATTCGGGACGGGACACCCAGAGGGTTGAGGATGATGTCGACCGCGGTGCCGTCCTCCAGGAACGGCATGTCCTCGATCGGCAGGATCTTGGAGATGACGCCCTTGTTGCCGTGACGGCCGGCGAGCTTGTCACCGTCGGTGATCTTGCGCTTCTGCGCCACGTAGACGCGGACCAGCTGGTTCACGCCCGGGGGCAGCTCGTCGCCCTCCTCGCGGTCGAAGACGCGCACGCCGATGACCTTGCCGGTCTCGCCGTGCGGCACCTTCAGCGAGGTGTCACGGACCTCACGGGCCTTCTCGCCGAAGATCGCGCGCAGCAGGCGCTCCTCCGGGGTCAGCTCGGTCTCGCCCTTCGGCGTGACCTTGCCGACCAGGATGTCGCCGGCGACGACCTCGGCACCGATGCGGATGATGCCGCGCTCGTCGAGGTCCGCCAGGACCTCCTCGGAGACGTTCGGGATGTCCCGGGTGATCTCCTCGGGGCCGAGCTTGGTGTCACGGGCGTCGACCTCGTGCTCCTCGATGTGGATCGAGGAGAGGACGTCGTCCTGCACCAGACGCTGGCTGAGGATGATCGCGTCCTCGTAGTTGTGGCCCTCCCACGGCATGAAGGCCACCAGGAGGTTCTTGCCGAGCGCCATCTCACCGCGCTCGGTGGACGGGCCGTCGGCGAGCACCTGGCCGGCGATCACCCGAGCGCCCTCGTCCACGACGACCTTCTGGTTGAAGGAGGTGCCCTGGTTGGAGCGGGAGAACTTGGCCACCCGGTAGGTGTTGTAGGTGCCGTCGTCGTTGGCGACGGTGATGTAGTCCGCGGAGACCTCCTGGACCACACCGTCCTTGTCGGCCTTGATGACGTCACCGGCGTCGACCGCGCAGCGGTACTCCATGCCGGTGCCGACCAGCGGGGCCTGCGCCTTGAGCAGCGGCACGGCCTGGCGCATCATGTTCGATCCCATGAGCGCGCGGTTGGCGTCGTCGTGCTCGAGGAACGGGATCATGGCGGTCGCGACCGACACCATCTGGCGCGGCGAGACGTCCATGTAGTCCACGTCCTCACCGGGGACGTAGTCGATCTCGCCACCACGGCGGCGCACCAGGACGCGGGACTCCGCGAAGTGGTCGTCGTCGGTCAGCGGCGCGTTCGCCTGCGCGATGACGTAGCGGTCCTCCTCGTCGGCCGTGAGGAAGTTGACCTCGTCGGTGACGACACCGTTCTCGTCGACCTTGCGGTACGGGGTCTCCACGAAACCGAACGCGTTGACCCGGCCGTAGGAGGCCAGCGAACCGATCAGACCGATGTTCGGGCCTTCGGGGGTCTCGATCGGGCACATGCGTCCGTAGTGGGACGGGTGCACGTCACGGACCTCGAAGCCGGCCCGCTCACGGGACAGACCACCGGGGCCCAGCGCGGACAGACGGCGCTTGTGGGTCAGGCCCGACAGCGGGTTCGTCTGGTCCATGAACTGGGACAACTGGCTGGTGCCGAAGAACTCCTTGATGGAGGCGACGACCGGCCGGATGTTGATCAGGGTCTGCGGCGTGATCGCCTCGACGTCCTGGGTGGTCATCCGCTCGCGGACGACGCGCTCCATACGGGCCAGACCCGTGCGGACCTGGTTCTGGATGAGCTCGCCGACGTTGCGCAGACGACGGTTGCCGAAGTGGTCGATGTCGTCGACCTCGACGACCACGGAGGAACCGTTGTCGCCGGTGGTCTCGGTCTCGCCCGCGTGCAGCTTGACCAGGTACTTGATCGCCGAGATGACGTCCTCGACGGTCAGCACACCGGCGTCCAGCGGCGCGTCGGCACCCAGCTTCTTGTTGATCTTGTAGCGGCCGACCTTGGCCAGGTCGTAGCGCTTGGGGTTGAAGTAGAGGTTCTCCAGCAGCGTCTGCGCGGCCTCACGGGTCGGCGGCTCGCCCGGACGCAGCTTGCGGTAGATGTCGAGCAGCGCGTCGTCCTGGCCCTGGGTGTGGTCCTTCTCCAGGGTGGCGCGCATCGACTCGTACTCGCCGAACTCCTCGAGGATCTGCTCGGTGGTCCAGCCGAGCGCCTTCAGGAGGACGGTGACGGACTGCTTGCGCTTGCGGTCGATGCGGACACCGACCATGTCGCGCTTGTCGATCTCCATCTCCAGCCAGGCACCACGCGAGGGGATGACCTTGGCGGAGTAGATGTCCTTGTCGGACGTCTTGTCGATCTGGCTGTCGAAGTAGACACCCGGCGAGCGCACCAGCTGGGACACCACGACACGCTCGGTGCCGTTGATGACGAAGGTGCCCTTGTTGGTCATGAGCGGGAAGTCGCCCATGAAGACCGTCTGGGACTTGATCTCGCCGGTCTCGTTGTTGGTGAACTCGGCCGTGACGAAGAGCGGGGCCGCGTACGTGAAGTCGCGCTCCTTGCACTCGTCGATCGAGTTCTTCGGAGGCTCGAAACGGTGGTCGCGGAAGGTCAGCGACATCGACCCGGAGAAGTCCTCGATCGGGGAGATCTCCTCGAAGATCTCCTCCAGACCGGACTTGGTGGGGACGTCCTGACCACTGTCCAGGGCCGCCTCGACGCGAGCCTTCCAGGCGGCGTTGCCGAGAAGCCAGTCAAAGCTCTCGGTCTGCAGCGCGAGGAGGTTCGGGACCTCGAGGGGCTCCTTGATCTTCGCGAAAGAGATGCGCAGCGGGGCGGTGCTTGCGCCGTTGTTCGAATTGGCAGTCGAGGCGTTGCGCGAGGCGGCCAAGAGGGGGTCCTTCCGAGGGCTCGGACTCACTACGCGCGTACCGGTTCCGCCCCCGGGCGCAGACAAGGATGTCCTGGTCAGGACGGTTCCTCATGTGTGCTCAGGCTTGGGCTTGTCCCTGGTGACGGGCCAGGCGACAGCTAACAGGCAGCGCAAAGGGTCAGTGTAGCCACTTGGCACACTGATGTCCAGTGCAGAGTTTCGGAGACCGGTGCTGCACCAATCTCGTCCTCCGGAGGGGTCGGTGAGATCCCCTTGTTGTGAGCCGTCATGCCCTCTTTCACGCTTGCCACGCTAGGCATTCCCGCATCGCCTTCGTTCCATGCCTCGGTCCATGGCCGATGTGACGACGCGTCCTGAGAATCGCGCGCTGCGTGCGGTTCGTCAAGGCCTCCGCCCCGCGGAGATCGTCACAGCTCGAGGGAGCCGACGGTCACGGAACAGTGATGATCACCCTACCCGGGTCGGTCGCCGGACCGGGTGACGCACCACGCAAACGACCGAGGGCGGCCACCCGAAAGGGTGGCCGCCCAGCGGCTGATCAGCCCCTCGGAAGGGGCAGCGATCACTTGACCTCGACAGCCGCGCCCGCGGCCTTGAGGGACTCGGCGGCCTTCTCCGCGGCCTCCTTGTTGACCTTCTCGAGGACCGGCTTCGGGGTGCCGTCGACGAGGTCCTTGGCCTCCTTCAGACCCAGGGAGGTCAGCTCGCGCACGACCTTGATGACCTGGATCTTCTTGTCGCCGGCGCCGGTGAGGATGACGTCGAACTCGTCCTTCTCCTCGACGGCCTCGGCCGGGGCACCGGGGACGCCGGCGGCGGCGACGGCGACCGGCGCGGCAGCGGTGACGTCGAACTTGTCCTCGAAGGCCTTCACGAACTCGGAGAGCTCGATGAGGGTCATCTCCTCGAACTGGGCGAGCAGGTCGTCCTGGCTGAGCTTCGCCATGATGGCGGTCCTTCCACTAATTCGGCTGGTGCCGGATGTACATGTCGGCGGGCGTACGGGCCCGCTAGAGCACGGGAGTGGTTACTCCGCGTCCTCGGCGGGAGCCGGCGTACCGGCACCGCCCTGCTCGGCCTTCGCGCGCAGCGCTTCCACGGTGCGAACGAGCTTCGACGGCAGGGCCTGGAAGACAGCAGCGGCCTGGCCCTGCTTGGCCTTCATGGCACCCGCCAGCTTGGCGAGCAGCACCTCGCGGGACTCGAGGTCCGCGAGCTTCTTGATCTCATCGGCGGACAGCGGCTTGCCGTCAAGCACACCGCCCTTGATGATGAGGTTCGGGTTCTCCTTGGCGAAGTCACGGAGACCCTTCGCCGACTCCACCGGGTCACCGGTGACGAAGGCGACAGCCGTCGGACCCGCGAACAGGTCGTCGAGCTGGGTGATCCCGGCCTCGTTGGCCGCGATCTTGGTCAGCGTGTTCTTCACCACGGCGTACGTGGCGTTCTCACCGAGCGAACGGCGCAGCGTCTTGAGCTGCGCCACGGTGAGACCGCGGTACTCGGTCAGCACGGCGGCGTTGGAGCTGCGGAACTTGTCCGTCAGCTCCGCGACCGAACCGGCCTTGTCGGGCCTCGCCATAGAGCCTCGGCCTCCTTCCGGGTGATTCGGACCGCGCGGGAAGGGGCCGGGCAAAAACAAACGCCCCGGCGCAGGCGCACGGGGCGTGTCTCGACCGGAATTGCGAGAATTCCGGGAGTACATCCACTGTCACCTGCGCGGGTCGTCCGCATCAGCGGATCCTTCGGCTGCCGCGCCCTCGCGGGCGCGCCAACAACCAGCGGTCTTTGGCTTCTCGGGAAGAATACGTGAACGGATCCCTGCCAGGCAAATCCGCCGTTGGGGCAGGTCAGCCCGTGGAACCGGTGCCCCCGGACAGCTCGGACGGCTTCATGTCCTTGATCATCTTGAAGAGGTCGAAGGTGTCCTTCGCCGGCGGCGCCTCGACGGTGGCGGCGGTCCCGAAGTCGGAGTAGGTCGCGGCGATGCGGACCGTGCCCTCGGGCATCTTCATCCCGATGGCCATCCGGACCGGGAAGTGGTCCTCGTTGACCCAGATCTCGGTGTCGTACCCCTTGATGCCGGCCTTCTCGGCGTTGGCGATCGCGGTCTTGCGGTCCTTCTCGGAGACCAGGTCGGCGGCCTTGTTGGTGGCGATCATCTCCGCGAAGGTGAGCGTGCCCCGGTAGTGCTCGGTCTGCGCGCCGCCGACCTTCTCCGCGCCGACGTGCTTGATGCTCGGCGACTGGAGCAGCAGAGCGAGCTGCTCGGCCGGGTCCTGGTTCATGTTCTCCAGGCCGGCGGTCATCCGCTTCTGCATCTCGGCGTCGCCGCTCGCCTTGGCCGCCGCCTCGAAGTCCATCTTCATCCAGCGCTTGCCGCCCGTCTCGGCGGCCATGCTCGGGCCCATGTCCATGTACATGACGTTGTCCAGCATCTTCATGCGCACCTGGGAGGGGCCGTCCGGGGCACCCTCGGTGAGCGCGGAGCCCGTGACGGTGACGTCCATGACCGCGGGGTCCCAGCCCTGCACACCGGAGATCCGCGTGGTGCCGCCGCCCTGCGTCCCGGCGGGCGCGGTGATGGTCATGCGGACCTTGGCGGACTTCGCCTCGGAGGTCGTCGTGAAGGCCGCCCTGACGGCCTTGGCGATCTCGCTCTGCGACAGCACCCGCGAGACCGGCGAGCCGTCGGCCTTCTTCCGCTTCTTGCCGCCCCCGTCACCGTCGTCGCAGCCCGCGACACCGGCGACGACGGCCACCGCCGCCAGGCAGACGCCGGCACGCTTCCATCCGGACATGCTCATGCTTTCCCACCCCATGCTGTTCGTCTGCTGTGTGTCCCCCGTGAAACGTGGGACACCGTAACGCACGCCACCGACAGGGCCGTACGCAATAAAAAACCGGCCCCGCGCCTCCCGGAGGAGGTGCGGGGCCGGTTCACATCACACGAGCCGCAGGGGCCCGACCCGGTCAGACGGCGGCCGGGTCCTCCTCGACGAGGAGGTTGCGGGTGCGGTTCGGGTCCACCGGGATGCCGGGGCCGATCGTGGTGCTGATGGCGGCCTTCTTGATGTAGCGGCCCTTGGCGGCGGACGGCTTCAGACGAAGGATCTCGTCCAGGGCGGCGCCGTAGTTCTCGACCAGCTGCTGCTCACCGAACGAGGTCTTGCCGATGATGAAGTGCAGGTTCGAGTGCTTGTCGACGCGGAACTCGATCTTGCCGCCCTTGATCTCCGTGACGGCCTTGGCCACGTCGGGGGTGACGGTGCCGGTCTTCGGGTTCGGCATCAGACCACGGGGGCCGAGGACACGGCCGAGGCGGCCGACCTTGCCCATGAGGTCCGGGGTGGCGACGACGGCGTCGAAGTCCAGACGGCCCTTCGCGACCTCGTCGATCAGCTCGTCGGCGCCGACGATGTCGGCGCCCGCGGCACGCGCGGCCTCGGCACGGTCACCGGTCGCGAAGACCAGGACCCGGGCGGTCTTACCGGTGCCGTGCGGAAGGTTCACGGTGCCACGGACCATCTGGTCGGCCTTGCGCGGGTCGACGCCCAGACGGAAGGCCACCTCGACGGTGCCGTCGAACTTGCTGGTGGAGGTGTCCTTGGCGAGACGGACGGCCTCGAGGGGCGCGTACAGACGCTCCCGGTCGATCTTGCCGTCCGCAGCGCGGAGAGACTTGCTGCGCTTGCTCACTACTGCTCCTGTGTGTCTTGAGGAGTCGTGGTGCGGGCCGAGCAGGCCCAACCACGGAACTGCCGGTGGTGTGGTCAGCCCTCGACCGTGATGCCCATGGAACGAGCGGTGCCGGCGATGATCTTCTCCGCGGCGTCCAGGTCGTTCGCGTTGAGGTCGGGCAGCTTGGTCGTGGCGATCTCGCGGACCTGGTTGCGCGTAAGCTTCGCGACCTTGGTCTTGTGCGGCTCGCCGGAGCCCTTCTCCACACCCGCAGCCTTGAGGATCATGCGGGAGGCCGGCGGGGTCTTGGTGATGAAGGTGAAGGAACGGTCCTCGTAGACCGTGATCTCCACCGGGATCACCCAGCCACGCTGCGACTCGGTGGCCGCGTTGTAGGCCTTGCAGAACTCCATGATGTTGACGCCGTGCTGACCCAGCGCCGGGCCCACCGGCGGGGCCGGGTTGGCCGCGCCGGCGTTGATCTGGAGCTTGATAAGCCCCGTGACCTTCTTCTTCTTGGGAGGCATGTGCTCTCTCCGGGTCCTAGTGAGAGTTTCCTGCCTGCGAGCAGGCATACCGCACCACGATAGCGGGTATCGTGCCGAGCCCTGAAACCGGGCAGGTCAGCGAAGCTCTGGGGCGCCGCCGCGAGCACCGGCCCACCCCCCGTCGATCCGCGCTTCGCGCGGCCGGCTGCGGGCCCGTTCACGCGCTCGCGGACGCCGCCGGTGCCGCCCGCCGGAGCCGGCAACGACCAGGGACGCCCGAGCGGCCTCAGTGCCCGGGTGAGGACCGCGTCAGGAGGCTTCCGCCGCGCACCAGGCCTGCGGCACCGCCGGGCCTCGCCGCACACGGAAGAGCCCCCGCCCGGCGGGAAACCGCGGGCGGGGGCTCTTCCGGTGTTCTGGGTCGGTCAGTTCTTCTGGATCTGGTCGAAGCTGAGCTCGACCGGCGTCTCGCGGCCGAAGATCTCCACGAGGCCCTTGACCTTCTTCGAGTCCGGGTTGATCTCGTTGATCGTGGCCTGCAGCGTCGCGAACGGGCCGTCGGTGACCGTGACCGAGTCGCCCACCTCGAAGTCCAGCACCTGGACCTCGACCTTGCGCTTCGGCACTGCGCCGCCCTCGCCGCCCTCGGCGGCGGCAGCCAGCTCCTCGACCTCCGGGGCCAGCATCTTGGTGACCTCGTCCAGCGTCAGCGGGTACGGGTCGTAGGCGTTGCCGACGAAGCCGGTGACGCCGGGGGTGTTGCGGACGACGCCCCAGGACTCGTTCGTCAGGTCCATGCGCACCAGCACGTAGCCGGGCAGCTTGTTCTGGCGGACGGTACGGCGGTCGCCGTTCTTGATCTGGACGACCTCTTCCTGGGGCACTTCTGCCTGGTAGATGTAGTCCTCGACGTTCAGCGAGACCGCGCGCTGCTCCAGGTTGGACTTCACGCGGTTCTCGTAGCCGGCGTAGGTGTGGATGACGTACCACTCGCCGGGGAGCACGCGCAGCTCCTCGCGGAACGCGGCGACCGGGTCAACCGGGGCCTGCTCCTCCGCGGCTTCCTCAGTCGTGGCCTCGTCCGTCCCGTCCGCCTCGTCCTCGTCGACGACCTGGACGGCAGCCTGCTCGGCGGGCTCGCCGGCGGCCTCGTCTGCAGCCTCCGCCTGGTCGATGTCGCCGTCGGCTGCCTCGACGATGTCGAGCGCGGTGTCGTCGCCCTCGACGGTCTCGTCGGCGTCGTACAGGTTCGGGTCAGACACGGTCGCTGCTTCTTCCTTCACGATGTGGAACAGGCGGTCGGGCGCCGCGGGCGCCCTCCGCGGGAGGAATCACCCGAAGACGTACGAGACGCCCTTGTTGAATCCCCAGTCAATCACGGTAACGAGCGCGATGATGACCACAACGAAGACAATCACCACGCTGGTGTAGGTGACCAGGTCGTTGCGCGTGGGCCAGACGACCTTGCGGAGCTCCGCGACGATCTGGCGGTAGAAGAGCGCGAGGCGCGCGAGAGGGCCCTTCTTGCCGCGCTTGCCGCCGCGGCGGGGCTTCTTCGAGCCGGCGTCCGCGGAATCACTGTCGGGACGACCACTTTCAGGCGTCGCGGTGGAGCCCAGGGCTTCCGTCACTCGTCCTCACCTGAATCCGGTTCGTTTGCCGAAACAATCCTCAAAGCGTCTGCCTGCTTCTAGCAGGGCCGGAGGGACTCGAACCCCCAACCGCTGGTTTTGGAGACCAGTGCTCTACCAATTGAGCTACGACCCTTTGAGTGCCCCCCAACGTACCGCATCCGAGCGGCTGCACGATGTGCGCAGCCAAGATCAGCTTGCGGGGGCCATCGACGGATGAGTGTACGTGTTCGCGGGCCGGGCGTCGAATGCGGAGCGTGTCCGGGCGCGGTTCGGCGAGGTTCCGCTCGGTTCTGCCCGGAACGTGAACTCGTGTGCTCCGGTGCCGCCGGGTCTGCGACGATGCAGACATGACCGCTGCAACTGAACGACGCGTGTCGGCCCGCATCGGGTCGATCTCCGAGTCCGCGACGCTCGCCGTGGACGCGAAGGCCAAGGCCCTCAAGGCCGCCGGGCGACCGGTCATCGGCTTCGGAGCCGGCGAGCCCGACTTCCCGACCCCCGACTACATCGTCGAGGCGGCCGTGGAGGCGTGCCGCAATCCGAAGTTCCACCGCTACACGCCGGCCGGCGGTCTGCCGGAGCTGAAGGCCGCGATCGCCGCCAAGACGCTGCGCGACTCCGGCTACGAGGTCGACGCCTCCCAGATCCTGGTCACCAACGGTGGCAAGCAGGCCATCTACGAGGCCTTCGCCGCGATCCTCGACCCGGGTGACGAGGTCATCGTCCCGGCGCCGTACTGGACGACGTACCCCGAGTCGATCCGGCTGGCGGGCGGCGTCCCGGTGGACGTGGTCGCCGACGAGACCACCGGCTACCGCGTATCCGTCGAGCAGCTGGAGGCCGCCCGCACGGAGAAGACCAAGGTCGTGCTCTTCGTGTCGCCGTCCAACCCCACCGGCGCCGTCTACACCGAGGCCGAGACCGAGGCGATCGGCCGCTGGGCCGTCGAGCACGGCCTGTGGGTGCTGACCGACGAGATCTACGAGCACCTGGTCTACGGCGGTGCCGCCGCGGTCTCGCTGCCGGCGCTCTTCCCCGAGCTGCGCGACAAGTGCGTCGTCGTCAACGGCGTGGCCAAGACCTACGCCATGACCGGCTGGCGCGTGGGGTGGATCATCGGCCCCAAGGACGTCGTGAAGGCCGCCACCAACCTGCAGTCGCACGCCACCTCGAACGTGAGCAACGTCGCGCAGGTCGCCGCCCTGGCGGCCGTCTCCGGCGATCTGGTGGCCGTGGCCGAGATGCGCAAGGCCTTCGACCGCCGCCGCCAGACCATCGTGCGGATGCTCAACGAGATCCCCGGTGTCGTCTGCCCCGAGCCGGAGGGCGCGTTCTACGCGTACCCCTCGGTCAAGGCGCTGCTCGGCAAGGAGATCCGCGGCAGGCGGCCGCAGAGCTCCGTGGAGCTGGCCGAGCTGATCCTGGAGGAGGCCGAGGTCGCCGTGGTCCCGGGCGAGGCCTTCGGCACCCCCGGCTACCTGCGTCTGTCGTACGCGCTCGGTGACGAGGACCTCGTCGAGGGCGTCTCCCGGATGCAGAAGCTGCTGGGCGAGGCCAAGGCCTGAGCCTGTTCGGACCGCCCCGCGGGCCCCCTGACCGGCCGGTCAGGGGGCCCGCGTGTGTGTGCGGGCAAGCCCTCGTTCGGGGAAAGCGGCCGAAAGCGGTACCGGCACCCCCCACCGGTGCGGCAGGATCTGTGAATGGCACGCGATGTATCCCTCCTCCCCAAGGCGCACCTCCACCTGCACTTCACCGGCTCGATGCGGCCCGCGACCCTGCTGGAGCTCGCCGACAAGTACGGGGTGCACCTCCCCGAGGCGCTGACCTCGGGCGAGCCCCCCAGTCTGCGGGCGACCGACGAGCGCGGCTGGTTCCGCTTCCAGCGCCTGTACGACATCGCGCGTTCCGTGCTCCGCTCCCCCGACGACATCCGGCGTCTGGTGCGCGAGGCCGCCGAGGAGGACGCCCGCGACGGCTCGGGGTGGCTGGAGATACAGGTCGACCCCACCTCGTACGCGCCGCGCCTGGGCGGGCTGATCCCGGCGATGGAGATCATCCTGGACGCGGTGGAGACCGCCTCCAGGGAGACGGGCGTGGGCATGGCCGTCCTCATCGCCGCCAACCGCACCAAGCACCCCCTGGACGCCCGTACGCTCGCCCGCCTCGCGGTGCGCTACACCGATCACGGGGTGGTCGGCTTCGGGCTCTCCAACGACGAGCGCCGGGGACTGGCCCGGGACTTCGACCGCGCCTTCGCCATCGCCCGGGAGGGCGGACTGCTGGCGGCTCCGCACGGCGGCGAACTGGCGGGCGCGGGGAGCGTCCGGGACTGCCTGGACGACCTCCACGCGAGCCGGGTCGGGCACGGCGTGCGGGCGGCCGAGGACCCGCGGCTGATGGCCCGGCTCGCCGAGCGGGACGTCACCTGCGAGGTGTGCCCGTCGTCCAACGTCGCCCTCGGCGTCTACGACCGGCCCGAGCAGGTGCCGCTGCGCACCCTCTTCGACGCCGGCGTGCCGATGGCGCTGGGCGCCGACGACCCGCTGCTGTTCGGCTCGCGGCTCGCCGCGCAGTACGAGCTGGCCCGGCGGGCGCACGGCTTCACCGACGAGGAGCTGGCCGAGCTGGCCCGCCAGTCGGTGCGCGGTTCGGCGGCGCCGGAGGGTGTGCGGAACAAGCTCCTGGCGGGGATCGACGACTGGCTCGGCGTCTGATCCCGGCCGGGACGGTACAGGCGGGGGCGCCGGGCGGCGTACCGGGGGCGCGCCGGCGGCTCAGAGGCTGACGCCGACCGTCACCGGCTCGTTGACCAGGGTGATCCCGAAGGCCGCGTGGACGCCGTCGACGACCTCGCGGGCCAGCGCGAGCAGGTCGGCGGTCGTCGCCCCGCCCCGGTTGGTCAGGGCCAGGGTGTGCTTGGTGGAGATCCGCGCGGGGCCGGTGCCGTAGCCCTTGGTGAAGCCCGCCTTGTCGATCAGCCAGGCGGCGGAGGTCTTGATGCGGCCGTCGCCCGCGGGGTAGGCGGGGGGCGCGGTGTCCGGGCCGAGCCGGTCGTGGACCCGGGTCAGGAAGTCCGCGTATCCGGCCTCGGTGAGGACCGGGTTGGTGAAGAAGGAGCCGGCCGACCAGGTGTCGTGGTCCTCGGGGTCCAGCACCATGCCCTTGCCCGAGCGCAGCTTCAGCACCGTCTCGCGGGCGGTGGCCAGGGGCACCCGGTCGCCCGTGCCGACGCCGAGGGCGCGGGCCACCTCGGCGTACTTCAGCGGGCCGGACATACCGCCGGCGTCCTCCAGCGCGAAGCGCACCCGCAGCACGACGTAGCGGGCGGGGTCCGCCTTGAAGCGGCTGTGCCGGTAGGAGAAGGCGCACCCGGCGTTGTCCAGGACGACCGTTTCGCCGGTGGTCCGGTCGTAGGCGATCACCTCGGTGATCGTGCTCGCGACCTCCTGGCCGTACGCGCCCACGTTCTGGATGGGCGTGGCCCCGGCGGAGCCCGGGATGCCGGCCAGGCACTCGACGCCCGCCAGGCCCGCCTCCACGGCACGGGCGACGGCGTCCGTCCACACCTCGCCCGCCGCGAGCTCCAGCTCGGTGCCGTTCAGCTCGAAGCCGCCGGTGGCGATGCGCAGCGCGGTTCCGGCGAAGCCCTCGTCGCCGATCACCAGGTTGCTGCCGCCTCCGATGACCAGCAGCGGCGTCCCGGCGGCGTCCGCCTCCCGGACGGCCTCGACGACCTCGGCGTCCGTGGTCGCCGTCACCAGGCGGGTGGCGGGACCCCCGAGGCGGAAGGTGGTCAGGGGCGCGAGCGGGGCGTCGTTGAGTACGTGCACGGCATTCAGGGTACGGGGGCGGGCGGACCGGCCAGGGCTGCCGCCCGTCCCGTACGGATCAGAGCGCCTCGAGGACCGTCGCGTTGGCCAGCCCGCCCGCCTCGCACATGGTCTGCAGCGCGTAGCGCGCGCCCCGGGCCCGCATGGCGTGGACCAGGGTGGTCATCAGCCGGGTGCCGCTGGCGCCCAGCGGGTGGCCCAGCGCGATGGCGCCGCCGTTGACGTTGACCTTGGCGGGATCGGCGCCGGTCTCCTGGAGCCAGGCGAGGACGACGCTCGCGAAGGCCTCGTTGACCTCGAAGAGGTCGACGTCCGCCAGGTCCAGCCCCGCGCGGCGCAGCACCCGTTCGGTGGCCGGGATGACGCCGGTGAGCATCAGCAGGGGGTCGGAGCCGGTGACGGCGAAGCTGTGCAGCCGGGCGAGCGGGCGCAGGCCCAGGCGCTCGGCGGTCTCGCTGCTGGTGATCAGCACCGCGGAGGCGCCGTCGTTGACCGGGCTGCTGTTGCCGGCCGTGACCGACCAGTCGATCTGCGGGAAGCGCTCGGCGTAGCCGGGGTCGGCGAAGGCGGGGCGCAGCCCGGCGAGGATCTCCGGGGTGGTCGTGGGGCGGACGGACTCGTCCGTGGTGAGTCCGGCCAGCGGCGCGACCTCGGCGTCGAAGGCACCGGCCGACCACGCGGCGGCGGCCCTGCCGTGCGACTCGGCGGCGAAGGCGTCCATTGCCTCGCGGCTCAGCGACCACTTGGCGGCGATCAGCTCCGCGCTGATGCCCTGCGGCACGAGTCCGCCGGGGAAGCGCGCGGCCACGCCCGGGCCGAACGGGTCCGCGCCGGGCGGCACGTTGGACCACATGGGGACCCGGCTCATCGACTCCACCCCGCAGGCCACGACGACGTCGTACGCGCCGGCGACGACGCCCTGCGCGGCGAAGTGCACGGCCTGCTGGGAGGAGCCGCACTGCCGGTCGACCGTGGTGGCCGGGACGGAGTCCGGGAAGCCCGCCGACAGCCAGGCCCAGCGGGTGGTGTTCATGGCCTGCTCGCCGACCTGGTCGACGGTGCCGCCGATGACGTCGTCTACCTGCGCCGGGTCGATCCCGCTGCGGCCGACGAGTTCCTCGAGGGTGTGGGCGAGCAGCTCCACCGGGTGCGTACCGGCGAGCGCACCTCCCGGCTTGCCCTTGCCGATGGGGGTGCGGACGGCTTCGACGATGACGGCGTCGCGCATGACGTTCTCACCTTCTGCGGGGTGTGCGGACGGGATGGCGGATGAGTGAGTTCGACTTTCAAACTATGACGCGGAGACGAGGGTAGGGCGGGTGGGTTTGGAATCACAACCCGCTGTGTGAGACTGGGCCGGTGAGCCCGACCACACCTGTGCCCCCACTGCCGGGGCGTCCCTGCTCCGCCGCCGCGGCCCTGCACGTCGTCGGCGAGAAGTGGGCGCTGCTCGCGGTTCGCGAGATTCTCTACGGCAACCGGCGTTTCGACGCCCTCGCCCGCAACACGGGCGCTCCCCGCGACCGCCTCACCGCGCGGCTGCGCGCCCTGGAGGAGGCCGGCATCGTCGAACGGCGCGCCTACAGCGAGCGGCCGCCGCGGTACGAGTACCACCTGACGGCGGCGGGGCGTGATCTCGCGCCGGTCATCCGGGCCCTGGTGGCGTGGGGCGACAAGTGGGCGGTGGAGGAGCCGCCGGTGGTGCTGCGGCACCGGGGGGACCACCCGGTGGACGCCGTCGAGTACTGCCGCACCTGCGGGGACGAGGTCCACGACCACGACCTCGCACTCGACATCCGGAGCGAGGGGTGGACTTCCGCGGGACGGACGGTGGCCGCGCCGCCCGCCTGAACCAGGGGCCCGCCCGTGCGGGCGGAGCGGGTCGAGCACGCCGCGAGGCGGGTGCGCCGCACCGGCACACCCGCCTCGCGTGAGGCACCGTCAGGGCGCCGCGTCGACCAGGGGCTTGGACGGGACCGGGGTCGCCTCGGGGGCCTTCGCGGCGCGGCGGCCCGGGACGAGGAGCGCCGCGAGCGCGCCCGCCGCGACGGCGGCCGCGCCCACCCAGAGCGCCGGGGTGAGGCCGTCGACGAACCGCGTCGCGGACTCGTAGCCGCCCTGGGCGGAGAAGACCGCCGCGAGGGTGGCGACGCCGAGGGCCCCGCCGACCTCGCGGAGGGCGTTGTTGGCGCCCGAGGCGATGCCCTGCTCCTCCGGCCGCACGCTGCCCATGACGATGTTGGCGCTCGGCGCGAAGTACATCGCCATTCCGATGCCGCTCGCGATCAGCGCCGGCACCTGCGACGCGTACGACATGCCCGGCTCCACGATCAGGGCGAACCAGCCGAGCCCCACCGCCTGCAGGGCGAGCCCGGCGGCGACGACCGGCCGGCCGCCGACGCGGTCGGAGAGGAAGCCTGCGACGGGCGCGACGAGCATCGGCATGCCGGTCCAGGGCAGCATGCGCAGCCCAGCCTCCGTCGGGGAGTAGCCCGCGACGCCCTGGAGGAACTGGCTGAGCAGGAAGATCGAGCCGAACATGCCGAGGAACATCAGCAGGCTGGCCGCGTTGACGGCGGCGAAGGCGCGGCTGCGGAAGAGCCGCATCGGCAGGATCGGGTTGCGGGCGCGGATGCCGTGCCGGACGAAGGCGGCCAGCAGCACACCGCCGCCGACGAGGCCGCCCAGGACCGGGCCGCTGCTCCAGCCGTCGGCGTTGCCGCGGACGAGGGCGTAGACGATGCCGAACAGACCCGCGCTGGCGAGCACCGTGCCGGTCACGTCGAGCCGGGGCTCGGGACCGCGGCTCTCGGCGAGCCGCAGCCGGGCGAGGGGCAGCAGGAGCAGGCCGATCGGGACGTTCAGCCAGAAGATCCACTGCCACGAGATGTGCTCGGTGAGCGAGCCGCCGATGAGCGGTCCGGCGGCGACCGCGAGGCCGTTGACGGCGCCCCAGATGCCGAACACCATGCCGCGCCACTCGGGCGGGACGGTGGCCGAGAGCAGGGTGAGGGTGAGCGGCATGAGGATCGCGGCGCCGACGCCCTGGACGGCCCGGGCGGCGATGAGTTCGTTCATGCCGGGGGCGAGCGCGGCGGCGGCGGAGGCCGCGGAGAAGACGCCGAGCCCCACGAGGAACATGCGCCGGCGCCCGAAGCGGTCGCCCAGGGCGGCGCCGAACATCAGGAGGACGGCGAAGGTGAGCGTGTAGGCGCTCACCGTCCACTCCAGGTCCTCCAGGGCTCCGCCCAGGTCAGCGCGGATGGAGGGCAGCGCCGTGGTGACGACGAGGTTGTCGAGCGCCGCCATGAACCCGGCGACGCTGGTGATGACGAGTGCCCAGACGACGCTGCCGCGCCTGGCCTCCGCCGGTTGCTGTGCCATGAACTCCCCCAGCTGATTAGTAATTGATCAATAACTTTCATGGCCATGGGTCGGCTCCGGAAAGGCCGGGGCCGCCCGTCAGCCGGCCACCCGTCAGCCCTTCCCCGGGAAGCGGTCGGCGTAGAGGTCGACGATCCCCGCCCAGCCGCGCTCGCCCTGCGGGACACCGAGCGCCACCAGCACGTTCACGAGCATCCCCGTGCCGAAGAACTGCGCCATGTCGCCGTCGCCCGCCCCCGTGCGCGCCCTGACGTAGTCCCACAGGCCCAGCCAGCCGCGCCGGCAGGCCTCGCGGATCTCCTCGTCGTCGACGGCGGCGACGTACATCTGGAGCTGCATCCGCAGGACGTCGCCGCCCCCGATGAGCCCCTGGTACGAGCCGCACATCGCCTCGAACGCCTCCTCCCCCTCCAGCCCCTCGGCCGCCTTCTCGAAGTGCGCCTCGATCGTCTCGACGCACCGCGCCGCGGCGGCCAGGAACAGCGCCTTCTTGTTCGGGAAGAGCCGGAAGAGGTACGGCTGCGACACACCCATGCGCTGGGCGATGACGCCGGTCGAGGTGCCGTTGTAGCCACCCGTTCCGAACTCCGCCATCGCCGCGCGGACCGCCGCCTCGCGGCGCTCGTCCGCACTCATCCGCATCCCGTCGCCTGCCATGCGAAGTAAGTTATCAGTCAATAACAAGCCGGGGCAAGAGGAAGGCGGCGGGCATGCCCGCCGCCCCACTCCCCACGGCTACGCGAGCCGGACCACCGCGCGGGACATTCCCAGCACCTTCTGCCCGGCGCTGACGGCCGTCACGTCCACCCGGACCGTGCGCTCGTCGTCGTCCAGTTTGGCCGCGACCTTGGCGCTGACCTCGATCAGCGCACCCGTGCCGTCGTTCGGCACCACGACCGGCTTGGTGAAGCGGACGCCGTACTCCACGACCGCCCCCGGGTCGCCGGCCCAGTCCGTCACCACGCGGACCGCCGAGGCCATGGTGAACATGCCGTGCGCGATGACGTCCGGCAGCCCGACCTCCTTGGCGAACTTCTCGTTCCAGTGGATCGGATTGAAGTCACCGGAGGCGCCGGCGTACTGCACGAGTGTGGCGCGGTTCACGGGGAAGGACTGCGCCGGCAGTTCGGTGCCCACCTCGACCTCGTCGTAGGAGATCTTCGCCGTCATCGGTCACTCACCCTCCGGCGCGCGCGCCACCAGTTTCATCAGCGCCGTCACCACGTGCTCGCCGCTCTCGTCGTGGACCTCGCCGCGGACGTCGATGACGTCGTTGCCCGCGAGCGACTTGATGGCCTCGATGGTGACCGTCACCGACAGTAGGTCACCGGCCCGCACGGGGCGGGTGTAGCTGAATTTCTGGTCGCCGTGCACCACCCGGCCGTAGTCCAGTCCCAGCTCCGGATCGAGGACGACCTGCCCCGAGGCCTTGTACGTGATCACGAACGGGAAGGTCGGCGGCGCGATCACGTCCTGGTGGCCCAGGGCCTTGGCCGCGTCGGGGTCGGTGTAGACCGGGTTCGGGTCGCCGACGGCCTCGGCGAACTCGCGGATCTTCTCCCGGCCCACCTCGTACGGAGCGGTGGGCGGATACGTCCGCCCCACGAAGGACTGGTCCAGCGCCATCGGCACCTCCTGGAGCTGTGATGTACACGTCGGCGGGTCCGCCAACGCCAAGAGGCCGCCCCCGTTTACAGGGGCGGCCTCTTTGGTCTTACGGCCTGGTTCAGCGCGTCTCGCGGTGCGCGGTGTGGGCGTTGCAGCGCGGGCAGTGCTTCTTCATCTCAAGACGGTCCGGGTCGTTGCGCCGGTTCTTCTTGGTGATGTAGTTCCGCTCCTTGCACTCCACGCAGGCCAGCGTGATCTTCGGGCGGACGTCGGTGGCGGCCACGTGAGTGCTCCTTGACGAACGGCAATAAGGTTTGAACACGGAAAGAGTAGCCGATTGAGGGACCGATCCCACAATCGGCTACGCGGGTAGCGGCGACCGGACTTGAACCGGTGACACAGCGATTATGAGCCGCTTGCTCTACCGACTGAGCTACGCCGCTTCGATGAAAAGATCACCCGCCGGGTGGCGGGTCATCCGATCACCAGAGCCCCAATACGGAATCGAACCGTAGACCTTCTCCTTACCATGGAGACGCTCTGCCGACTGAGCTATTGGGGCGAGCGAGGAAGACATTACACGGTCCGCCGCCGAAGGTGAAATCCGTATCTTGCGGGCAGTCGCGGGACCACCTCCCGCCTACGAGGCCACCTCCGCCGCCCCAGCCGCTCGGCCCCATACGTCACTTGACGTCACCAGTACGACTATTCGCTCTTCCCGGACGGACCGGGCACGGCCCCCTAGGCTCGGAACCGCGTGATCTTGCCTCCGGCCCCGAGGAGCGCGATGACCGACAGCCAGCCGCAGCAGCCCACCGACCCCCCACTCGGCGAAGCCGCCCCAGCCCCCGCCCTCCTGCTCTGCGGTGCCCGCCTCGCCGACGGCCGCACCGTCGACGTGCGTCTGGCCGGAGCGCGCATCGAGGCCGTCGGCACCGCCGGCAGCCTCCACGAGGGCACCCGGGTCGACCTCGGCGGCTACCTCCTAATGCCCGCCCCCGCCGAACCCCATGCCCACCTCGACACGGCGCTGACCGCCGGCTCCGCCGGCCCGCCCTCGTACGACGCCGAGGACGTACAGCGCAGGGTCACCGAGGGCGCCCTCCACCAGCTCGGCCACGGCGCCACCGCGGTCCGCACCCACATCCGCATCGGCGACGTGCAGGGGCTGCGCGCCCTGGAGGCGGCGCTGCAGGCCCGGCGCGCGCTGCGCGGCCTGGTCGACGTGCAGACCGTGGCCGTGCCCCGGGTGCTCACCGGGCCGGCGGGCGCGGACGGCCTCGCCGTGCTCCGCGACGCCCTCAAAATGGGGGCCGACGTGGTGGGCGGCTGCCCCGACCTCGATCCGGACCCGGCCGGCTACGCGGAGACCGTGCTCACCGTCGCCGCCGAGTTCGGCCTGCCCGTCGACCTGCACACCGACGCCGCCGACCCGGCCCGGCTCTCCCGGCTCGCCGCGATGGCGGGAGGACTGCGCCCGGGCGTCGCCCTCGGTCCCTGCGGCGGACTGACCCGGCTCCCGTACGACACCACCGTCCGCCTCGCGGGGCAGCTCGCCGCCGCCGGCGTCTCGCTGACCGCCCTCCCGCAGGGCGGCTGCGGCGCACTGGAGTCGGTGCGCCGGGGCGGCACCGCGCCGGTGCGGACCCTGCGGGCGGCCGGCGTCCGGATCGCCGCGGGCAGCGGCGCACTGCGCGATCTGGCCAACCCCGTCGGCCGCGGCGACCCCCTGGAGGCCGCCTTCCTGCTCGCCACACACGGCGAGTGCGCCCCCGGGGAGGCCTACGAGGCGGTGAGCCGGGACGCCCGCGCCGTCATGGGGCTGCCCGAGGTGCGGGTGGAGGCGGGCTTTCCCGCAGAGCTGCTCGCGGTGCGGGCCGACCGGCTGGAGAGCGCGCTGTCGCTCGCGTACAGCCGGATCGTCATCCACCGGGGGCGGGTCGTCTCGCGGACCAGCGCGGTGCGCGAGTACACCGACACCCTGGCGCTCGACCTGCCGCGTCAATCGAGGAGCCGCCGTGACCCGGCATGAACGGCACGCCGGGCGTAGCGTCGGTGGCATGCGCACTGTGATCGCTGGTGGACATGGACAGATCGCGCTGCGGCTGGAACGGCTGCTCGCCGCGCGCGAGGACGAGGTGGCCGGCATCATCCGCAGGCCGGAACAGGCCGATGACCTGCGCGAGGCTGGGGCCGAGCCGATCGTGCTCGACCTGGAGTCGGCGTCGGTGGACGAGGTGGCCCGGGCGCTGGCCGGCGCGGGCGCGGTCGTCTTCGCCGCGGGCGCGGGGCCGGGCAGCGGCGCCGCCCGCAAGGAGACCGTGGACCGGGACGCCGCCGTGCTCCTGGCCGACGCGGCCGAACGCGCGGGCGTACGCCGTTACCTGATGGTCTCCGCGATGGGGGCGGAGGGCGACCCCCGCCCCGGCACCGACGAGGTCTTCGCCGCCTATCTGCGCGCCAAAGGAGCCGCCGACGCCGAGGTGCGCCGTCGTGCCGCCCTGGAGTGGACGATCGTCCGCCCGGGCCGTCTGACCGACGACCCCGGCACGGGACGCGTCCGGCTCGCCGCCGACACCGGGCGCGGTTCGGTGACGCGTGACGACGTCGCGGCGGTCCTCGCGGAGCTTCTCGACACACCCTCGACGGCGGGGCTCACCCTGGAACTGATCGAGGGTCACACGCCGGTGTCGGTCGCGGTGAAGGACGTCGCCGGCAACTGAACCGCACCCCGGAGCGGACGCCTCGGGAGCGGCTGCCTCCGCCCCCGAACCCCGTTTCCGCGAGGCGCGGATGCGGGCTGGGATGGGCGGGTAGGGGGTACGGCCGAGATGCGATCAGTGCGGCTCTGGGCTGCACTTGATCGTATCGGGACGGCCAGCACCATCCCCTGACGTCACGGAGAGAGCATGCCGATGAAGCCCCCGGCACCCCCGTTCACCCGCGAGACCGCGATCGAGAAGGTCCGCCTCGCGGAGGACGCCTGGAACAGCCGCGACCCCGAGAAGGTGTCCCTCGCCTACACACCGGACAGCCGGTGGCGGAACCGCGGCGAGTTCGTCCACGGGCGGGAGGAGATCGTCGCGTTCCTCACCCGGAAGTGGACGAGGGAGCAGGAGTACCGGCTCATCAAGGAGCTCTGGGCCTTCGACGGCAACCGCATCGCGGTCCGCTTCGCCTACGAGTGCCACGACGACTCCGGCAACTGGTACCGCTCCTACGGCAACGAGAACTGGGAGTTCGACGACGAGGGCCTGATGCGCGTACGCCTGGCCAGCATCAACGACACCCCCATCGCCGAGTCGGAGCGCAAGTACCACTGGCCGCTCGGACGGCGGCCCGACGATCACCCCGGTCTTTCCGACCTCGGGTTCTGAACGGCCCGCGCCTGCCGCCGCAGCTCCACCCGGGCCGCGGGCGAGCGGCCCGGGGCGGTGCGCCAGTAGGGGTGCCAGAACAGACGGGCGGAGAGCCACAGCAGACGTCGTCGCAGGAGCGCCGCATGCGCCGGCTCCGCTGCGAGTCGCGCGTAGGTGCGGTGCCATTCGCGCTGCGCCTGCACCAGATCGGGCGGGAACACGGTGTCGGCCATGCGCGTAATTCAATCATGTGTTCGATTTCCTGCGCACGCCTCACGGGTCACTCGTAGGGGTGAGATCGCGGCGGAGCCCGGCTCGGACGTCCTACGACCCCTGGGCTCCCCCTCACCCCGGGGCCGCAGGAAGGTGTGCCACCGCCGGGGGCGGCCTACAGGTTCAGGACGACGAGGGCCCCCACACCGCCCAGACCCAGGGCGACGGCGGCATCGGCCCAGCCGCCCCTCCCCCAGCGGAAGTAGCGGTCCAGCGCGAGCCGCCCGGGGCCTATGGCGGCGACGCCGAGGGCGACGACGGTGATGGCCAGGTTGTACTCGATGCCGCCTTGCTCGTCCCAGAGCCCGCGGGCGCCGGTCACGGTGGCCATGGCATTGATCATCACGCCGATCAGCGCGGCCGAGGCGAGCGGGGTGAGCAGCCCCAGCGCGAGGCCCACGCCACCCAGGAACTCCGAGGCCCCGCCGATGGCGGCGTAGACCTTGCCCGGCGAGTAGCCCAGTTCCTCGAAGCCCTTGCCGGTAGTGGTGAGCCCCTGGCCGCCGAACCATCCGAGGGTCTTCTGGAGCCCGTGCCCCGCCATCAGGACGCCGAAGGTGAGCCTGATCAGCAGCAGACCGCAGTCACCGGCGGTCACCCGCGGCCGTGCCGGCGGGCCGCCTTCGGTCTGCGGCGGAACGCGCAATCGCTCAGCTATGTAGTTCATGGGGAACCCTCTTCTGCCCCCCGAGCCCCGACGGGCGGCACCGGCCGTCCCGGGGACCAGCGGAGCGGGTTGATGCGGTCACCGCGGATCACACAGGCATCCCTCCTTCCTCAGAAGGCACGCGATATCTGTGTGCTGCTTTCAACCACTTTCCCCTCTTTTCTACATCTCATACCGGAATGCCGGAAGTGCTGAACGGCACCGGTGACCTCGCCTCCTCGGGACCGCGGGCGCGGGGCCCGGTCACGCGGGATACGCCGAGGGGCGGCGGCGGCCCGCGACGAGCCGGGCGTCGTGGAGTCCTCGGGCCCGGTGGTCGGCCCCGAAAACAACGCGGAACCGCAAGGAACAGCTTGTCCCGCAGGACGTGCCCTCCGACCCCTTCCCGGACCCCGCGCGGTGGGGCCTGCCGGACGCCGGCATACGGAGCGGCCTCAACCGGCCGCGCGGCAGAAGAAGTTGCGGAGCCGTGCAACCCCCCGCGCATTTTCGGGAGTACCTACGAACAGACGTCCACGCGGCGGCCACCACATCCGGTGGCCGCCGCAGGCCGGCGCGCGGGCCCACCGCGCCGGCCGTCAAGGACCGCCCGGCGCAGTGCCGGGCGGCGGCTTCGAAGGAGAAATGCTCCGTGGCTCTCAGTTTTGCCAGGAAGGCGGGCATGGCGACCGCCGCAGCGGTCGCCATCGGCGCGGTGTCGTTCGGCGCCTCCGCGGTGGCGGCGCCGGCGGGCCCGGCGGCACCTGCCGCGCACCGGGTCGGCGCATCACCCGCCGCCGTGGCCGCCAAGGCGGTCGCCGCGCCCCGGAAGCAGACGCCCCAGGTCGTCACGCAACTGATCGGCAAGGGCCGCGTGGACGGCAAGCCCTGGTCGGTGGCGCTGGAGTTCCACCGGTCACTGCCCGAGGGCTACGAACTGCCCACCGCGCCCAACGGGACCACCGCCCCCGGCACGGCACTGCTGTGCCAGCGCATGTACATCGACGGCGTCCGCATCGACCACCAAGGCGGCCCCTGGTCCGACTGCCAACCCGTCACCGGCACCCACGACCCCGCCGGCTCCGGCGGCATGGGCCTGTGGGGCTTCCAGGACAAGGGCACCAGCGGCTCCCGCCTCATGGTCTCCAACCCCGAGGCCGACATCGCCTACGGCATCGTCAACCTCACCGACGGCACCCGACTGATGGCCCCCACGGTCACCGTCCCCGGCACCGACTACCGCGCCTGGGCCGTCGCCATACCCAACGGCAAGACCATCAGCGCCGTCGACCAGTACGACAAGCGCCACCACCGCCTCACGCACGACACCTACTGGCGCTGACCCCGGAAAGAAGGACAGGCACCTCCTGCCGTGCAGCCACGTGACCACCGAGCCGAGGACGGCGGACCGGACGCCGAGTTCACCCGGTTCGTCGCCGCCCGCTGGCGCGCCCTGACCCACACCGCGTACCTGCTCACCGGAGACTTTCACGAAGCGGAAGACCTGGTGCAGTCCACGCTGGCCAGGGTGTACCCGCACTGGGGACGGCTACGGCCCGAGCACGCCGAGCACTACGTGCGGCGGGCGCTGGTCAACACCAACCGCAGCCGGCACCGCCGCCGCAGGATCGCCCACCTCCTTCTTCCGTCGCTTCCCGACACCCGCCCCGTCCCCGAGGACGGGGCGGGTGTCGGGGGCGTGGACGGCTACGACGCCCTGGCCCGCCTGCTCGCCGAACTGCCCGGGCGGCAGAGGGCGGTCGTCGTGCTCCGCTACTGCGAGGACCTGTCCGCGGAGGAAGTGGCGGACATCCTCGGTTGTTCGGTCGGCACCGTGAAGAGCCAGGCTTCCCGGGCCCTGGACAAGCTGCGCAACCGGGGGACCCTCGCCCGTCTTCACCCGTCCAGCCGCCCCGCAGAGGCACGATGACTCACCACCACGACCGACGCTCCGCCCAAGAGGACTGGCTGCGCGACGCCTTCGCTCGGTCGCGCGACGCCTACCCCACCTCCCAGGCCCCCGTCGACCGGATCCTCGCCACGGCGCGGGCTCGCAGGAAACGCCACCGCGCCGCCGCTGCCGTCGGCGCCGTGGCCGGTGCCGCCTGTGTCCTCGCCGCCGCCCTGGCCCTCTCGCTCCCAGGACCCCACCCTTCCGCCGGCCCCGCGCAGCATTCCTCCCCCGCCGCGAGCCCGACCGCCACCGCGACGCCCGATCCCCTCACCGTTTCGGTCGGCGGGGGCACGACGGGTGGCGCCCCCTGGTCGGTGGCGCTGGAGTTCCACCGGTCACTGCCCGAGGGCTACGAACTGCCCACCGCGCCCAACGGGACCACCGCCCCCGGCACGGCACTGCTGTGCCAGCGCATGTACATCGACGGCGTCCGCATCGACCACCAAGGCGGCCCCTGGTCCGACTGCCAACCCGTCACCGGCACCCACGACCCCGCCGGCTCCGGCGGCATGGGCCTGTGGGGCTTCCAGGACAAGGGCACCAGCGGCTCCCGCCTCATGGTCTCCAACCCCGAGGCCGACATCGCCTACGGCATCGTCAGCCTCACCGACGGCACCCGACTGAAGGCCCCCACGGTCACCGTCCCCGGCACCGACTACCGCGCCTGGGCCGTCGCCATACCCAACGGCAAGACCATCAGCGCCGTCGACCAGTACGACAAGCGCCACCACCGCCTCACGCACGACACCTACTGGCGCTGACCCCGGAACGAGCGTGGCCGCTGTCACATACCGCCCGGCCGCCCTGTCCTCATGGAGGAGACACACCGGCCACGGAAGGTGGGGGTTCCTCATCATGGGCGCCGAGCAGCCGCAGCAGGCCAAAGGTCGCATGCGCACCGACCACCCGGCCCGAGACCTGGCAGGACTGCGCGAGTGGGCGGGCACGGCGGGCAGCCGTCCGCAGCCCGAGCGGCTCGCCGACCGGTCCGACACGCACGGGACCATCGACTTCGCAGGCGGCCGGTGCACTGTACAGGCCGGGCCCGACGGGCTGACGCTCCACGTCGAAGCCGCCGACCGGGACGGCCTCCGGCGCATCCAGCGGTTGATCACCGAGCGCCTGCGGGAGACCGGCGGGCCCGACGCGCCTCCGGTCGCCTGGGAACCGGCCGTAGCCACCGGGCCCCGCCCGCGCCACGGCACGAAGCTCGGCATCGCTGCCGTCGTCGTCCTGGTCGTCGCCGTCCACTTGGGCCTGGGCGGACTCCTGCTGGCGTCCGGCCCCTGGAAGCACTGGGCTCTGGCCGCCGTACTGGCCGCCCTCCTGGCCAAGACCGTCTACCTGCTCCGCCGCCGCGCCGTACGCCGCGGCCAGACCCGCCGGGCCCACTGATCCGAGGTAGCCGTTCATCGCCGCCGGCGGCAGAAGTCACGGCCGGTCGCACGAGCGCTGCGCACGCGCCAACCACGTTTCAGGAACAGCTCGCATCACGGTCGGGATCGCCGCCGGCGATCCCGCCAACGGGCCCGGCGCGCCACGCCGGGCCCGATTCCGCGTGAAGTGAACCGCTCGGCCCGGCTCTAGCGCACGTCGACGTAGTCGGACGCGCTGGTGGCGACGCCTGTCGTGGAGTTGCCGTAGTACACCCAGCGGTAGTAACCGTCGACCGAGGCGGTAACCGTGGTCTTCAGGCCTCCGGTGCTGCTGGTGGTGGCCTTCTTGACCAGCTTGAAGGTGTCGGTGCCCTTGGCGCGGAACTGGAGGCTGACCAAACGGCCGCTGTAGGCGCCGTACTTCTTGGTGCTCCAGTTCGCCCGGGTGAGCTTGCCCGTGACAGTGATCGGCTTGCCCTTGGTGACCGGCTCCGGCGAGGCGTTGGTGGTGGCCTTGGCCGCGCGCTTGAGCTGGACGGTCGTGGACCGCGTCTCCAGTTCCGCGGTCTTCAGGCCGCCGCTGGCCTTCCACAGCCGCAGCGAGACGCCGACCTTCCAGGTCGTGGCGTCGCTGTTGGAGTCGACGTGCTCCTGGCTCGGGTGCGGGTCGATGTAGAGGTTGCCCTCACAGCGGGCGTGCTTGGAGTCGATCTCGTAACAGGTGTAACCGCCCGGCCCGATGAAGTTCTCCCCGTTGTCCGCCGCCGTATTGATGCTTCCGCGGTAGAGGAAGGGGAACGTGTCGTAGCGGTCGGGGTCGGCGGTGCTGTACCCGGAAGGCAGTGCGATGTTGAACCGCATGGGCGGCTCCACCACCTTCGACGTGCCGACGACGATCGGCTTGCCGTTGTTGACGACGATGTTCGACACGGTGATGCCGGTGTCCGCAGCATGAGCCGTCGGCGCGCTCAGCGCCGAGAGCCCCAGCGTCCCCACAAGCGTGGCCACCGTGGCGATTCGTCTGCCAGTTTTCATTCACACCTCTTCAGCAGAAGGCCGTTGGAAGGGGCGGCAGCCTATCTGATGAGTTCATGCCGTTCCGCCCGGCCCTGACCAGCCGCCCCACCGCCCCCCGCGGCCAAGGCCTTCTCTCTCTCCGGCTCCGGACCGGGTCCCTGGAGGCGTGCGCTACGTGCCCATCCCTCCGGAGCCGGCTGCGTTGCCCGGTGACACGTGACGGTGCACGGCACAGTGCGGAACGGCCGCACCTCCGTTCCGCACTCGGGCGCACACACGAACGGCCACGGCATCGCCTCGGCCGCAGGGCGGCGCGTGGCACGGAGCCCACCGCCCTGCGCTACGGCTCGATGCCAAAGAGCGGGATGGCCGGTGGCGGCGGGGCGAGTACGGAGCGAAGGCGGTTGAGCGTCGCACGCCATTGCCTCCCCTCTCGTGAATCGACCCAGTTCGACGACAATCCGGACTCGTCGCTGACGATCCGGGCGAGGGCTTCATCCGCCAGGGTCCGAAGGTTGGAGGGGAAGGTGGTTTCCGGGCCGTAGGACGTGGCGACTGGTTCACCGCCTGGACACTGCGCCGCGATCAGTGCCGCAGCGGCCACAGCTTCCTCCGCTTCCGCGAGGTAGCCGGCGGCATGAACGGTGCGGGTGAGTACCCCACGTATCAGGGCTTCACGTTCCTCGGGCTTGGCGTCGTCGAGAGCGCAGGCGAAGTCTGCGGCAGTGTCGTTGTCGAAGGGGCCGGTAGCCCAGGTACCCATGATGATCTCCTCGCACCGCTGCGCGGGGAGCCTCGCACCAGCCGTTGACAAGGCGGTCACGACGGCGACCAGGGTTCGCCCGTCCCCTTCCACAACCGCCGGTAGAGAGCGTGCGAGAACGGGACGGAGCGAGACAGTTACCCACCCCTGGCGGAACAAAGAGAACAGCCCCCGCGCTGCGTTTCCGCAGCTCAGGGGCTGTGTTTCCACTGTGGCGGCGCCAGGATTCGAACCTGGGTAGGCTAAGCCGACGGATTTACAGTCCGCTCCCATTGGCCACTCGGGCACACCGCCTGGGAAATGTCTCCGCGGGCCGCTTGTGTGCGGTCCCCCTTGGCGACGTCGTAAACAATACCCGATGCGCGGGGGTGCTCCGCCACCCTATTGATCAGCGCTCCGGGCGGGTCCGGTGGCTAGGCTTGCGGGGGCGGCCCGGTGACGGGTCGCGGACCTGATGGATCAGAGCCAAGGAGCCAACAGAAGATGGCCGACTCCAGTTTCGACATCGTCTCGAAGGTCGAGCGGCAGGAGGTCGACAACGCCCTCAACCAGGCCGCGAAGGAGATCTCGCAGCGCTACGACTTCAAGAACGTCGGTGCGTCGATCTCGTGGTCCGGGGACAAGATCCTGATGCAGGCCAACTCCGAGGAGCGGGTCAAGGCCATCCTGGACGTCTTCGAGACCAAGCTGGTCAAGCGGGGGATCTCGCTGAAGTCGCTGGACGCGGGCGAGCCCCAGCTGTCCGGCAAGGAGTACAAGATCTTCGCGACCATCGAGGAAGGCATCTCGCAGGAGAACGCCAAGAAGGTCGCCAAGATCATCCGCGATGAGGGGCCCAAGGGCATCAAGGCCCAGGTCCAGGGCGAGGAGCTGCGCGTCACCTCCAAGAGCCGGGACGACCTGCAAGCCGTCATCGCGCTGCTGAAGGGCAAGGACCTCGACTTCGCGCTGCAGTTCGTGAACTACCGCTGATCGAGGTACCGCCCGAGGTCCCGGCCGGGAGGAGGCGGCCGGGGCCTTTGCCGCGCGCACGACGGGGCGCATTCGGAGGGTGCCGCCCGGCAGGCCGCCGCAGGTGCGTAGTGTCTTCCTGTTAGGTCTCCCCGGGACCGCCCCGCCCGTCGACGGCGGACCCGGGGCAGCGTCTCGAGGATGGAGCCGGGCATGCAAAGCCGCACCGCTTTGGTCGAGGACCTGATGAGCCGCTTCCCGCACGTTCCCCGCGAGGCGGTCATCAAGGAGGACCTGCTGCGCGGCGGGATCGCGTTCGACGAGTCCGCGCTCAGCGGCAACGAGGACGGCGACGTCAAACCGAAGTCGTACTTCATCTTCTCCTTCGACCATCGCACGCTTCCCGAACTGGGCGCCGCCGCGCTGAAGCGGCCGCCGGAGGAGATCGTGCTCACCGGCGGGCCGTACGACCTGCGCCGCACGGTGGTGTCGGTGCGGGTCAACCCGGCCTCGCCGTACCGCGTGCGGGCGGGCGGGCGCGGTGTGCTCGGCCTCTACCTCGACGGGGTGCGCATCGCGGACGTCGGCCTGCCGCCGATGCCGGCGTACTACCGGCACAGCCTGGAGAACGGGAAGTCGGTGATGGAGGTCGCGCCCACGATCCAGTGGGGCTACCTGATCTACCTGACGGTCTTCCGCGTGTGCCAGTACTTCGGCGCCAAGGAGGAGTGCCAGTACTGCGACATCAACCACAACTGGCGCCAGCACAAGGCGGCCGGCCGCCCCTACACGGGTGTGAAGCCGGTCGAGGAGGTGCTGGAGGCGCTGGAGATCATCGACAAGTACGACGAGACGAAGTCCTCCACCGCGTACACCCTCACCGGTGGGGCGATCACCTCCAAGGTCGCCGGGCGGGACGAGGCCGACTTCTACGGCCACTACGCGAAGGCCATCGAGGAGCGTTTCCCCGGCCGCTGGATCGGCAAGGTGGTCGCGCAGGCGCTGCCCAAGGAGGACGTGCAGCGCTTCAAGGACTACGGCGTGCAGATCTACCACCCGAACTACGAGGTGTGGGACCCCCGTCTGTTCGAGCTGTACTGCCCGGGCAAGGAGCGTTACGTCGGCCGGGACGAGTGGCACCGCCGGATCCTGGACTCGGCGGAGATCTTCGGCCCGCGCAATGTGATCCCCAACTTCGTGGCGGGCGTGGAGATGGCCGAGCCGTTCGGCTTCACCAGCGTCGGGGAGGCGATCGACTCCACGGCGGAGGGCCTGCGCTTCTTCATGTCGCGGGGCATCACGCCGCGCTTCACCACCTGGTGCCCGGAGCCGACGACCCCGCTGGGCAAGGCGAACCCGGAGGGCGCGCCGCTGGAGTACCACATCCGCCTGCTGGACGTGTACCGCGCGACGCTGGAGGAGTACGGGCTGAGCTCGCCGCCCGGGTACGGCCCGGCCGGTCCCGGCAACGCGGTGTTCTCGGTGAGCTCGTTCATGGACAGCCTGCCGGCGTCGGCGCCTGTCGGAGTGAGCTGAGTGCCGGCCCTGCTGATCGTGCATCACACGCCGTCGCCCAACCTGCAGGCGATGTTCGAGGCGGTGGTCGCCGGTGCGACCACCGACGAGATCGAGGGCGTGGACGTCGTACGGCGGGCCGCCCTCTCGGCGACCGCCTCCGACGTGCTCGCGGCGGACGGCTACCTGCTGGGCACGACGGCGAACCTCGGCTACATGTCGGGGGCGCTCAAGCACTTCTTCGACCAGGTCTACTACCCCTGCCTGGACAGCACGCGCGGCCGCCCGTTCGGCTACTACGTGCACGGCGGCAACGACGTCACGGGGACGGTGCGGGGCATCCGGTCGATCACCACGGGCCTGGGCTGGGAGCAGGCCGCGGCGGAGGTGACGGTCACCGGGGAGCCGTCCAAGGCCGATCTGCGGGCCTGCTGGGAGCTGGGCGCGACCCTGGCCGCCGGGCTGGCGGACTGACCGCACGGGCCCGGCGCCGACGTGCCGGGCCCATGCCCCCGTCCTACCGTGGAGGTGGAGAGAGGGGGCAGCAGCGATGGCACCCCATGTCCTGGACGACGCGGCACTGGACGCCCTGCGCTCGGGGTTCGCGGGTGAGGTCGTCGCACCGGGTGACCCGTCGTACGACGAGAGCCGCACGCTGTTCAACGCGATGATCGACCGCAGGCCGTCCGTGATCGCTCTGTGCGAGACGGTGGACGACGTGGCCGCGGCGATCCGCTTCGGCCGTGAGCGCGGCCTCGAGGTCGCCGTCCGCGGGGGCGGGCACAGCGTCTCCGGCAACGCGCTGAGCGATGGCGGCGTCGTCGTCGACCTGCGGCGCATGCACGCGGTCGTCGTGGACCCTGCGGCGCGCACGGCACGGGTCGGCGGGGGCGCCACGATGAGCCACCTGGACCGGGCGACGCAGCCGTTCGACCTGGTCACCACCGGCGGCCGGGTGTCCACCACGGGGGTGGGCGGCTTCACCCTCGGGGGCGGATCGGGGTGGCTGGAGCGCAAGTTCGGGCTGGCCTGCGACAACCTGGCGGAGGCCGAGGTGATGACGGCGGACGGCACCTTGGTGCGGGCCGCCGAGGACGAGAACCCGGAGCTGTTCTGGGCCCTGCACGGGGGCGGCGGCAACTTCGGCGTCGCCACCTCGCTCACGCTGCGGCTGCACCCGCTGCCCGCGGCCACCCTGGCCGTGCTGCTGTGGCCGCCGGAGGCAGGTCCTGAGGTGCTGCGCGCCTACCGCGCCCTGCTGGCGTCGGCGCCGGACGAGGTGGGCGGGGGCATGCTCTTCCTGACCGGGCCGCCGGAGGAGTTCGTGCCGGAGCACATGGTGGGCCAACTGGCCTGCGCCGTGGTGTTCACGTACGCGGGCACCCTGGACGCGGCGCGCGAGGTGCTGGAACCGCTGCTCGCGCTCGCTCCGCACGGCCGCATGGTGGCGGAGATGCCGTACGCGGACCTGCAGTCGGCGCTCGACGACCCGCCGGGATACCGGAACTACTGGTCGGCGGAGTACCTGGACGACTTCCCGGACGCGGCCGTGGACCGCTTCTGCGCGCGTGCCCGGGACATGGTGGTCCCCTCCCCCTCCCAGCACGTGCTGTTCCCCGTGGGCGGCGCCGTGGCGCGCGCTCCGGCCGACTACCCGCTGCCCTGGCGCCGGGCGCCGTGGGTGGTGCACCCGTTCGGTCTGTGGGCGGACCCGGCGGACGACGAGCGCGCCCGGCGGTGGGCGCACGACGTCCGCGCCGACCTGCGGCAGTGGTCCTCGGGCGCCGTCTACCTCAACTTCATCGGGGACGAGGGCGAGGGCCGGGTGATCGCCGGGCTCGGCGCGCACAACCTGGGGCGGCTGGCACGGGTGAAGACCGAGTACGACCCGGAGAACGTCTTCCGGCTCAACCACAACATCGAGCCGGGCTGAGGCCCCGCACCGGGAGGCGGGCCTCGGTTCAGCGGGTGGCGTACGGGGCGTCGACGGGGACGATCTCGCGACCGAGCGGCACCAGGGAGATCGGCACCATCTTGAAGTTGGCGATGCCGAACGGGATGCCGATGATCGTCAGGCAGAAGGCGACGCCCGCGATCACATGGCCGATGGCGAGCCAGATGCCCGCGAGGACCAGCCAGATGATGTTCCCCAGCAGCGACGCGACTCCCGCGTCGCGGCGCTCCACCGTGGTGCGGCCGAAGGGCCACAGTACGTAGTTGGCGATCCTCAGGGACGCGATCCCCCAGGGGATGGTGATGATGAAGATGAACATCAGCAGGCCCAGCAGGGCGTAGCCGATCGCCATCCACAGGCCCCAGATGATCAGCCACACGACGTTCAGGACGATGTTGACCGCCTTCATTGCCCAAGCCTCCCATGCGTCCGCGGGCCCCGCCCCTCAGGGGGCGGGAGCCGCCGCTCCGTCAGGCGTCCCCCGCAGGGCCCGTACCCGCGCGCCGGCCCTTCCGCACGTGCGCGTTCAGCGGCGGTGCCCGGCCATCTCCTCGAGGCGGGCGATGCGCTCGGCCATCGGGGGGTGGGTGGAGAAGAGCTTGGAGACGTCGCCGGGGCGGAACGGGTTGGCGATCATGAGGTGGCTGGTGGTCTCCAGCCGGGGCTCGGGCGGCAGCGGGGCGCGCTTGGTGCCCGTCTCCAGCTTGCGCAGCGCGGAGGCGAGGGCGAGCGGGTCTCCGGTGAGGCGGGCGCCCGAGGAGTCGGCCTCGTACTCGCGGGAGCGGCTGACGGCGAGCTGGATGAGGGAGGCCGCGACGGGGCCGAGGATCATCATCAGGAGCAGGCCGAACAGGCCGGGGCCCTCGTCGTCGTCGGAGCGGCCGACGGGGATCAGCCAGGCGAAGTTGACGAGGAACATGACCACGGAGGCCAGGGCGCCGGCGACGGACGAGATGAGGATGTCGCGGTTGTAGACATGGCTCAACTCGTGCCCGATGACGCCGCGCAGTTCGCGCTCGTCGAGGAGGCGCAGGATGCCCTCGGTGCAGCACACGGCGGCGTTGCGCGGGTTGCGGCCGGTGGCGAAGGCGTTGGGGGCCTCGGTCGGGGAGATGTAGAGCCGCGGCATGGGCTGCCGGGCGGAGGTGGAGAGTTCGCGCACCATGCGGTACAGCGCCGGGGCCTCGAACTCGCTGACCGGGCGGGCGCGCATGGAGCGCAGCGCGATCTTGTCGCTGTTCCAGTACGCGTAGGCGTTGGTCCCGAGGGCTACGACGAGTGCGACGATCAGTCCCGTACGGCCGAAGAAACTGCCGATGATCAGGATGAGAGCCGACATTCCGCCCAGGAGCGCGGCGGTCTTCAGGCCGTTGTGCCGGCGGTGCACGGTACACCCTCCAAGTTGTGCATCAGGAGGACCATCTCTCCTCGTTCAAGGAGAACCTCCCGAAGGGGCCAACGCCACCGGAGGGGTGTTAGTTCCCTTGTGCACCTTCCGACCGGGTGCTCAGAGCAGGGTGGCGGAGGCGAAGCGGAGGACGAGCTGAGGTGCGCCGGACAGCACGATCCCGACGACGGCGGTGAGCGCGATGGCGGCGCCGAGCGGGCGCGAGGGGCCCGACGGGCGTACGGCGGCGGCCGGCTCCGTCCCGGGCTTCGCGAAGAGCAGGACCGTCCACCGAAGGTAGTACACGAGCGCGATCACGACGTTGACGGCCATGACGGCGGCCAGCCAGCCGAGGCCCGCGTCGACGGCCGAGGAGAAGACGGCGACCTTGGCGAAGAGGCCGATGACGCCGGGCGGCAGGCCGGCCAGGCAGAGCAGGAAGAAGGCCATGGCCGCCGCCGCGAGCGGGTGGGCGCTGTGGAGGCCTCGGTAGTCGGTGAGCCGGTTCTGCGGCGCGGTGCGGCCGACGAGCGCGGCGACGCCGAAGGCACCGAGGTTCACGGCGGCGTACATCAGCGCGTAGGCCAGGGTGGTGCCGACCTGGCGGTCGGGGTCGGTGTACGCGGCGGCGGCGATCGGGACGAGCAGGTAGCCCGCCTGGCCGATGGACGACCAGGCCAGCAGGCGGACCGCGCTGCGCGGGCGCTCGGGGCGCTGTACCAGCGCGCCGACGTTGCCGACGGTCATGGTGAGGGCGGCCAGGACGGCGACGGCGGGGCCCCAGACGTGCGCGTAGGGCCGGAAGGCGACGACCGTGACGAGGATGAGGCCCGCGAACCCGGCGGCCTTGCCGACGACCGACAGGTAGCCGGCGACCGGGAGCGGGGCGCCGGTGTAGGTGTCGGGCACCCAGAAGTGGAACGGCGCGACGGCGAGCTTGAAGGCGAAGCCGACGACGGTGAGGGCGGCGCCGGCGGCGGCGAGGGTGTCCAGGCGGGGGTCGACGCCCTGCAACCCCTTGGCCATGGCCTCCAGGTGGAGGGTGCCGGTCGCGGCGTAGACGAAGCTGACGCCCAGCAGGGTGACGGCGGTCGCGGCGACCGAGGACAGGAAGAACTTCAGGGCCGCCTCGCTCGACAGCCGGTCGCCGCGGCGCAGCCCCACGAGGGCGAACGACGGGAGGGTGGTGACCTCCAGGGCGATCACGAGGGTCGCCAGGTCGCGGGAGGCGGGCAGCAGTGCGGCGCCGGAGGCCGAGGAGAGCAGCAGGAACCAGAACTCGCCGGCCGGCAGCTCGTCGAGGGTGTGCACCGACAGCAGGGCGGCGACGAGCGCTCCGGCCAGGACCAGCAGCTGCACGACGAGCGTGAAGCGGTCGGCGACGTAGGAGCAGTCGGCCGGGCTGCCGACCAGGCAGAAGGTGCTGCGGTCGCCGTCGAGCAGCGGCAGCAGGCTCAGCCCGGCGAGCACGAGGCCGGCGAGGGTGATCCCCACCAGCGGCCGCTTGCGGCCCTCGGGCAGGAAGAGGTCGGCGACCAGCACGACGAGCGCGGCCGCGGCCACGATGCCGGGCGGGGCGATCGCGGCCCAGTCGACCGATTGGACGACGGAGGTGGCGAGGGTGCTCATCAGCTGCCTCCGAGCAGGGTGCGCACGGCCGGGTCGGTGAGGCCGAGCAGGGCGGCGGGCCAGAGGCCCGCGAGGACGGTCAGGACGACCAGCGGGGTCCAGGCGGCGAACTCGTAGCCCCGGACGTCGGCGAGCGCCGGCGCGGCCTGGACGGTCTCGCGTTCGCCCATGCACACGCGGCGCACCACGACGAGGAGGTACGCGGCGGTGAGCAGGGTGCCGAAGGCGGCGACCGCGGTGAAGACCAGGTAGGCGCCGCGGTCCAGGCCTGGGGCGGGCTTGAAGGACCCGAACATCGCGAGCATCTCGCCCCAGAAACCGGCCAGACCCGGCAGGCCGAGGGAGGCGACGGCCGCGAAGGCGAGCAGGCCGCCCATGCGGGGGGCCTTGCCGTACAGCGCGGCGCCGGTCTGCCCGGCGAGGCTGTCCAGGTCGGTGGAGCCGTAGCGGTCCTTGAGGGCGCCGACCAGGAAGAAGAGCAGGCCGGTGATGAGCCCGTGGGCGATGTTGGCGAAGAGCGCGCCGTTGACGCCGGTGGGGGTCAGGGTCGCGATGCCGAGCAGCACGAAGCCCATGTGGCCGACGGAGCTGTAGGCGATGAGCCGCTTGAGGTCGCCGCCGGCGCCGCGGCGGGCCAGGGCCAGGCAGGCCAGCGATCCGTAGACGATGCCGACGACGGCGAGGGCTGCCAGGTAGGGCGCGAAGGTCTGCATGCCCTCGGGGGCGGCCGGGAGCAGGATCCGCACGAAGCCGTAGGTGCCCATCTTGAGCAGGACGCCGGCCAGGAGCACCGAGCCGACCGTGGGCGCGGCGGTGTGGGCGTCCGGGAGCCAGCTGTGCAGCGGCCACATCGGGGCCTTGACGGCGAGGCCGAGGCCGATGGCGAGGACGGCGATCAGCTGCGTGGAGTGACTGAGCGGTGACCCGTTGTCAGTGGCGAGTGCCACCATGTCGAATGTGCCCGCCTTCAGCCCGATGAGGAGCAGGCCGAGCAGCATGATCACGGAGCCGAGCAGTGTGTAGAGGATGAAGCGGAGGGCGGACTTCTCCCGGTTCTCGCCGCCCCAGCGGGCGATGAGGAAGTACATCGGGATGAGGACGGTCTCGAAGGCGAGGAAGAAGAGCACCAGGTCGAGCACGGCGAAGGTGGCGAGCGTGCCCGTCTCCAGGAGGAGCAGGAGCGCCACGAAGGCCTTCGGGGAAGGACCCGCGGGCATCTTGAAGTAGCTGTAGAGCGCGCAGAGGAAGGTCAGCAGCGCGGTCAGGACGAGGAGGGGGAGGCTGATGCCGTCGATGCCGAGGTGGATGCGGATGTCGAGCGCCGGGATCCAGCTGATGTCGGTGCTCGCCTGCATCGTCGCGGGGTGGCCGTGGTCGAAGCCCGCGGCGAGGACGATGCTCAGGACGAGGACGAGACCGGTGACGGTGACGCCGTGGCGCAGCACGGCCTGGTCGGGGTTCTTCCCCTTCAGGCCGGGCGGGGGCGGCAGCAGGGCCGCCGCGGCGCCGAGCAGCGGCAGGACGACGACGGCCGCGAGGACGTACGGGAGGACGGTGTCGTTCACGGCTCACGCTCCGACGGCGACGAGGACGGCGAGTATCACGGAGCCGGCCAGCAGCACGCTGATATAGGTCTGCACGTTGCCCGTCTGGGTGCGGCGCACGAGCGCGCCGAGCAGCCGGGGCAGTCCGCCCGCGCCGCGGACGTACGTCTCGACGACCTCGCGGTCGAGGAAGCGGACGAGACCGGAGGCGGCGAGCACGGGGCGGACGAAGAGCTTCGCGTACAGGGCGTCGAGGCGGAAGCCGTGCGAGGCGGGCTCGAAGAGCGGGCCGAGCAGCAGGCGTCCGGGGTCGGCGGGGTCCTGTGCGGCAGCGACGTCCCCGTAGACCTGCTCGTGGGTCTGGAGAGCGGCGGCCTCGGTGAGGGCGGGCTCCTCCTCCGCGGCCTCGGTGGTGACGACCGCGCCGAGCGGGGTTCCGCGACGGATCGCGGCGGCCTGCCAGGCGCCGTAGGTCGCCAGGATGCCGACGACGGCGAGGCCGACGCCGAGGATCGAGGTGACCAGGGTCGGGGCGAGTGCGTTGCCGTCGAGCCAGGCGGGGAGGTCGAGGAGCGAGGGCACGAGGGCGACAGCGCCGAAGGCGAGGGTCGGTACGGCCAGCACCCACAGCACGACGGTCATGAGGGCCGGTTCCCTGCCGTGGGCCTCGGGCGCGGCGGCGCCCTGGCCGCGGAAGGCGAGGAGGAACAGGCGCGTGGCGTAGCCGGCGGTGAGCACGGCGGTGAGCAGCGCGGCGACCAGGACGAGCCAGCCGACGGCCGACGGGACGCCCTCGGCATGGCCGGAGGCGGCGTGCTCCGCGGCCCGCAGCACCGACTCCTTGGAGAAGAAGCCGGAGAAGGGCGGGACCGCGGCCAGGGCGGCCAGCGCGATGCCCATGGTCCACATGGCGTCGGGGGCGCGCTTGCCGAGGTCGCCCATGCGGGACATCGCGGCCAGCGAGTTGGTGCCGGCGGCGTGGATGACGACGCCGGCGGCGAGGAAGAGGAGGGCCTTGAAGGCACCGTGCGAGACGAGGTGGAACACGGCGGCGCTGCGGTCGCCGACGGCGAGGGCGGCGGCCATGTAGCCGAGCTGGCCGATCGTCGAGTAGGCGAGCACGCGTTTGATGTCGTCCTGGGCGAGCGCGGCCAGAGCGGAGCCGATCATGGTGACGGCGGCCAGCACGCCGAGCACCGCGAGGGTGACCGTGGAGGCCTCGAAGACCGGCAGCAGCCGGGCGACGAGGTAGATGCCGGCCGCGACCATCGTGGCGGCGTGGATCAGCGCGGACACCGGGGTGGGACCGGCCATCGCGTCGGGCAGCCAGGTGTGCAGCGGGAACTGCGCCGACTTGCCGGCGACACCGGCGAGCAGCAGCAGGCCGACGACGGTCGGGTGCTCGATCCCGCCGTGGGTCGCGGCGGTGAGGATGCCGTTGATCCGGAAGGTCCCGGCGTCGGCGGCGAGCGCGAAGACACCGATCAGGAAGGGGACGTCACCGAGCTTGGTGACCAGGAAGGCCTTGAGGGAGGCGGCCCGGGCGACCTCGGTCTCCCAGTAGTGGCCGACCAGGAAGTACGAGCAGATGCCCATGATCTCCCAGCCGACCAGCAGCACCATCAGGTCGCCGGTGTAGACGACCAGGAACATGGCGGCGGTGAAGAGGGAGACCAGGGCGGAGTAGGAGGCGTACCGGGGGTCGTGCCGCAGGTAGGCCGTGGAGTACAGCTGCACGCAGGTGGCGACCAGCCCGACGAGGACGGCGATGAGCACCGCGAAGCCGTCGAGGTGCAGGGCCAGGTCGACGGGCACCGAGCCGGTCGGCGTGAGCCGGGTCGCGGCGTCGGTGGCCGGGCCGCTTCCCTGCCGTACGGCGACGATGGCGGCCAGCACGAACGCGGTCGCGGTGGGCAGCACGGCCAGCGGCCGGACGAAGCCGGGGGCGGTGCGGCCGAGCAGCAGACCACCGACGGCGCCGAGGAAGGGGAGGAGGGGGACGAGGACGGCGAGGGTCGTCAGGGTCACGCTGCGGCCTCGGCCTTCTCTTCGGGTGCGGAGGGCCCGGCCCCTTCGCCCTGCGGGTCGTGCGGATCATGCGGTCCGTGCTCGGCGAGGTCGGTGAGGCGGTCGACATCCGAACTGCCCCGGTTGCGGTACACCAGCAGCACGATGGCGAGACCGATGCCGATCTCGGCGGCGGCGATGACGATGACGAACAGCGTCAGCGCCTGCCCGGCGTGGAGGGTGTCGCGGAGCCAGACGTCGAAAGCGACCAGGTTGAGGTTGACCGCGTTCAGCATCAGCTCGACCGACATCAGGACGAGGATCGCGTTGCGCCGGGCGAGGACGCCGTACAGGCCGACGGAGAACAGGAGGGCGGCGAGGACGGCGGGATAGGCGAGATGCATCAGCGCTCTCCCGGCTGCTGACGGGACTGCTTGCGGGACAGGACGATCGCACCGACGAGCGCGGCGAGCAGGAGCACGGACAGCGCCTCGAACGGCAGCACCCAGTGGCGGAAGAGGATCTCGCCGGTGACCTTGGTGGAGCCCTGCGCGGCGCCGTCCACGGCGATCCAGGTGGACCGGAAGGCGTCCACCACGACCCACACCAGCGTGCCCGCGGCGGCGGCGGCCACGGCGAGGGCCGCGATCCGGTTGCCGGAATCGGCGTCCGGGGAACGCCCGATGGGCGCCTTGGTGAGCATCAGGCCGAACAGCACGAGCACGACGACGGACCCGACGTAGATCAGCACCTGCACCCAGGCGATGAACTCGGCGGTGAGGAGGAGGTATTCGACGGCGACGCCGCCGAGCGCGACGACCAGCCACAGCGCGGCGTGCACCAGCTGCTTGGTGGTGACGCTGACGACGGCGGCGGCGAGGGTCGCGACGCCGACGAGGACGAAGACGATCTCGACCCCGGTCGGGGACAGGAAGCCGGGGTGGGCTGCGGCGGCGTTCACGCCTCGCCCCCCGGCTGCTCGCGCCCGGGCTCTGCCTCGCCCTGGGCGGCGGCGGCAGTGGCGGCGGCAGTGGCGGCGGTGGCGGCGGCCTTCTCCGCGGCCTTGCGGGCGGCGGCCAGCTCCTTGGGTTCCTCGGCGGCCGGGTCGAGCGGCGGCGGGGCGGGCACCGTCCACATCCACTCGCGCAGCTTGTCGCGCTCGTGGGTGAGTTCGAGGATGTCGGTCTCCGCGTACTCGAACTCCGGCGACCAGAACAGGGCGTCGAAGGGGCACACCTCGATGCAGATGCCGCAGTACATGCAGAGCGAGAAGTCGATGGCGAAGCGGTCCAGCACGTTGCGGCTGCGCTCGCGGCCGCCCGGGGCTGCGGCGGGCACCGTCTCCTTGTGGGAGTCGATGTAGATGCACCAGTCGGGGCACTCGCGGGCGCACAGCATGCAGACCGTGCAGTTCTCCTCGAACAGCGCGATCACTCCGCGGGTGCGGGGGGGCAGTTCGGGCTGCACCTCGGGGTACTGCGCGGTGTGCGAGCGCCGGGTCATCGTGCGCAGGGTGACGGCGAGGCCCTTGGCCAGGCCGGAACCGGGGATGCCCATCAGGAGATCACCACCTTCACCACGCCGGTGAGCGCGATCTGGGTCAGGGCGAGCGGGATGAGGACGGTCCAGGCGAACCTCTGCAGCTGGTCCTCGCGCAGCCGCGGGTACGTGACCCGGAGCCAGATCACGACGAAGGCCAGGGCCGCGGTCTTCAGCAGCGTCCACAGCCAGCCGACGCTGTCGGACCAGGGGCCGTGCCAACCGCCCAGGAACAGGACGGTCGTCAGGCCGCACAGCACGACGATGCCGGCGTACTCCGCGAGCAGGAACAGGGCGAAGCGCAGGCCCGTGTACTCGGTGTAGGCGCCGAAGATGATCTCCGAGTCCGCGACGGGCATGTCGAAGGGCGGACGCTGGAGCTCGGCGAGGCCGGCCGTGAAGAACACGACGGCTCCGATCAGCTGCCACGGCGTCCACCACCAGGCGTACGCGTCGACGATGCCGGGCAGCGAGAGCGTGCCCGCCGCCATGGCGACGGACGCGGCGGCCAGCAGCATCGGCAGCTCGTACGACATCAGCTGGGCCGCGCTGCGCAGACCGCCGAGGAGGGAGAACTTGTTGGCCGAGGCCCAGCCGGCCATGAGCGAGCCGAGCACGCCCACGCCCATCACGGCGAGGACGAAGAACAGGCCCGCGTCGATGTCCTGGCCGACGAGCCCGCCGGGGCCGATCGGGATCGCGATGAGGACCAGGAGGTAGGGCAGCAGTGCGACGGCGGGCGCGAGTTGGAAGATCTTCCGGTCGGCGTCGGCCGGGACCACGTCCTCCTTCTGCGCGAACTTCACGCCGTCGGCGACGAGCTGGGCCCAGCCGTGGAAGCCGCCGGCGTACATGGGCCCGAGACGGCCCTGCATGTGGGCCATGACCTTGTGCTCGGTCTGGCCGACGACCAGGGGCAGGACGAGGAAGGCGACGAGCACGGCGAGCAGCCGGAGGATCACTTCGAGGGCGTCGCTCACGATGTGCTGCCTCCTTCTTCTGCGTCGTCGTTGCCGGAGGAGTCCGGCGCGGTGGCCGGGCTGCCGTCGGGGGAGCTTTCGGCGGGCTCGCCGGTGCCGTCCTCGGCGGGCGGCGCGGGTTCCCCGGGCTTCGTCGCGCCGGGTTCCGCCGCGGGAGCGGCGGCGGCCGGTCCGGTGTCGCGGGGAACGTCCCAGGGGGCGTCCGGAGTGCGCTTGCGGGGCGTCGTCCCGGGAGCCGCGGGGGCCTCCGGAGTCGCCGGAGTCGCAGGAGCTGCCGGGGTCTCGGCGGCACCGGTCCGGCCGGCCGGGCCGTCGCTCGCCGAGCGCGTGCGGCGGGCGGCGGCGGCTGCGGGCGCTGCCGGAGCCTCGGCGGCACCCTGGCTGGCGGAGCCGTCGCTGACGCTGCGGGAACGCCGGGCCGGGCGCTCGGCGGCGCCCGCCGCACCGGCGGCTCCGGCAGCGCGCGGGGTCCGGGCGGGGCGCGCAGGGGCGGGCGGGAGCTGGCCCTTCATGGGGCCCCAGTCGTTGGGATCGGGCACGCCGGGGGGCAGCATCTGACGCCGCTTGGGGCCGCCGTGATCGGACTCCCCCGGCTCCTTCGCGCCGGGCCACGCCTTCGCGACGCGTGCCGCCAGCACGAAGTCCTTGCGCAGCGGGTGCCCCTCGAAGCCTTCGGGCAGCAGCAGCGGCGCCAGGTGCGGGTGCCCGGTGAAGTCGACGCCGAACATCTCGTGCGTCTCGCGCTCGTGCCAGGCGGCGCCCGCGTAGACGCCGACGGCGGTCGGCAGGGCCGGTGCCCCGTGCGGGACGGTCGTACGGATCATCAGGCGCCGCACCGAGCCGACCGCGGGGGCGACGACGTGGGCGCAGACCCGGAAGCCGCTGCCGCCCTCGTCGACGGCGCTGAGCCAGTCGAAGAAGGTGCAGCCGAGGGTGTCCCGGGCGGCACGCAGGGCGTCCGTCCAGGAGGCGGCGGGGACGTCGACGGTCAGCAGGCCGTACGCCTCCTCCGCCGTGGCCTCGGCGCCGAAGACCTCGGCGACGGCGTCCGGCTCGGGGAGCCGGTCGAAGGGCGTGGTCACTTCGCCTCCTCCCCGGGCGGCGGCGGGGCCTGGACGAGGCCGCTGCGCAGCGCCGCGGTGGACGCGCGCGGGGTGCCGCCGTCGCCGTAGCGCTCGCCGAGCGACTCGCGGGCGATCTTCTCCTGGAGCTTGAGGATGCCCTGCAGCAGCGCCTCGGGCCGCGGCGGGCAGCCGGGCACGTAGACGTCGACGGGGATGATCTGGTCGACGCCCTTGGTCACGGAGTACGAATCCCAGTAGGGGCCGCCGCAGTTGGAGCAGGCACCGAAGGAGATGACGTACTTCGGCTCGGGCATCTGCTCGTACAGACGTTTCACGGCCGGGGCCATCTTGTCGGTGACGGTGCCGGAGACGACCATGAGGTCGGCCTGGCGCGGGCCGGGCGCGAAGGGGATCACGCCGAGCCGGATGAAGTCGTGCCGGGCCATGGAGGCGGCGATGAACTCGATGGCGCAGCAGGCGAGCCCGAAGTTGAAGACCCACAGGCTGTAGCGGCGGCCCCAGTTCAGGACCACCTTCATCGGCTCGGGTGCCAGGCGCGCCAGCGTACCGAGGCGGCGCGGCTCCGGCAGGTACTCGGGAGTGCTCACATCGGTCACCTCGGTCACGTCCATTCCAGGACGCCCTTCTTCCAGGCGTAGAGCAGACCGACGGCGAGGAAGCCGAGGAAGACGAACATCTCGACCAGCGTCGTGCCGCCGTACCCCTCGGCGGCGAACACCGTCGCCCAGGGGAAGAGGAAGATCGCGTCGACCGCGAAGATGACGTAGAGGAAGGAGTAGACGTAGTAGCGGATCTGGGTGTGCGCCCAGCCCTCGCCGACGGGGTCGACGCCGCACTCGTACGTGAGCATCTTCTCCTGCGTCGGCACCACGGGCCGCAGCAGGCGACCGGCCCCGAAGGCCACGGTCACGAAGAGCACCCCGAGCACCGCGACCAGCCCGACGACCGAGTAGCCGTGGAAGTAGTCCACGTCCGTCCGCCCCTCGTTTCTCGTCGTAAGCGCGTTGTCCAGCGATCCCGGCGGATCTTTAGACGATCTGTACGAACGGAGTCTAGGCCCTGCCCCCCGGAGCCGGACCACCCGTCCTGACCGGTGGTACGGATAACCCCACCTTGTCCTGGCAGGCGCACCCCATGGCGGTGGCCGCCCCGTCCCCGGCAGGCTTGAGGTCATGACCATCAACTCCCAGCGCGGGGAAGCCGCCCCGCTGCCGCCGGCGCGCTTCGCCTTCGACGCCGTGACATGGAAGGAGATCGCGTATCTCCTGGCGAACCTGCCCATGGACATCGCGGGCTTCGTCTACGTCGCCGTCGTGCTCTACCTCGGCGTCGGGCTGTCGGTGACGGTGATCGGCCTGCCGGTGCTGGCTCTGGGCCTGGCCGGGTGCCGGCTGCTGGGGCGGCTGGAGCGGATACGGGCGCGCGGCATGCTCGGATTGGCCGTGGACGAGCCCCGCTCGCTGAGCCCCGGGCGGATGGGCTTCTTCCCCTGGCTGTGGACCTCGCTGAAGGACCCGGTGGGGTGGCGCCACGCGCTGTACTTCTTCATCCGGCTGCCGTGGGGGATCGTGACCTTCACCATCGCCTTGACCTCGCTCTTCGTCGCGTGGCCGGTGCTGCCGTTCATCGCGCGGGGGCTGGCCAACGCCGACCGCGCGATGGTCCGCGGCCTGCTGTCGCCCTCCGACGAGCTGGAGCGGCGGATCGCCGAGCTGGAGTCGGACCGCGGCACGGTGGTGGACACCGCCGCCGCCGACCTGCGGCGCATCGAGCGCGACCTGCACGACGGGGCGCAGGCGCGGCTCGTGGCGCTCGCCATGGACCTGGGCCTGGCCAAGGAGAAGCTCCAGGAGGACCCGGAGGCTGCGGCGAGGATGGTCGGCGAAGCCCACGGCGAGGTGAAGCTGGCCCTCCAGGAGCTGCGCGACCTGGCCCGCGGCATCCACCCGGCCGTCCTCACCGACCGCGGCCTGGACGCCGCCCTGTCCTCGGTGGCCGCCCGGTGCACGGTGCCGGTACAGGTCCAGGTGGACCTGGCGAGCCGGCCGGCGCCGGCTATCGAGGGCATCGCGTACTTCACGGTCTCCGAGCTGCTGCAGAACATCAGCAAGCACAGCGGGGCGCGCCGGGCCGTCGTCGAGCTGTGGCGCTCCGACGGCCGGCTGATGATCCAGGTCCGCGACGACGGCCGGGGCGGGGCGACCACGTCGGGCGGCAGCGGTCTGGGCGGGCTGGCCGAGCGGCTGGACTCGGTGGACGGTCTGCTGGTGGTCGACTCCCCGGCCGGCGGCCCGACGACGGTGACGGCCGAGCTGCCCTGGCGGGACCGCGCCTGAACCGCGTACGGGAAGGCCGGTGCCCTCGCTGGAGGGCACCGGCCTTCCCGCGTGCCGCCGGGTGCCGGCTTCGCCTACGGTTCGGGACACCGAAGGGCCGCACCGCGGGGGTGGGGTTTTCCCCAGGTCCAAGACGCCTATCCGCACCATGGGCGCGAAGGCCCCGGAGGACGAGGCTGGAGGCACACAGGCGGTCGCAGAGGGACGACGAAGAGGACGGACGTGACCATGGCATACGGTTTCCCGGAGCCGCGCGAGCACCGGCTGCCCGCGGCGCTGCGCGCGCCGATCGAGGCCCGCACCTGGCGCGAGTTGCTGTATCTGCTGCTGAACCTGCCGATGGGCATCATCGGCTTCGTCTTCACCGTGACGATGCTGTCGCTCGGCGCGGGGCTGCTGGTCACCTTCCTCGGGCTGCCCGTCCTCGCCCTGATGCTGGCCGGGTGCCGGGGGCTCGGCGTCGTGGAGCGCGAGCGGGCCCGCCAGTGCCTGCGCATCGACGTGGCCGCGCCCGAGCCGCTGCGCCGGCGGCCCGGCCAGGGCTTCATGTCGTGGCTCGGCGGCCAGCTGACCAGCGGCGCCTCCTGGCGGCACATCCTGTACTTCTTCGTGCACTTCCCGTGGGGCGTGTTCACCTTCTCCGTGGCCGTCTCGTTCTTCACCTACGGCTGGGGGCTCCTCACGTACCCGCTGTGGCAGTGGGTCTTCCCGGCCTACACCGACCAGCCCGGACTCCAGCTGTACGGGGACGGGAACGGCAACGGCTGGTGGCTGGACTCGCCGTTCGAGGTGGCCATGACCTCGGTACTGGGCCTGCTGCTCGTCCTGGTCACCCCCTGGCTGATCCGGGGCATGGCGTACGTGGACCGGGGCCTGGTCGCCGGGCTGCTGGGGCCGTCACGGCTGGCCAGCCGCGTCACGGAGCTGGAGTCGGACCGCGGCACGGTGGTGGACACCGCCGCCGCCGACCTGCGGCGCATCGAGCGCGACCTGCACGACGGGGCGCAGGCGCGGCTCGTGGCGCTCGCCATGGACCTGGGCCTGGCCAAGGAGAAGCTCCAGGAGGACCCCGAGGCGGCCGCCACCATGGTGGAGGAGGCACACGGCGAGGTGAAGCTGGCCCTCCAGGAGCTGCGCGACCTGGCCCGCGGCATCCACCCGGCCGTCCTCACCGACCGCGGCCTGGACGCCGCCCTGTCCTCGCTCGCGGCGCGCTGCACCGTGCCGGTGCAGGTGAGCGTGGACCTGCCGGGGCGGCCGGTGCCGGCGATCGAGGGCATCGCGTACTTCACCGTCTCCGAGCTGCTGCAGAACATCAGCAAGCACAGCGGGGCCTCGCGCGCCACGGTCGACCTGTGGCGCTCCGGCGACCGGCTGATGATCCACGTCGTCGACAACGGGCGCGGCGGCGCGTCCACGGTGCGCGGCTCGGGTCTGGCCGGGCTCGCGGAGCGGCTGGGAGCGGTGGACGGCGTCCTCGCGGTGGACTCCCCCGCCGGCGGCCCGACCACTGTCGCGGCGGAATTGCCCTGGCGTACCTGACCCCGCGAGGGCGTCGGCTGGAGAACGCCCGCGGGACCCTGCGGACAGAGAAGACCGGAAACTACCGAGAGGACGCTGACGGCGCCCCCCTCCGTCCCTCCCCCGCACTCCACCCCGGCGGCAAGGTCGTGTGCCGGCCGCCGGAAGCTGGAATGCTGGGGGGAGGGACACGTCGACGTCGACACGGGGGAGCCGGTAGCGGTGGAGGACAGAGTGCGCGTGGTCATCGCCGAGGACTCGGTGCTGCTGCGGGAGGGACTGACCCGTCTGCTGACCGACCGCGGGCACGAGGTCGTCGCCGGGGTCGGCGACGCCGAGGCCCTGCTGAAGGTGATCGGCGAGCTCGCCGCCGAGGGCGCGGTGCCCGACGTGGTCGTGGCCGACGTGCGGATGCCGCCGACCCACACCGACGAGGGCGTGCGCGCCGCGGTGCGGCTGCGCCGCGACCATCCGCAGCTGGGCGTGCTGGTGCTGTCGCAGTACGTGGAGGAGCAGTACGCCACCGAGCTGCTGGCCGGCAGTTCCCGCGGGGTCGGGTATCTGCTCAAGGACCGGGTAGCCGATGTGCGGGAGTTCGTCGACGCGGTCGTCCGCGTGGCGGGCGGCGGTACCGCCCTGGACCCGGAGGTGGTGGCGCAGCTGCTGGGGCGCAGCCGCAAGCAGGACGTACTGGCAGGTCTCACCCCGCGGGAGCGCGAGGTGCTGGGACTGATGGCGGAGGGCCGGACGAACTCCGCGATCGCCAAGCAGCTGGTGGTGAGCGACGGCGCCGTCGAGAAGCACGTCAGCAACATCTTCCTCAAACTGGGGCTGGCCCCCAGCGAGGGTGATCACCGGCGTGTCCTGGCCGTGCTCACGTACCTCAATTCCTGATCCTCTGACGTATCGTCAGAGGAGCCCGCGGAGGCACAGAACCGGAGCGGCGCCGGGAGGCGTCCCATATGGAGGAAGCAGGCAGCACGGGCTCCGGGGGGCGGTGACCGTGACCCATCAGGGCACAAAGGGAGCTCAGCGCGGCGCCCACGATGCGGGAAGACCCGGGAAGGCGACCCTTACCCACGTACGATGGCGCGTGGGACACAAGGTCACGGCCCCGGTCGTGAGCCGCCGCCTCGAAGGAGGTCCGATTCAGTGACCAGCCAGGTCAGCAGCCCGACTACCCCCGATCGCCCCGTTCTGGGTGAGCAGCGGAAACCGGCCAAGGAGACCAGGAAGCTCGATCGGGTGGTGATCCGTTTCGCCGGGGACTCCGGCGACGGGATGCAGCTCACGGGAGACCGGTTCACCTCGGAAACGGCGTCGTTCGGCAACGATCTGTCCACCCTGCCGAACTTCCCGGCCGAGATCCGGGCTCCGGCAGGCACCCTGCCGGGCGTCTCGAGCTTCCAGCTGCACTTCGCCGACCACGACATCCTCACCCCGGGTGACGCCCCGAACGTCCTGGTCGCGATGAACCCGGCGGCACTGAAGGCGAACATCGCGGACCTGCCGCGCGGCGCGGAGGTCATCGTCAACACGGACGAGTTCACCTCCCGCGCGATGGGCAAGGTCGGCTACGCGGTCTCGCCGCTGGAGGACGGCTCGCTGTCGGCCTACGCGGTGCACCCGGTGCCGCTGACCACCCTGACGGTCGAGGCGCTCAAGGAATTCCCGCTGACCCGCAAGGAGGCCGAGCGCAGCAAGAACATGTTCGCGCTCGGTCTGCTGTCGTGGATGTACCACCGTCCCACCGAGGGCACCGAGGACTTCCTGCGCAAGAAGTTCGCGAAGAAGCCCGAGCTGGCCGAGGCGAACGTGGCGGCCTTCCGCGCGGGCTGGAACTTCGGCGAGACGACCGAGGACTTCGCGGTCAGCTACGAGGTGGCCCCGGCCGAGGCGGCCTTCCCGGCCGGCACCTACCGCAACATCTCGGGGAACCTGGCGCTGTCGTACGGCCTGGTCACCGCGAGCCGCCAGGCGGACCTGCCGCTCTTCCTGGGCTCGTACCCGATCACCCCGGCCTCGGACATCCTGCACGAGCTGAGCAGGCACAAGAACTTCGGTGTGCGCACCTTCCAGGCCGAGGACGAGATCGCCGGCATCGGCGCCGCGCTCGGCGCGGCCTTCGGCGGCTCGCTGGCCGTCACCACCACCTCCGGTCCGGGCGTCGCGCTGAAGTCCGAGACCATCGGCCTCGCGGTCTCCATGGAGCTGCCGCTGCTGGTCGTCGACATCCAGCGCGGCGGGCCCTCGACGGGCCTGCCGACCAAGACCGAGCAGGCCGACCTGCTGCAGGCGATGTACGGGCGCAACGGCGAGGCGCCGGTCCCGATCGTGGCGCCGTGCACCCCCGGCGACTGCTTCGGGGCCGCGCTGGAGGCGGCCCGCATCGCGCTGACCTACCGCACCCCCGTCCTCCTGCTCTCCGACGGCTACCTCGCCAACGGCTCCGAGCCGTGGCGGGTCCCCGAGCTGGACGAGCTGCCCGACCTTCGGGTGCAGTTCGCGACGACGCCCAACCACGTGGCGGAGGACGGCACCGAGGAGTTCTGGCCGTACCTGCGCGACCCGGAGACCCTGGCGCGCCCCTGGGCGGTGCCGGGCACCCCCGGTCTCGAGCACCGCATCGGCGGCATCGAGAAGCAGGACGGCACCGGGCACATCTCGTACGACCCGGCCAACCACGATCTGATGGTGCGCACCCGGCAGGCCAAGATCGACGGCATCGAGGTGCCCGACGTCGTCGTCGACGACCCAGACGGGCAGGCGAGGACCCTGGTGATCGGCTGGGGCTCCACGTACGGTCCGATCACGGCGGCTGTACGGCGCATCAGGGGCGCAGGGGGCGCGGTCGCGCAGGCCCATCTGCGCCATCTGAACCCCTTCCCGAGGAATCTCGGGGAGGTCCTCGGGCGTTACCAGAAGGTAGTGGTCCCGGAGATGAACCTCGGCCAGCTCGCTCATCTGCTGCGGGCGAGGTACCTGGTCGACGCACGCTCGCACACCCAGGTCACCGGCCTGCCCTTCAAGGCCGAGCAACTCGCTGCCGCCATCCAGGAGGAGAGCGCAGATGTCTGAGGCTCCTGCCGCCGAACACCGCACGCCGGGGCTGCCGGCGCTGTCCCTGGTCCCCAAGGCCGAAGCCAAGCAGTCCATGAAGGACTTCAAGTCGGACCAGGAAGTGCGCTGGTGCCCCGGCTGCGGTGACTACGCGATCCTCGCCGCGGTGCAGGGCTTCATGCCCGAACTGGGCCTGGCCCGGGAGAACATCGTCTTCGTCTCGGGGATCGGCTGCTCCTCCCGCTTCCCGTACTACATGAACACCTACGGGATGCACTCCATCCACGGCCGCGCCCCGGCCATCGCGACCGGGCTCGCCGCCTCGCGGCGCGACCTGTCGGTGTGGGTCGTCACGGGAGACGGCGACGCGCTGTCCATCGGCGGCAACCACCTGATCCACTCGCTGCGGCGCAACGTCAACCTCAAGATCCTGCTCTTCAACAACCGGATCTACGGGCTGACCAAGGGGCAGTACAGCCCGACCTCCGAGCTCGGCAAGATCACCAAGTCGACGCCGATGGGCTCGCTGGACGCGCCCTTCAACCCGGTCTCGCTGGCGCTGGGCGCGGAGGCCTCGTTCGTGGCGCGTACCGTCGACTCCGACCGCAAGCACCTCACGAGCGTGCTGCGGGCGGCCGCCGCGCACCCGGGCACGGCCTTCGTGGAGATCTACCAGAACTGCAACATCTTCAACGACGGCGCCTTCGAGGTGCTGAAGGACCGGACCTCGGCGGAGAACGCGGTGATCCGGCTGGAGCACGGCGAGCCGATCCGCTTCGGCGCGGACAACGCCAAGGGCGTCGTGCGCGACCGGGCGACCGGCGATCTGCGGGTCGTCGACGTCGACGCGTCCAACGAGGACGAGGTCCTGGTGCACGACGCGCACGCCGCGACGCCCACGACGGCCTTCGCCCTGTCCAGACTCGCCGACCCCGACACGCTGCACCACACGCCGATCGGCGTGTTCCGCAGCGTCGAACGGCCGGTCTACGACGCGCTGATGTCCGAGCAGCTGGAGCAGGCCGTCGAGCAGCACGGCAAGGGCGACCTCGCCGCCATGCTGGCCGGCAACGACACCTGGACGGTCGTGGGCTGAGCCGCGCCACCCGTCTCAGCCGCCGTACGGGGCCCGGGCCGCACGATCAGGCCCGGGCCTCGTCGTACGTCCGGCGGGCGGCGATCACCTGCCCGGTGCGGTCCTCGCTCCAGCGGGCCAGGGCCCAGACCTGGTCGGCGGCCTCCTTGCCGAGCGGCGTGAGGGAGTACTCGACGCGCGGCGGGATGACAGGGTGCGCCTCGCGGTGCACGAAGCCGTCGCGCTCCAGGGTCTGCAGGGTCTGGGCGAGCATCTTCTCGCTGACCCCACCGACCGTGCGGCGCAGCTCGCTGAAGCGCAGGGTGCCGTCGATCAGTGCGGCCAGTACCAACACACCCCAGCGGCTGGTGACGTGTTCGAGGATCACGCGTGAGGGGCAGTTGCGCGCGTTCACGTCGGGGGGCGCCTGCAGCAGGCCGGCCGGCTCTTCCCTTACGTCCATGCCACTAGCTTACTTCAAAGTGGGTACTTTCTAGAAGTTAGTACCGGCCCTAGAGTTAGTTCAGTCATCACCAACGGGGACAACAGGGACTGGAGTGAACCCCTCATGAGCATCGTCGTCACCGGAGCCACCGGACAGCTGGGCCGTCTGGTCGTGGACCGGCTCCTCGCCGGCGTCCCGGCCGGGGAGATCGTGGCCGTCGTACGCGACGCGGACAAGGCCGCGGACCTCGCCGCCCGGGGCGTGGAGCTCCGGGTGGCCGACTACAACGCCCCCGAGACCCTCAAGGGCGCCTTCCGGGCCGGCGACGTGGTGCTGCTGATCTCGGGCAGCGAGGTCGGGCAGCGTGTCGCCCAGCACACCGCCGTGATCGAGGCCGCCAAGGAGGCGGCGGTCGCACGGCTCGCGTACACCGGCGTCCTCGGCGGCCCGTCGGCCGACTTCCTGCTCGCCGCCGAGCACAAGGCCACCGAGCAGGCCCTGCTGGACTCCGGCCTGACCTACACGCTGCTGCGCAACGGCTGGTACACCGAGAACTACACCGCCCAGATCCCCACCCAGCTGGAGCACGGCGTCGCCGGCAGCGCGGGCGAGGGCCGCATCGGCTCCGCGAGCCGCGAGGACTACGCGGACGCCGCCGCGGCCGTGCTGACCGGCGAGGGGCACGAGAACGCGGTGTACGAGCTCAGCGGGGACGAGGCCTGGACGATGGCCGAGTACGCCGCCGAGCTGGCGCACCAGTCCGGCCGGCCGGTCGCCTACACCGACCTGCCCGCCGACGCCTTCCTGGCGGTCCTGACCGGCGCCGGGCTGCCCGAGCCGGTGGCCGCGATCTACGTCGACGTGGACGTCGCCGGCGTCTCCCGCGGCCTCCTCCAGGGCGGCAGCGGCGACCTCGCCCGGCTGATCGGACGTCCCACCACCCCGCTCGCGGACACGATCGCGGCGGCGCTCAAGGGCTGACCTGAGGCACCCGCCGGGACGGGGCCCCGCGGCGGAGAGGATCCGCCCGCGGGGCCCCGCCCGTTCCGCCCCGTCACGGCGCCCTCCCCGCCCGCCACGAAGGTGTCATGACCGTCATGCGATACGCAGATGACGGGAGAACGCCCCGCACGCTACCTTCGAGCGGTCGGCCAGCGCCCCGGGAGGAACGAGTGAACGAGCAGCGTGCCGGTCTGCTGTACGGATTCGCCGCCTACGGGCTCTGGGGGCTCTTCCCCCTCTACTGGCCGCTCCTCGAACCGTCCGGCGCGGGCGAGATCCTGGCCCACCGCATGGTCTGGTCGCTGGCCGTCGTCTCCGTCGTGCTGCTGGTGATGCGCCGCTGGGCCTGGGTCCCCGAGCTCCTGCGGCAGCCGCGGCGGCTCGGGCTGCTGGCCGTGGCCGCGGCCGTGATATCCGTGAACTGGGGCCTGTACATCTGGGGTGTCAACAGCGGCCACGTCGTCGAGACCTCGCTGGGCTACTTCATCAACCCGCTCGTCACCATCGCCCTCGGCGTCCTCGTCCTGCACGAGCGCCTGCGGCCCGCGCAGTGGGCGGCCGTGGGCGTCGGCGCCGCCGCCGTCCTGGTGCTGACCCTGGGCTACGGGCGGCTGCCCTGGATCGCGCTCACCCTGGCCTGCTCCTTCGCCACGTACGGCTTCATCAAGAAGAAGGTCGGCATGGGCGGCCTGGAGTCGCTCGCGGCCGAGACCGCGATCCAGTTCCTGCCGGCGCTCGGCTACCTCATCTTCCTCGGCACCCGCGGGGAGACCACCTTCGCCTCGCACGGGGCCGGTCACGCCTCCCTGCTCGCCGCGTGCGGCGTCGTCACCGCGGTGCCGCTGGTCTGCTTCGGCGCCGCGGCCATCCGCATCCCGCTGAGCATGCTGGGGCTGCTGCAGTACCTCGCGCCGGTCTTCCAGTTCGCCCTCGGACTGCTCTGGTTCCACGAGGAGATGCCGGCGGAGCGCTGGGCGGGCTTCGCCCTCGTCTGGCTCGCGCTGGCCCTGCTGACCTGGGACGCGCTGCGCGCCGCCCGGCGCGGCCGGATCGCGGTGCGCGACGCGGCGGTGGTGCCCGACGAGGCGGCGCCGCGCGGGGCCGTCACCGGCTGAGCGGCGGCGTCCGCCCACCGGCGCGCGCTAGCCTTCCGGCGCCTCGTGGGCGTGGCCGCGGGAGCGGTGGGCGCGGACCTTGTGGCGGTTGCCGCAGTGCTCCATGGAGCACCAGCGGCGCCGGCCGGGGCGTGAGACGTCCACGAAGACCAGTCGGCAGTCGTGGGCGGAGCATTCCCGGACGCGGTCGGCGTACGGGCCGGAGAAGAGCTCCACCGCGTCCCGGGCGACTGCCGCCAGGACCTGGGTGCCGGTGACCGGGGTGCGCCAGCTGCGGCCCCCGTCGGGGGCGAGACGCAGCGCCGGGGGCCGCCAGGCGGCCGCCTCGTTGAGGACGACGAGGTCCGGGGCGGGCAGCGGTTGGCCGTGGACGCGGGCGACGGCGATGTGCCAGAGGGCATCGCGCAGGTACCGGGCCACGGCGACGTCCTCCGGGGAGACGGCGAGGGCGCCGGCGTCGGGGCGCAGCCGGGACGACGCCGCCCAACGGGCCAGGTCGGCGGGCTCGTGGAGGACTTCGTGGCGGGCGTACGCGCCGGGGCCTCCGGTGGGCAGCAGTTCCAGGCCGAGTGCTCCCGGGTCGAAGCGGTAGGCAACTCCTTCGGATGAATGGAGGACCAGACCGATTGCGGGCTCCGTCATGTAACCAATATAACTGGTTACACACCGGCCGAGAGTCGGCGGGGACGCGAACGAGGGGGCACGTCATGGCAGTTCACTGGAAACTCGTGATCGATGCGGCGGATCCGCACCGGCAGGCCGCCTTTTGGGCGGAGGTCCTGGAGTACACGCTCGAGGACCACAGCGTGCTGATCGAGAAGTTGCTGGGGTTCGGCGCCGTCACGGAGGACCTCCTGACGGAGGCGGCCGGCCGCAGGGCCTGGCGGGACCTTGCGGCCGTTCGGCACCCCGAGGACCCGTACGACGAGGAGAAGGGCTCGGGACTGGGACGGCGCATCCTCTTCCAGCGGGTGCCCGAGACCAAGATGGCGAAGAACCGGCTGCACATCGACCTCCACCCGGGCGGCGGACGGCTGGAAGAGGAGGTGGCCCGGCTGGAATCGCTCGGCGCGAAGGTGCTGCGGCGGATAGCGGAGCCCTCCGGCACCTGGGTCACCATGGCCGACCCGGAGGGGAACGAGTTCGACGTCGAGTAGCCCTACCGCGCTCACCTTGACGCCAGTGGCGGCGCGATGAAAATATCTCCATGCATACGCAATTATTGCATACGCAAGGAGATGACGGGGTGTCGGATTCAGAGCGGTCGTTCCTCTTCCTGGTGGGAAGCAGCCGCGCCGACGGCAACACCGAGACGTTGGCGCGCCGCGCCGCCGAGCAGCTTCCGCCGACGACGGACCGGCGCTGGCTGCGGCTGGGGGATCTGGCGCGGCCGCTCTTCGAGGACCGCCGGCACGAGGGCGAGGGGCCCCGTCCCGCGTCGTCGGGGCTCGCCGAGAGGCTCCTGGAGGCCACCTTGGCGGCCACCGACATCGTGGTGGTCTCACCGCTGGACTGGTACAGCGTCTCGACCGCCACCAAGCTCTACCTGGACCTCTGGTCCGGCTGGATGCGGGTGCCGGGGCTGGACTTCCTGGAGCGGATGCGGGGCAAGACCCTGTGGTCGGTGACCGTGCACGGCGGCCAGGACCCGGCGACGGCGGCCCCGCTGGTGGGGACCCTGCGCCACACGGCCGACTACGCCGGTATGCGCTGGGGCGGGGCGCTGCTGGGCTACGGCAGCGGGCCTGGCGACATCCTGCGGGACACGGCGGCACTGGGCCGGGCGAAGGCCTTCTTCAGCTGACCGGCGGGGGTCAGGCCAGGATGTCGCGGGTGGTGAAGCGGGCCCAGGCCGCGGAGCCGAACACGGCGACGTAGAGGGCCTGGAGCTGGAAGTTGCTGCGCATCTCGTCCCAGTAGACGGGGTCGCGGACCAGGTCGGCGAAGCTCAGCCAGTAGTGGGGGAAGAGGTAGGGCTGCACGGCGTGCAGTTGGGGGATGGTGTCGACGATCTGCACGGTGATCAGCAGCCCCACGGTCGTCGCCATGGCGGCGATGCCGCTGTTGGTGAGCGTGGAGATGAACAGGCCCAGCGCGGCGATGCCGGTGAGCGAGGCCGCCACGACCAGGGCGACCAGCAGGGCGCGCAGCAGTCCCTCGGAGAAGGGGACGGTCGTACCCGACAGCAGGGTGACGTCCCCGAGCGGGAAGAGCAACGCGCCGGTCACCAGGGCCGAGACGGCCACCACGAGGGTGCCGATCAGGCAGAAGGCCAGGACGGAGGCGTATTTGGAGACCAGCAGACGGGTGCGCCCGGCCGGGGCCACCAGCAGATAGCGCAGGGTGCCGGCGTTGGCCTCGCCGGCGACGGCGTCGCCGGCCACGACACCGATCGCCATGGGGAGGAAGAAGGGCAGCGTCGCGGCGAGCGAGGCGAAGACCAGGAAGAGACCGTTGTTGGTGATCAGCGCGACGAAGGCCGGGCCGCCCCCGCCGCCGCCACCGGCCGAGCCGCCGTCACCGGTCTCGATCCGCACCGCGACCCCGATGAGCACCGGGACCCCGGCCAGGACGGCCAGCAGGGCGAGGGTGCGCCAGCGGCGCAGCACGGTCACCAGTTCGCTGCGGAACAGCCCCAGCGAGCGGATCGGCCACAGCGACCTGGTCAGGGTGTCAGCCTGCGACATCGAAGCCCTCTCCGGTCAGCGCGACGAACGCGTCCTCAAGTGACGCCCGTTCGACGCCGAAGCCGCGGACGCGGACTCCGGCGGCGACCAGTGCGGCGTTGAGGTCGGCGAGTTCGGGGAGCGCCGCGGGGTCCTGCGGCAGCTCTCCGGTGACCCGGTCGCCGTCGGCGGCCAGACCGGTGACCCCCTGCTCCTTCAGCACCCGTACCGCCTCGGCGGGGTCGGGTGTGGTGACCACCAGGCGCCCGGCAGAGGACAGCGCCTCCACCGGGCCCTGGGTGATCAGCCTGCCGCGGGACATCACCGCGGCGTGGGTGCAGACCTGTTCGATCTCGTCGAGGAGGTGGGAGGAGAGGAAGACCGTGGTGCCGTCCGCCGCCAGCTCCCGGACCAGCGAGCGGATCTCCCGCATGCCCTGTGGGTCCAGGCCGTTGGTGGGCTCGTCCAGCACCAGCAGCTCGCGTGGGCGCAGCAGCGCGGCCGCCAGACCGAGCCGCTGCTTCATGCCGAGCGAGTAGGCGCGCGCCTTCTTGCCCGCGGCGGCGGCCAGGCCCACCCTCTCCAGCGCCGTGTCGACCCGTACCCCGCGGGTGCGGGGCACGGCGGTCGGATCGGCCGCGTCGAAGCGCAGCAGGTTGTCACGGCCGGAGAGGAAGCCGTAGAGGGCCGGGCCCTCGATCAGCGCGCCCACGCGCGGCAGGACGCTGCGCACCGCGCGCGGCATGGGCTCGCCAAGCACCCGTGCCGTGCCGGAGGTCGGGGCGATGAGCCCCATGAGCATGCGGATCGTCGTCGTCTTCCCGGAGCCGTTGGGCCCCAGGAAGCCGAAGACGCTGCCGCGGGGGACGGCCAGGTCAAGGCCGTCGACGGCGAGCTGTCCACCGCGGTACCGCTTGGTGAGCCCGCTCGTGGAGATCGCGTGCTCACCGCTCACGTGCTCACCGCTCACGTGCTCACCGGTCGCGTGCTCACCGGTCTGCGCGGACGGCTCCCCCATCGGCGCTCCTTCGCTCGGTGACGTGTCCTGCTCCGCGCCTTACCGTGCGGCCGCGTCCGCGGCCTTGATCAGGGCGTCCTGGGTCACGGTGCCCACGTAGACCTTGCCGCTGTCGGTGACCAGGGCGTTCACCAGGCGGGTGCTGACCACCGTGCCGGTGCCGAAGTCGCCCTTGACCTCCTTGCCGAAGGTGCCGAGCAGCCCCTGACCGCCGAGACCGGGCGCCTTGCCGCCGCCCTCGGACGGGGACGCGTTCAGCGCCTCCGGGGGCAGCTTCAGCTCGGCGATCGAGTCCCAGCCCTTGCCGAGGACGTCAAGGCCTTCCAGAGCGTCCGGGCCGCCGAGGTCACCGAACTCCTCGCGCGCCCCGCGGGCCTCCCGCCCGGTCTTCGCGTCCGCTTTCTCGCCGGCCTTCTCCGTCGTCACCTCGGCGCCCTTGGGCGGGGTGAAGTCGAAGGTCGAGGCGGCGGGCCGGGAAAAGTCGACCTTGGTGAAGGCGACGTCGACGATGGCCTTGCCGCCGCCCCTCGGGGCGAGGGTGAACTTCAGCGGCACACCGGTGGCGGCGTCGACGCCGATCCGGATCGACCCGACGGTGGAGTCCGTGGCCTTGGGCGTGACCACCAGCTGGTAGGCGTCGCGCCCGGCGATGCGCGCGGTGCCGTCCACCGTGACGGTGGAGCTGTCGTCCGCCGCGTCGAGGACCTTCTTCGCGGCCTCCTGCGGGGTGGCCGGCCAGCCCTCGGGCGCTTCGTGCCCGCTCTTGGCCCCGTCCTTGCCCTGAGCCTCCTGCGGGAGGCCGGTCAGGTGGTAGGCCTGGTTGCTGCCGCTGTCGTAGGCCCAGACCTCGTCGCCGTTGTGGATGAGGCTGTACTCCGCGGCGTTCCGCACGATCGACACCTTCTGCCGCTGCGGGCCGTCGGCCGCGACGCGCAGGGTGTGGGAGCCGGCCAGCAGCTCGGTCAGCTGCTCCTTCGGATCGGCCGAGGAGTCACCACGGCCGCCCGCACCGCCGCCGAACGGCCCGCCGGAGCCCGTGGCGCCGGTCAGCAGGGCCGGCAGGCCGAAGTCCGTGCTGATGCGGACCGAGCCGGAGACCGTCTCGGTGTCCGAGGCCGCGACCTTCGCGATCAGCTCCTCGGCCGTGATCTTGGGCAGATCGGGGCTGCCCACGCTCGCGAGCGCCGGTACGAGGCCGATGGTCGCCGCGGCGACCCCCGCGGCCGCCACCGGGACCGCGTAACGTATCGCCTTGGCCCGCCGCCGGGGCTCCCGGTCGTCGTCCATGGGCTGGATGGGTGCCATTACGTCCCTACCTCCGTTGTCAACGGCGGGTTCCCGTCAGCGTCGCAATCGTCCACCTCGGGCCATTGTCACCCGATCCGCCGTGTGGTGGTGCCTCTTATCCCATCAACACGGCCCCTCGGGCGCATCGCCCGACGGGATCAACTCGGCGTACGCCTCTGGGATGACGTCCCCTGACGCCAGCTCAGGGCAGAAGGCGTCCCGCACCCCCGTGGCCGCACAGGTCGGACGGACCGCGCGGGCCGCAGAGGCGGCGTGGGCGCCGGGAACGCGGCCCTGGCTCTGGGCTAGCCCGCGCGGTGCACCACCGCGTCGCAGAGGCCCTCCAGGGCCTGCTTGGCGGCGCAGTCGGGCAGCGGTGCCAGCAGGGCCCGCGCCTCGTCCGCATAGCGCACGGTGTCGCGCCGGGCCTGAGCCAGCGCCGGGTGGGCGCGCAGCAGCGCCAGAGCCTCGGCGTGCCGCCGGTCGTCCGTCAGATCGCCGTCCAGCAGTTCGCACAGCCGCCGGTCGTCCGCGGAGGCGAAGCCGCCCGCCTTGTCCACGGCCGTACGCAGGTGCAGCACCGGCAGGGTCGGCACGCCCTCCCGCAGGTCCGTGCCGGGGGTCTTGCCGGACTCGTGCGAGTCGCTGGCGATGTCCAGCACGTCGTCGGCGAGCTGGAAGGCCGTACCGATGCGCTCCCCGTACTGGGTGACGATGTCGACGACGCTCTCCTCGGCGCCCGACATCATCGCGCCGAAGCGGCACGAGACGGCGATCAGCGAGCTCGTCTTGCCGGCGATGACTTCCAGGTAGTGGTCGATCGGGTCGCGCCCGTCGCGCGGGCCGACGGTCTCCAGGATCTGCCCGGTGACCAGCCGCTCGAAGGCCTCGGCCTGGATGCGTACGGCCTCCGGCCCGAGGTCGGCCAGTATGTGCGAGGCCTTGGAGAAGAGGAAGTCGCCGGTCAGCACGGCCACCGAGTTGTCCCAGCGGGCGTTGGCGCTCGGCACGCCGCGCCGCACCTCGGCCTCGTCCATGACGTCGTCGTGGTACAGCGTGGCCAGGTGCGTCAGCTCCACCACCACGGCCGACGGCACGATGCCGGGCGCATGCGGATCGCCGAACTGGGCTGCCAGCAGCACCAGCAGGGGACGGAACCGCTTCCCGCCCGCGTGCACGAGGTGCCGGGCCGCCTCCGTGATGAACCGCACATCGCTCTTGGTGGCCTCCATGAGGCCTTCCTCGACGGCGGACAGCCCGGCCCGGATCCCGGACTCGAGGTCCTCATCCATTACGCTCAGCCCGAAGGGCCCGACGACGGTCGTCACCTGGGATTCTCCTGTCGCTGAGATCGCTTCTGCGGCTTGCGGCGTGGCGCTGTACTACACCGGCAGCGTAACCGGTCGCCTCTCGATCACTGCGAGGGCATGGCCCCCTCGGGCCACTACGCCCGGTTTTGCCCGCGTGTGCGGCCGGACTTTCCCGGCCCGCGACCGGCCCGAGCCCGGCCCACACCGGCTTTCCGCCCGTCCACGGGGACCACCGCCGCCCCGCACGTCCCCTGACGAGGCACCGCGGCCGCCTCCGCGAGGAACCCGCGCCCTTGTCACTCCTTCCCCGAGAGCCGCCCCCCATGCCCGACCGCCGCGGGCCCCCGGCGCGCACGGCGAACGGCGCGGCCCCCGCCAAGTGCGGGGCGCCGCGCCGTGGATGGCCGTGCGCCGGAACGCGCCTAGCGCCCGTACGCCTTCGCCACCGCCGCCGCCAGTCGCGGCGAGGCCCACTCCGTACCGCACACGAAGCGCAGCACCGGCCCGAAGGTGGCCGCGGCGGGCAGACCGGTGAAATACATCCCCGGGACGGAGGAACCGAAGTCGGCGCCCAGCCGGGGTGAGCCGCCGGTACGGGCCAGTTCGGCGCGCAGCTCGGGGCCGAGGAATTCCAGCGCCTCCAGGTCGACGCGGTAGCCGGTGGCGGCCATCACGTGGTCGGCGCGGAACTCGGCCGCGCGGCCACCGGGCGCGGCGGTGGACAGCACGACCTTGCCGTCCTCGTCCAGGCGGGCGCTGCGCAGCGTGTGGCCCTCGCTGACGGCGACCTTGCCCTCGAAGCGCTCACGCAGCCACCATGCGCCCAGCGGGCCCAGTACGCGGCGTACGAGGTAGAGCCGCAGGGGCGCGGGCAGGCCGCGGAAGTACCCGGCGTGGTGGCTGAAGGCGTACAGGGACCAGGCCCGCCCGAAGGGCGACTCGGGCCGCAGGCGCGGCTGCCGGTCCGGCGGGGCTCCGAAACCCACGGCGCGCCGTCCGCGGGCCAGCAGCCGTACGGTGGCGCCCGCCTCGGCGAGCAGCGCCGCGCTCTCCAGGGCCGACTGCCCTGCGCCGACGACCACCACCGCGCGTCCGGCGAGCCGGCCCGGGTCGGTGTGCTGGGAGCTGTGGGAGACGGGCCCGGCCGCGGACGGCCCGTCGGGGGTGACGCGGCGCAGCACGTCGGGCGTGTGCGCGAAGCCGTGCAGCCCGCTGGCGACGACGACCGCCCGGGCCCGGAACTGCTCGCCGGAGTCCAGCTTGAGCTCGAAGCCCCCGCCGCCGGCCCGGTCCACGGACACCACCCTGACCTGCTCCAGATCGGGCACGAGCCGCTGCTGGAACCAGTGGCCGTAGCGGACGAAGGTCTCGGCGGGGACGAGGTCCCAGTCGGTGACCAGCGGCCGCTCCCCGGCGTCCAGGCAGAAGTCGCGCAGGGTGTGCCCCGGCCGGGCGGCGGAGATGTCGGAGGCGGCGGGGGTGGACTTCAGCACCATGGCGGAGGGCATGTTCTCCCGCCAGCTGACCATGGGGTCGCCGAAGGTGCGTACGGGGACGCCCCGTTCGCGCAGGTGTGCGGCGGTGGACAGTCCGTAGGGGCCGGCGCCGATCACGGCAACGGGCGTCGTCATGGGTGTTCCCTTCGCATCGCGGTTCGACGTCGCGACCGGTACATCTGCATCAGGTGCCGGGCGCCCGGCCGTACGAAGCGGGCGAGCATGGTGACGAACGGCCCCAGGTCGTCGGCGGCCAGCCAGGCCAGCTCGGTGCGGCCGGCGCGGGCGGGGGCGTGGGGCGTGGTGTAACCGCTGCGGCGGTAGGCCAGGAGGGCGGGCAGGTCGATGTTCTCCACGACGAAGCGCCGGCCCTCCGGCTGCCCTGCCCGGGGGATCTCCCGCCCCGTCAGGTCGAGGTGCTGCGCGCGGACGACGTCGATCCCGGCCTCGGATTCGAAGAGCCGGAACTGGGCGCCCATGCGGGGATTGAAGTCGAGCAGTTTGTAGCGGCCGTCGCGGCGGTCGTAGCGCCAGTCGAGGTCGGCGATGCCCCGGAATCCGATGGCCGCGCAGAAACGGCGGGCCATTGCGGCAAGTTCCGGATTGGCCACCACATAGGCGCAGGCCGTCATCCCGGCGTGCGGCGGCCAGGAACGCACCTTGACGCCGGTGAAGAGCACGGGCTCCGTCCCGCCGGGCCCGAAGTAGGCGTGGACGATCCAGTCCTCGACCTCCTCGCGCGGCAGGTACTCCTGCAGGATCACGCCGGGCCTCGGTCCCCAGCCGCGGGCCAGGGCCAGCAGCTCCTCCGCGTCGTCGATACGGGTGGTGCCGGGCACGGCGGGTGTGCGGCGCCGCTCGAAGGCCTCCCGGTTCTTGGCGACGACCGGGAAGCGAGCGTCCGCCGCGAACTTCTCGACCTCCTCCGGCGAGTCGGGGAAGGCCGACCGCGGGGTCGGCACCCCGTGCCGGACGCACAGCTCGTGCAGGCCCTGCTTGCTGGCCAGGCGCCGGGACAGCCCGGGGTCGTCGGTGCGCGGGAAGAGGAAGAGGCCCTCCAGTTCGGCGGCGTGCTCGGCGATGAGCACGGCCGCCTCCTCGTCGGTCGGGATGAGCACCGTGGGGCGCCCGATCCGGTGGCCTATCCGGCGCAGCCCCTCGACCAGGCGCTCCGCGGGCTCCAGTCCGGTGGTCGGCCAGACGAAGCGACCGCGCAGGTAGCGGGAGGCCGCGGCGGGTGTGTGCCGGTCCTCGGTGACGGCGTACATGGGGACCCCGAGCCTCCCCAGACTGCGGATCGCCCCCACGCCGCCATGGTGCAGCGGATAGTTTCCGATCTTCACGATCAGTCCCGGCACTGCAGGGTCGACCGCGAACGCGGACTTCACCACGTAATCCCCCCAATGGTCACGGTATTGATCGGCCCCTCCCGACCGTGACCCGAAAGGAAGCTAAGCCCGAATTGACCGGTACCGCAAGACTTTTCCGGACATTGCGAACTCTTTAGACAATCGAGAAGAGCTGTTCACCATGGCATCAAGTGGCCCAATTCATCGGGGTGTCGCGGGCGAACGCAGGTCAGAAAGCCGCTACGGAAACCGGATTGGCGCGATGAGGCCGTGACGGGCCGCGGCGGCCCGGGCCCCGGCGGCCGGCCCGCGGCAGCACGACGCCCCGCGACCGGGGAGCCGGTCACGGGGCGCTCGGGCCGTGCGAGGGGTCAGCGGACGAAGACGCCCGCCTGGTTCGCGAGGTCCAGGAAGTACTGGGGCGCGACACCCAGCACCAGGGTGACGGCCACACCCACCGCGATGGCCGTGGACGTCAGCGGCGAGGGCACGGCGACCGTGGGGCCGTCGGCCTTCGGCTCGCTGAAGAACATCAGCACGATGACCCGGATGTAGAAGAACGCCGCGATGGCGGACGAGATCACACCCACGATCACCAGCGGCATCGCACCGCCCTGAGCGGCGGCGCTGAAGACCGCGAACTTCCCGGCGAAGCCCGAGGTCAGCGGGATGCCGGCGAAGGCGAGCAGGAAGACCGCGAAGACCGCGGCCACCAGCGGGGAACGACGGCCCAGACCCGCCCAGCGCGACAGGTGCGTGGCCTCCCCGCCGGCGTCGCGCACCAGCGTGACGACCGCGAAGGCGCCCAGCGTCACGAAGGAGTACGCCGCCAGGTAGAAGAGCACCGAGGAGACGCCCTCCGGCGTGGTCGCGATGACACCCGCCAGGATGAACCCGGCGTGCGCGATCGAGGAGTACGCGAGCAGGCGCTTCACGTCGGTCTGGGTGACCGCCACGATCGCGCCGACCAGCATCGTGAGGATCGCCACGCCCCACAGCACCGGTCGCCAGTCCCAGCGCAGCTCCGGCAGCACCACGTAGAGCAGCCGCAGCAGCGCGCCGAAGGCGGCGACCTTGGTGGCCGCGGCCATGAAGCCGGTGACCGGGGTCGGCGCGCCCTCGTAGACGTCGGGCGTCCACATGTGGAACGGCACGGCGCCCACCTTGAACAGCAGGCCCATGCCGACCAGCGCGGCGCCGATCAGCAGCAGCGCGTCGTTGCCCGCCGAGTCGGCCAGGGCCGGGTTGAGCTTGGCGGTGCCGTCGACGACCGACGCGATGCCGGAGTAGGAGACGGTGCCCGCGTAGCCGTAGAGCAGGGCGATGCCGAAGAGCAGGAAGGCGGAGGAGAAGGCGCCCAGCAGGAAGTACTTGACCGCCGCCTCCTGCGACATCAGGCGGCGGCGCCGGGCGAGGGCGCAGAGCAGGTAGAGCGGGAGGGAGAAGACCTCCAGGGCCACGAAGAGCGTCAGCAGGTCGTTGGCCGCCGGGAAGATCAGCATGCCGCCGATGGCGAACATCAGCAGCGGGAAGACCTCCGTGGTGGTGAAACCGGCCCGGACGGCGTCCTTCTCCTGGTCGCTGCCGGGCACCGCGGAGCCCTGCGCGGCGAAGGAGTCGACGTGCCGGCCGTGCGCCTTGGGGTCGAGCCGGCGCTCGGCGAAGGTGAACACCCCGACCATGCCCACCAGCAGGATCGTGCCCTGCAGGAAGAGGGCCGGGCCGTCGACGGCGACCGCGCCCATGGCCGCGATGTGCGCCTTCGTCGTGGCGTAGCCGCCCGCCGCGAGCGCCACGACCGCGGCGAAGGCGGCGGCCATGCCGACGACCGCGAGGCCGACCTGCCCGGTGTAGCGGAACCGCCGCGGCAGGAACGCCTCGAGGAGGATGCCCAGGATGGCCACACCGAAGACGATCAGGACCGGAGCGAGCTGGGCGTACTCGATCTTCGGCGCGTTGATCTTGTCGGCGGCGAGCGGTGCCGCCGTTGTCCACAGGCTGTGGACAGCAACTGTGCTGCTCACTTGGATGCCTCCAGCGCCGGCTTGGGGTCGGTCTTGTGCACGTCGGAGAGCGTCTGCTGCACCGCCGGATTGACGACGTCGGTCAGCGGCTTCGGGTACACCCCGAGCACGATCAGCAGCGCGATCAGCGGCGCCACGACGGCCAGTTCCCGGACCTTCAGGTCGGGCATCCCCTGCACCTCGGCCTTCACCGGGCCGGTCATCGTCCGCTGGTAGAGGACGAGGACGTACAGCGCGGCGAGGACGATGCCGGTGGTGGCGATGATCCCGACGGCCGGGTAGCGGCTGAACGTCCCGACGAGGACGAGGAACTCGCTGACGAAGGGCGCGAGCCCCGGCAGCGACAGGGTGGCCAGACCGCCGATCAGGAAGGTGCCGGCCAGCACCGGGGCCACCTTCTGCACCCCGCCGTAGGACGCGATGAGGCGGGAGCCGCGGCGGGAGATCAGGAAGCCCGCGACCAGCATCAGCGCGGCGGTGGAGATGCCGTGGTTGACCATGTACAGCGTCGCCCCGCCCTGGCCCTGGGAGGTCATCGCGAAGATGCCCAGGATGATGAAGCCGAAGTGGGAGATCGACGCGTAGGCGATCAGCCGCTTGATGTCGCGCTGGCCGAGCGCGAGCAGTGCGCCGTAGACGATGCTGATCAGCGCCAGCACCAGGATCACCGGCGTCGCCCACTTGCTGGCCTCGGGGAAGAGCTGGAGGCAGAAGCGGAGCATCGCGAAGGTGCCGACCTTGTCGACGACCGCGGTGATGAGCACCGCGACCGGCGCCGTGGACTCGCCCATGGCGTTGGGCAGCCAGGTGTGCAGCGGGAACAGCGGTGCCTTGACCGCGAAGGCGAAGAAGAAGCCCAGGAACAGGGCGCGTTCCGCGGTGGTGGACATGTCGAGCTCACCGGCCGCCCGGGCCTGCAGGATCTCCTGGAGGGAGAAGGTGCCCTGGCCGAGCTGGTCGGCGGTGACGGCGTACAGCCCGATGACCGCGGCCAGCATGATGAGTCCGCCGGCCAGGTTGTAGAGCAGGAACTTCACCGCCGCGTACGAGCGCTGACGGGCCGCCTCCTCCTCGCCGTGCTCGTGCGCACGGTCCCCGAAGCCGCCGATGAGGAAGTACATCGGGATGAGCATGGCCTCGAAGAAGATGTAGAAGAGGAAGACGTCCGTGGCCTCGAAGGAGATGATCACCATCGCCTCGACCAGCAGGATCAGCGCGAAGAAGCCCTGGGTGGGCCGCCAGCGGCGGTTGGGGTTCTTCTCCTCCAGAGGGTCGGCGTCGTGCCAGCCCGCCGCGATGACGAACGGTACGAGCAGCGCGGTCAGCCCGATGAGCGCGACGGCGATGCCGTCCACGCCGAGTTCGTAGCGGACCCCGAAGTCGGCGATCCACGCATGGGACTCGGTGAGCTGGTACCGGGCCCCGCCCGGGTCGAAGCGCACGAAGGCGATCGCGGCCAGCACGAGCGTCGCCAGCGAGACGGCCAGCGCGAGCCACTTGGCGGCCCCGCGCCGCGCCGCCGGCACGGCGGCGGTGGCGATCGCGCCGAGCGCCGGCAGGCCGGCGGTCAGCGTGAGCAGGGGGAAGGACATCAGGCAACACCCCTCATCAGCAGCGTCGCGGCGACCAGCACCGCGGTGCCCGCCAGCATCGACACGGCGTAGCTGCGCACATAACCGTTCTGGAGACGCCGCATCCGGCCGGAGAGGCCGCCGACGGCGGCCGCGGTGCCGTTGACGACGCCGTCCACACCCTTGTGGTCCACGTAGACCAGCCCGCGGGTGAGGTACTCGCCGGGCAGCACCAGGGCGACGTGGTTGAAGTCGTCCTGGAGCAGGTCGCGCCGGGCGGCGCGGGTGAGCCAGCTGGCGCGCGGGGCGACGGAGGGGACGGGGCGGCGCCCGTACATGGCCCAGGCGAGGCCCACGCCGAGCACCATCACCACCATCGTGGCGCCGGTGACGGCCGCCGCGCCCATCGGCGGGTGGCCCTCCTCGAAGCTGGTGACCGGCTCCAGCCAGGTCACGAAGGCCTCGTTCCAGCTGAAGAGGAATCCGGCGAAGACGGAGCCGAAGGCCAGGACGACCATGGGGATCGTCATCGACTTCGGCGACTCGTGCGGGTGCGGCTCATGGCCCTCGGCGTCCGGCTCCCAGCGCTTCTCGCCGAAGAAGGTCATCAGCATCACGCGGGTCATGTAGAACGCGGTGATCCCCGCGCCCAGCAGGGCCGCGCCACCGAGGATCCAGCCCTCGGTGCCGCCCTTGGCGAAGGCGGCCTCGATGATCTTGTCCTTGGAGAAGAAGCCGGACAGGCCCGGGAAGCCGATGATCGCCAGGTAGCCGAGGCCGAACGTGACGAAGGTGACCGGCATGTACTTCCGCAGGCCCCCGTACTTGCGCATGTCCACCTCGTCGTTCATGCCGTGCATGACCGATCCGGCGCCGAGGAAGAGCCCGGCCTTGAAGAAGCCGTGGGTGACCAGGTGCATGATCGCGAAGACGTAGCCGATCGGGCCGAGGCCCGCGGCCATCACCATGTAGCCGATCTGCGACATCGTCGAGCCGGCCAGGGCCTTCTTGATGTCGTCCTTCGCGCAACCGACGATCGCACCGAACAGGAGGGTGACCGCGCCGACCGTCACCACGGCCACCTGGGCGGTGGGCGCGGCGTCGAAGATCGCGCCGGAGCGGGTGATCAGGTAGACGCCGGCGGTCACCATCGTCGCCGCGTGGATCAGGGCCGAGACCGGGGTCGGGCCCTCCATCGCGTCGCCGAGCCAGGACTGCAGCGGGACCTGCGCCGACTTGCCGCAGGCGGCGAGCAGCAGCATCAGGCCGATGCCGGTGAGGACTCCCTCACCCGCGCCGTCCACGGCTCCGAGGACCGGCCCGAAGGTGAAGGTGCCGAAGGTGGTGAACATCAGCATGATCGCGATCGACAGGCCGACGTCGCCGACGCGGTTGACGATGAAGGCCTTCTTGGCCGCGGTCGCCGCGCTGGGCTTGTGCTGCCAGAAGCCGATCAGCAGGTACGAGGCGAGGCCCACGCCCTCCCAGCCGACGTACAGCAGCAGGTAGTTGTCGGCGAGGACCAGCAGGAGCATCGCCGCGAGGAAGAGGTTGAGGTAGCCGAAGAAGCGGCGGCGCCGCTCGTCGTGCTCCATGTAGCCGATCGAGTAGATGTGGATGAGCGTGCCCACACCCGTGATCAGCAGGGCGAACGTCATCGACAGCTGGTCGAGCTGGAAGGCCACGTCCGCCTTGAAGCTGCCGACGGAGATCCAGGTGAACGCGGTCGAGTGCAGCGCGCGGTCCTCGCCGCCGCGACCGAGCATGTCGAAGAAGAGCACCGCCGCGACGACGAAGGACGACCCCGCGAGCACGGTGCCGATCCAGTGGCCCGTACGGTCCAGCCTCCGTCCGCCGGTGAGCAGCACACCGGCGCCCAGCAGCGGCAGGAGGACGAGCCATCCGATCAAGTAGTCCACTGTCGCTACCCCTTAGAGCTTCATCAGGCTGGCGTCGTCGACCGAGGCCGAGTGGCGGGAGCGGAAGATCGTCACGATGATCGCCAGACCCACGACGACCTCCGCGGCGGCGACGACCATCGTGAAGAAGGCGATGATCTGGCCGTCGAGGTTGCCGTGCATGCGGGAGAAGGTGACGAACGCCAGGTTGGCGGCGTTCAGCATCAGCTCGACGCACATGAAGACGATGATCGCGTTGCGCCGGATCAGCACCCCGGCGGCGCCGATGGTGAACAGCAGCGCCGACAGGTACAGGTAGTTGACCGGATTCACTTCGACGCCTCCTCGGAGCGCTGTTCCAGCTCGGCGACCTTGGCGACCGACTCCGCGGACACGTCCCGGTACTGGCCGCGGCCGCGCAGCGTCGGGCTGACGCTGAGCTCCGAGACCGTGCCGTCCGGCAGCAGGCCGGGGACGTCGACCGCGTTGTTGCGGGCGTAGACGCCGGGCGCGGGGAGCGGGGTGATCTGCTTGCCCTCGCGCACGCGCCGCTCGGCGAGCTCGCGCTGGGTGGCGCGGGCCTCGGTGCGCTCGCGGTGGGTGAGGACCATCGCGCCGACGGCGGCGGTGATGAGCAGCGCGCCGGTGATCTCGAAGGCCCACACGTACTTGGTGAAGATCAGGGAGGCGAGTCCCTCGACGTTGCCGCCGGCGTTGGCCTGGCCGAGCCCCTGGAAGTTCTTGATCGAGGCGTTGGCGATGCCGGCGATCAGCAGCACGCCGAAGCCGAGTCCGGCCCCGGCGGCCAGCCAGCGCTGCCCCTTCAGCGTCTCCTTGAGCGAGTCGGCGGCGGTGATGCCGACCAGCATGACGACGAAGAGGAAGAGCATCATGATCGCGCCGGTGTAGACGACGATCTGGACGACCCCGAGGAAGTACGCGCCCTGGGCCAGGTAGAAGACCGCCAAAACGATCATCGTCCCGGCGAGCGACAGCGCGCTGTGCACGGCCTTCTTCATCAGTACGGTCGCGAGCGCGCCCAGCACTGCGACGGTGCCGAGCACCCAGAACTGGACCGCCTCCCCGGTGGAGGTGGTGTAAGCGGCCAGCGTGGTCACGCCGTTCATGCCTCGCCTCCCGTCCCGGCCGGAGCGGCGGCACCGGTCGCGGGGACCTGCGCGCCCGCCGCGCCTTCGCCGTCCCGGTCGCCCGGCTCCGTCTCGTCCGGCTTCTCGCCCTTGGAGACCGCGACCTGGCGCTCGGTCCCGGGGGCCGCGTGGGTCACCGCGCCGCGGTAGTAGTCGCCCTCGTCCATGCCGGGGAAGATCGCGTGCGGGGTGTCGACCATGTTCTCGTCCAGGCCCGCGAGCAGCTGCTCCTTGGTGAAGATCAGCGACTCGCGGCTGCTGTCGGCGAGTTCGTACTCGTTGGTCATGGTCAGGGCGCGCGTCGGGCAGGCCTCGATGCACAGCCCGCACAGGATGCAGCGGGCGTAGTTGATCTGGTAGACGCGGCCGTAGCGCTCGCCCGGCGAGTAGCGCTCCTCGTCGGTGTTGTCGGCGCCCTCGACGTAGATCGCGTCCGCCGGGCAGGCCCAGGCGCACAGCTCGCAGCCCACGCACTTCTCCAGCCCGTCCGGGTGCCGGTTCAGCTGGTGGCGGCCGTGGAACCGCGGCGCGGTCGGCTTCTTCTCCTCGGGGTACTGCTCGGTCAGGCGCTTCTTGAACATGGCCTTGAAGGTCACGCCGAAGCCCGCGACCGGGCCCAGGAACTCAGGCATCGTCGGCCTCCTTGCCTACGAGTTGACGCTCCGCACGGGACGGCCGCCGCGGGACGGGCGGCAGCTCCTGGCCGGGCAGCGGCGGCACGGGGAACCCGCCCGCCATGGGATCGAACGGCTCCTGCGGCCCGGCCTGTTCGGCCGCCTCCCGGGCCTTGTCGCCGCGGTCGCGGAAGACGTCGAAGACCAGCGAGAGCAGGAGCAGCAGGACCACGCCGCCGCCGACGTAGAGCACGATCGACTGGAAGTCGTAGTTCTCGTTGCGCAGCGCCCGGACGGTGGCGACCAGCATCAGCCACACCATCGAGACCGGGATCAGGACCTTCCAGCCCAGCTTCATCAACTGGTCGTAGCGGACGCGGGGCAGCGTGCCGCGCAGCCAGATGAAGAAGAAGAGCAGCAGCTGCACCTTGATCACGAACCAGAGCAGCGGCCACCAGCCGTGGTTGGCGCCCTCCCAGAAGGTGCTGATGGGCCACGGGGCCCGCCAGCCGCCCAGGAAGAGCGTGGTGGCCACCGCCGAGACGGTCACCATGTTCACGTACTCGGCGAGCATGAAGAGCGCGAACTTGATCGAGGAGTACTCGGTGTTGAAGCCGCCGACCAGGTCGCCCTCGGACTCGGGCATGTCGAACGGCGCGCGGTTGGTCTCGCCGACCATGGTGCCGATGTAGATGATGAAGGACACCGGCAGCAGCAGCACGTACCAGCGGTCCTCCTGCTGGGCGACGATCTGCGAGGTCGACATCGAGCCGGAGTAGAGGAAGACCGACGCGAAGGCGACGCCCATCGCGATCTCGTAGGAGATCATCTGCGCGCAGGAGCGCAGACCGCCGAGGAGCGGGTACGTCGAGCCGGAGGACCAGCCGGCCAGCACGATGCCGTAGATGCCGACGGAGGCGGTGGCCAGGATGTAGAGGACGCCGATCGGCAGGTCGGTGAGCTGCATCGGCGTGCGGTGGCCGAAGATGGAGATCTCGTTGCCCGCCGGGCCGAAGGGGATCACCGCGACCGCCATGAAGGCCGGGATGGCCGCCACGATCGGGGCCAGCACGTAGACGACCTTGTCGGCCTTCTTGACGATCAGGTCTTCCTTGAGCATCAGCTTGATGCCGTCGGCGAGCGACTGGAGCATGCCCCAGGGGCCGTGCCGGTTGGGGCCGATGCGCAGCTGCATCCACGCGACGACCTTGCGCTCCCACACGATGGAGAAGAGCACGGTCACCATCAGGAACGCGAAGCAGAAGACCGCCTTGATGGCGATCAGCCACCACGGGTCCCGCCCGAACAGGGACAGGTCCTCGGCGGCGAGCGTGGTCAGTCCCGTCACGGGGTCACCTCCGGTGCGGCAGCGGTGTCCACGGCGGCCGGGGCGATCCGGACGATCTGGCCCGGCAGCGCGCCGGTGTCCGAGGCGACTCCCCCGCCGGCCGAGTTGAGGGGCACCCACACGACGCGGTCGGCCATCGCCGTCACCTGCAGCGGCAGCCGGACGGTGCCCAGCGGGCCGGACACCTCCAGCGGCTCGCCGTCGGCGACGCCGATCTCCTTGGCGGTGGTCGCCGACACGCGGGCGACCGCCGGGTGGCGGGTGCCGGCGAGGGCGTCGTCGCCCTGTTGCAGCAGGCCCTGGTCGAGCAGCAGCCGGTGGCCCGCGAGGACCGCCTCGCCGCTGCCGGGCTTCGGCAGCGGCCGGCCGGTCTCCTGCGGGGCCGCGGCACGCGGGCCCTCGTACGGGGCGAGCCGGGAGAGCTCGGCGCGGGCCGAGCTCACGTCGGCGAGCCCGAGGGTGACGTCCATCGCGTCGGCCACCATGGTCAGCACCCGGGCGTCCGGGTACTGGTGGCGCTGGACCTGCTGGGCCGGCTTGATCGCGGCCTCGAAGAGCCGTACGCGGCCCTCCCAGTTGAGGAAGGTGCCGGCCTTCTCGGCGACCGCGGCGACCGGAAGGACGACGTCCGCCCGCTCGGTGACCTCGCCGGGACGCTGCTCCAGGCTGACCACGAAGCCCGCCGCGTCCAGGGCCGCGCGGGCCAGGGCCGGGTCGGGCAGGTCGGCCGGCTCGACGCCGCCGACCAGCAGCGCGCCGAGCTCGCCGCTTACGGCCGCCTCCAGGATCCCGCCGGTGTCGCGGCCGTGGCGGGACGGGAGCGTGGCCACGCCCCAGACCTCGGCGACCTCGTCGCGGGCCCGCGGGTCGGTGACGGGGCGGCCGCCGGGCAGCAGCCCGGGCAGGGCGCCCGCCTCGACGGCACCGCGCTCGCCCGCGCGGCGCGGGATCCACGCCAGCCGGGCGCCGGTGGCCTGGGCGAACCGCACGACCGCGGTCAGCGCGCCGGGGACGGCCGCCAGCCGCTCGCCCACCAGGACGACCGAGCCCTCGGCGCGCAGCGCCTGATGGGCGGTACGGCCGTTGCCGTCCAGCCCGACGCTCCCCCTGGCTTCGCCGGAGGTACCCCCACCGGCCAGGGCGTCCAGCCACTCGGTCTCGGTGCCGGGCGCGGCGGGCAGCAGGGTGCCGCCCGCCTTCTCCAGCCCGCGGGTGGCGTAGGGGGCCAGCGCGAAGGTGCGCTGCTTGTGCTTGCGCCAGGCCTTGCGGAGCCGCAGGAAGACGCCGGGCGCCTCCTCCTCGGCCTCCAGTCCGGCCAGCAGTACGGCGGGGGCCTTCTCCAGCAGGGTGTAGGTGACCCCGTCGCCGGACAGGTCCCGCCCGCGGCCCGCGACGACGGCCGCCAGGAAGTCGGCCTCCTCAGCGGAGTGCGCGCGGGCCCGGAAGTCGACGTCGTTGGTGTCGAGGGCGACGCGGGCGAACTTGGCGTAGGCGTAGGCGTCCTCGACGGTGAGCCGGCCGCCGGTCAGCACGCCCGTGCGGCCCCGGGCCGCCGCGAGCCCGCGGGCCGCGGCCTCCAGCGCCTCGGGCCAGCTCGCGGTCTCCAGTTCACCGGTGTCGGCGTTGCGGACCAGCGGGGTGGTGAGCCGCTCGGGGCGCTGCGCGTAGCGGAACCCGAAGCGGCCCTTGTCGCAGATCCACTCCTCGTTGACCTCGGGGTCGTCCTGCGCGAGCCGGCGCATGACCTTGCCGCGCCGGTGGTCGGTACGGGTGGCGCAGCCGCCCGCGCAGTGCTCGCACACGCTCGGCGAGGAGACCAGGTCGAAGGGCCGCGACCGGAAGCGGTAGGCCGCCGAGGTCAGGGCACCCACCGGGCAGATCTGGATGGTGTTGCCGGAGAAGTACGACTGGAAGGGGTCGCCCTCGCCGGTGCCGACCTGCTGCAGGGCGCCGCGCTCCAGCAGTTCGATCATCGGGTCGCCGGCGACCTGCTGCGAGAAGCGGGTGCAGCGCGCGCACAGCACGCAGCGCTCCCGGTCCAGCAGCACCTGGGTGGAGATCGGGACCGGCTTCTCGTAGGTCCGCTTGCGGCCCTCGAAGCGGGTGTCGGCCTGGCCGGCGGACATCGCCTGGTTCTGCAGCGGGCACTCTCCGCCCTTGTCGCAGACCGGGCAGTCCAGCGGGTGGTTGATGAGCAGCAGCTCCATCACCCCGCGCTGGGCCTTGTCCGCGATGCCGGAGGTGAGCTGGGTCCTGACGACCATCCCGTCGGTGCAGGTGATCGTGCAGGACGCCATCGGCTTGCGCTGGCCCTCGACCTCGACGATGCACTGGCGGCAGGCGCCCACGGGGTCGAGGAGGGGATGGTCGCAGAAGCGCGGGATCTCGATGCCGATCATCTCGGCGGCACGGATCACCAGGGTGCCCTTGGGCACGGAGATCTCGACGCCGTCGATGCTGACGGACACCAGGTCCTCGGGCGGCACCGCCGCCTCACCGGAGGCGGCGTTGGTCGTGACGGTCACGCGTTCACCTCCAGGTGAGACTTGTCGGCCCAGACCGTGGACTTGGCCGGGTCGAAGGGGCAGCCGCGGCCCTCCAGGTGCTCCACGTACTCGTCGCGGAAGTACTGGAGGGAGGAGAAGATCGGGCTGGCCGCTCCGTCGCCGAGGGCGCAGAAGGACTTGCCGTTGATGTTGTCGGCGATGTCGGCGAGCTTGTCGAGGTCCGCCAGGGTGCCCTTGCCCGCCTCGATGTCGCGGAGCAACTGGACGAGCCAGTACGTGCCCTCGCGGCAGGGGGTGCACTTGCCGCAGGACTCGTGTGCGTAGAACTCGGTCCAGCGGGTGACGGCGCGCACCACGCAGGTCGTCTCGTCGAAGCACTGCAGCGCCTTGGTGCCGAGCATGGAGCCCGCGGCGCCGACGCCCTCGTAGTCCAGCGGGACGTCGAGGTGCTCGTCGGTGAACATCGGCGTCGAGGAGCCGCCCGGGGTCCAGAACTTGAGCCGGTGGCCGGGCCGCATGCCGCCGCTGAGGTTCAGCAGCTGGCGCAGCGTGACGCCCAGCGGGGCCTCGTACTGGCCGGGGTTGGCGACGTGGCCGCTGAGCGAGTACAGCGTGAAGCCCGGGGACTTCTCGCTGCCCATCGAGCGGAACCAGTCCTTGCCCTTGACCAGGATCGACGGTACCGACGCGATGGACTCGACGTTGTTGACCACCGTCGGGCAGGCGTACAGGCCCTCGACCGCCGGGAAGGGCGGGCGCAGCCGGGGCTGGCCGCGGCGTCCCTCCAGGGAGTCGAGCAGCGCGGTCTCCTCACCGCAGATGTACGCGCCGGCGCCGGCGTGCACGGTCAGCTCCAGGTCGAAGCCGCTGCCAAGGATGTTCTTGCCGAGCAATCCGGCCTCGTACGCCTCGGCCACGGCGTGGTGCAGCCGCCGAAGCACGGGCACGACCTCGCCGCGCAGGTAGATGAAGGCGTGGTGGGAGCGGATCGCGTGGCAGGCGATCACCATGCCCTCGATGAGCGAGTGCGGGTTGGCGAAGAGCAGCGGGATGTCCTTGCAGGTGCCCGGCTCCGACTCGTCCGCGTTGACGACGAGGTAGTGCGGCTTGCCGTCGCCCTGCGGGATGAACTGCCACTTCATCCCGGTGGGGAAGCCGGCGCCGCCGCGGCCGCGCAGGCCGGACTCCTTCACAAGGGCGATCACGTCGTCCGGGGGCATGGCCAGCGCCTTGCGCAGGCCCTCGTAGCCCTCGTGGCGGCGGTACGTGTCGAGGGTCCAGGACTGGGGATCGTCCCAGAAGGCCGAGAGAACGGGTGCCAGCACCTTCTCCGCCGAGTCGACCATGGTCACCGGTCCTCCTCGCCTTCCGTCGGGCGCTCCTGCGTGACCGGTCCCGCCGGGTGCTCGGGGTCGGAGACCGCGGAGTCCAGGGGGGCGTCGTGGGAGCTGGGGTGGGCCGGGGGTGTCTCGTCCTGCGGCGGGGCGGAGGTCTGCCGGGGCACGCCGGCCCCGCCGCCCGGCAGCGACTCGCCGCGGGCGAGCCGCAGGCCCGCCAGTGAGGCGGGGCCGGCGCCGCCGGTCGCCTCGACGGCGCCGGGGCGCTCGTCGGGGAACCCGGCGAGGATCCGGGACGTCTCCTTGTACGAGCACAGAGGAGCGCCGCGGGTGGGTTCGACGGTGCGGCCGGCGCGCAGGTCGTCGACGAGCCGCTTGACCGACTCGGGGTCCTGGTTGTCGAAGAACTCCCAGTTGACCATCACCACGGGGGCGAAGTCGCAGGCCGCGTTGCACTCGATGTGCTCCAGCGTGACCTTGCCGTCGTCGGTGGTCTCGCCGTTCCCCACGCCGAGGTGTTGCTTGAGCTCGTCGAAGATCGCGTCGCCGCCCATGACCGCGCACAGCGTGTTGGTGCAGACCCCGACCTGGTACTCGCCGGACGGCTTGCGCCGGTACATCGAGTAGAAGGTGGCCACCGCGGTGACCTCGGCCGTGGTCAGCCCCAGCTGCTCGGCGCAGAAGCGCACCCCGGTGCGGGAGACGTAGCTCTCCTCCGCCTGCACCAGGTGCAGCAGCGGCAGCAGGGCGCTGCGGCTGCCGGGGTAGCGCGCGATGATCTTCGCCGCGTCCTCGTCCAGTCGCTGCCGTACGTCGGCCGGGTAGTCCGGCGCGGGCATCGCGGGGATGCCGAGTGATACCTCTGTCACCGGTCGACGCCTCCCATCACGGGGTCGATGGACGCCACCGCGACGATGACGTCGGCGACCTGGCCGCCCTCGCACATCGCCGCCATGGTCTGCAGGTTGGTGAAGGACGGGTCGCGGAAGTGGACGCGGAAGGGGCGGGTGCCCCCGTCGCTGACCACGTGGACGCCGAGTTCGCCCTTGGACGACTCGACGGCGACGTACGCCTGGCCGGCCGGGACCCGGAAGCCCTCGGTCACCAGCTTGAAGTGGTGGATCAGGGCCTCCATGGAGGTGCCCATGATCTTCTTGATGTGGTCGAGGGAGTTGCCGAGCCCGTCCGGGCCGAGCGCGAGCTGCGCGGGCCAGGCGATCTTCTTGTCGGCGACCATGACCGGGCCGGGCTGCAGCCGGTCCAGGCACTGCTCGACGATGTCCAGCGACTGCCGCATCTCCTCCAGGCGGAGCAGGAACCGCCCGTAGGAGTCGCAGGTGTCGACGGTCGGGACCTCGAACTCGTAGTTCTCGTAGCCGCAGTACGGCTGCGACTTGCGCAGGTCGTGCGGCAGGCCCGTGGAGCGCAGGATCGGGCCGGTGGCGCCGAGCGCCATGCAGCCCGCCAGGTCCAGGTAACCCACGTCCTGCATGCGGGCCTTGAAGATCGGGTTGCCGGTGGCGAGCTTGTCGTACTCGGGGAGGTTCTTGCGGAACTTCTTCACGACCTCGCGGACCTGGTCCACCGCGCCGGGCGGCAGGTCCTGGGCGAGGCCGCCGGGGCGGATGTACGCGTGGTTCATCCGCAGGCCGGTGATCAGCTCGAAGAGGTCCAGGATCAGCTCGCGGTCGCGGAACCCGTAGATCATGATCGTGGTGGCGCCGAGCTCCATGCCGCCGGTGGCGATGGCCACCAGGTGCGAGGAGATGCGGTTCAGCTCCATCAGCATCACGCGGATCACCGAGGCGCGGTCCGGGATCGCGTCGGTGATGCCGAGCAGCTTCTCCACCGCCAGGCAGTACGCCGTCTCGTTGAAGAACGGCGTCAGGTAGTCCATGCGCGTCACGAACGTGGACCCCTGGGTCCAGGTCCGGAACTCCATGTTCTTCTCGATGCCGGTGTGGAGGTAGCCGATGCCGCAGCGGGCCTCGGTGACCGTCTCGCCGTCGATCTCCAGGATCAGCCGGAGCACGCCGTGGGTGGACGGGTGCTGCGGGCCCATGTTGACGACGATGCGCTCGTCGTCGGCCTTGCCGACGGTCTCGGCCAGCTCGTCCCAGTCGCCGCCGGTGACCGTGAAGACCCGGCCCTCGGTGGTCTCCCGCTCCTCGGCCTGCTGGGGTGCGTGGTGAGTGCTCACGAGTACGACCTCCGCTGGTCCGGAGCAGGGATCTGGGCGCCCTTGTACTCGACGGGGATGCCGCCGAGAGGGTAGTCCTTGCGCTGCGGGTGGCCCTGCCAGTCGTCCGGCATCATGATCCGGATCAGGGCGGGGTGCCCGTCGAAGACGATCCCGAAGAAGTCGTAGGCCTCGCGCTCGTGCCAGTCGTTGGTCGGGTAGACCTCGACGAGCGACGGGACGTGCCGGTCCGCGTCGGAGACGCTCACCTCCAGCCGGATCAGCCGGTTGTGGGTGATCGAGCGCAGGTGGTAGACGGCGTGCAGCTCGCGGCCCTTGTCCTCCGGGAAGTGGACGCCGCTCACGCCCGTGCAGAGCTCGAAGCGCAGCGCGGGGTCGTCCCGCAGGGTCCTGGCGACCAGGGGCAGGTGCTCGCGCGCGACGTGGAAGGTGATCTCGTCGCGGTCCACGACGACCTTCTCGATCGCGTTGTCCGGGACGAGACCCTGCTCCTCCAGGGCGCCCTCGAGCTCGTCGGCGACGTCGTCGAACCAGCCGCCGTACGGACGGCTCGCCGCACCGGGCAGCCGCACCGTGCGCACCAGGCCGCCGTACCCGGAGGTGTCGCCGCCGTTGCGGGCACCGAACATTCCGCGCTGGACGCGGATCGCCTCCCCGTGGTCGCCGCGCTGGCCGGGCAGTCCGGCCGCGTTGACGTCCCTGTCCGGGTTCGGGGTGTCCGGGGAATCCGTCATCGCGCGCCCCTTTCGTTCGCTTCTCCGCCCGCCCCCGCGGCCTGCGGCGCGGGAGGCGCCCCCAGGCGCAGAGGTGCGGGGCTCGTCGTTGCCTGCGGCCCGGCGGCCTCGCGTGCGTCGCTCACCGAAGCAGCCCCTTCATCTCGATCGTCGGCAGCGCCTTCAGCGCCGCCTCCTCCGCCTCGCGCGCGGCCTCTTCGCGGTTCACGCCGAGCTTGCTGTGCTGGATCTTCTGGTGGAGCTTGAGGATGGCGTCCATCAGCATTTCGGGGCGGGGCGGACATCCCGGGAGATAAATGTCAACAGGCACCACATGGTCAACACCCTGCACAATTGCGTAGTTGTTGAACATCCCGCCGCTCGATGCGCAGACCCCCATCGAGATCACCCACTTGGGGTTCGGCATCTGGTCGTAGACCTGGCGCAGGACGGGCGCCATCTTCTGGCTCACCCGGCCGGCCACGATCATCAGGTCCGCCTGGCGCGGGGACCCGCGGAAGACCTCCATGCCGAAGCGGGCCAGGTCGTACCGCCCGGCCCCGGTCGTCATCATCTCGATGGCGCAGCACGCGAGGCCGAACGTGGCCGGGAAGACCGAGGCCTTCCGGACCCAGCCGGCCGCCGCCTCGACGGAGGTGAGCAGGAACCCGCTCGGCAGCTTCTCTTCAATACCCATGGCTATTCTCCGCCCCTAATCCCATTCCAGGCCGCCGCGACGCCAGACGTAGGCGTAGGCGACGAAGACGGTGAGCACGAAGAGGAGCATCTCGACGAGCCCGAAGACCCCGAGGGCGTCGAAGGTGACGGCCCAGGGGTAGAGGAAGACGATCTCGATGTCGAAGACGATGAAGAGCATCGCCGTCAGGTAGTACTTGATCGGGAAACGGCCGCCCCCGGCTGGCTGCGGAGTCGGCTCGATACCGCACTCATACGCCTCCAACTTAGCCCGGTTGTACCGTTTTGGGCCGATGATGGAGGCCATGACCACGGAGAAGATCGCGAAGCCGGCCCCGAGGCCGCCCAGCACGAGGATGGGCGCGTAGGCATTCACGTCCCCGCTCCTTCCAGTCGACGATGACTGATGACGGACCGTGCCCGGACGTGCGCCCCACGCCACCTGGATCCCCTCCATGTGAGGCAGTTCACAAGCCCAGACTGCCCGCATCCTATGCCTCCTGGTCTGTGATCTGCGACACGGGGTTCACTCTGGCCTTTGTGATCTCTGCCACCAGTCGAACGATCATGAACGGGGATGAGCGGTGATCTTCTCACTCAGTAATCCCAAACGATCACCAGAAGTCACATTTACTTGCGTTTCCGCTGGTAAACAGGGGTGCCGCACTATCAGGCGCCGACGATCCGAGGCAAATTGGAGCTGGTCCGCAGGACGTGATAGCGCCTCGCCACTCGCGCGGGTGAGCCGCGAAACCCCGCACTGACAGCGGCCCGAGGCACGTGAACGCGCGCACGAGGATTTGCGGTTCGATGTCCCCATCATCCCGAATAAGGAAGATCGAAAAGGGGACAATAGCACTGCTCGCAAGCCAACTGTGGCGCATCACACTTTTGTTGAACGGAACCGACCTGGCCTGATACCCAAGTCTTCATGTCCCTTCAGACCTCGCATATACGCCGCCGGCGACGCGCCTCGCAGAGCCCCAACTGGGTGCGCCGCGCAGGAGTCGCCGGCGGCGTCATCGGAACGCTCGCCCTGACCGGAATGTCGTCTTCGGCGAACGCCGAGCCCTCGGCCGCCGACCCGGCGACCACGGGGAGCATCCCCGTCATCCCCGCCCTCTCCACCACCGCCACCGCCGCGCAGGCCGCTGACGCCGTCGACGAGACCGTCGTCGAGCAGCAGCTGGACGCCGCACGCACGGAGGCCCGCACCGAGGCCATGAAGGCCGCACAGAAGAAGAAGGCCGCCGCCGACGCGCGGTCGCGCGCCGCGGCCAAGGCCGCCAAGGCGCGCGAGACCGCGACCGCGTCCCGCTCCGCCGGACGCACCGCGCTGGCCGCCTCCTCCTCCACTTCCGCGACGGGCAGCGTCGCCTCCGTCATCGGCTTCCTGAAGGCCCAGGTCGGCAAGCCGTACGTCTACGGCGCCACGGGCCCCAGCGCCTACGACTGCTCCGGTCTCACCCAGGCCGCCTTCCGCACCATCGGCGTCGACCTGCCGCGCACCTCGCAGGCGCAGTCGACCTTCGGCACCCCGGTGTCCGTGAGCGCGGTCCAGCCGGGCGACCTCGTCTTCTGGGGCGGCGCGGGCTCCGCCTACCACGTGGCCGTCTACATAGGCGGCGGGCAGTACCTGGACGCGGCGAACCCGAGCAAGGGCGTCGTCATCCAGCAGATGTCCAACTACATGCCGACGTCGGCCGTCCGCGTGCTCTGATCACGCGCCCCGTCCCCACGGAGGCCGCCGGCCCGCGAAGGGCCGGCGGCCTCCTCCGTTCCACCCCGTGCGGTCCTCCGCCGCCGCGGGACGGGGCCGCCGCAGCGCGCCCCGCGGAAGGCGGCCGGACAGGGGTCCGGCCCCGCCGCAAGGAGAGGTACCGCACACGGGGCCGGACGACCGGGGAGCCCCGGACGGGGCTCACGGGCCGGAGCCGGCCTCCGCGGTGGCGGGGGACCGGGCTCCGGGCCTCGGGTTCATCAGCGGTGGCAGTCGCGGCCTCCGCCGTGCCAGACCCTGACCCAGTGGCCCGGCGTGCGGACCCATTTGACGCGACCGTGGCTGGAGACCCGCACCAGGCGTCCGGGACGGTACTCCAGCTTCCAGGAGCCCAGACCGACCGAGCACTGTCGCTGCCGGTCGCCGCGCCGGTCGTCGTCCCGGCGGTCGTCACCACGCCGGTCGCCGTCCCTGCGGTCGTCGCCACGGCGGTCCCCGTCCCGGCGGTCGTCACCACGGCGGTCGTCGCCACGGCGGTCGTCGCCACGGCGGTCGTCGCCCTGCCGGTCGCTCGAGCGGTGGTCCGTCGGGGCCGCGGAGGCCGGGCCGGCTGCGAGCACGCCCCCTCCGGCGAGCAGGACCGATGCGGCCGCGGCGGCCAGGACCTGGAATATGCGCGTGCTCATGTCTGCACCCTTCTGTTGATCACGAATCCCCGAGCAGTGATCAAAAGTATGAGCACAACGCCTCAAATCCCGCATTTCGAGCGCGAGCTGACTCCGGGGCAGACTCATCTGACATCGATGTCAACGACATCGATGTCAAAGAACCGGCGGTCCGCCCCGCCCGCGCCCCTCCACCCCGGCCCGCGCGAACCGGCGTACAGGGCTGCGGAGTTCACCGCTCGGCTCCCATGGGAGGTGATGCCGGGCGGGGCAACACGGCCGATCCCGGGCGGGGTTCGCGCCCGGGCCGCTCCGGCGCCGGGTCAGCCCAGTCGGGCGTCGAGCGCTTCGAGGTCGTCGACGAACCAGGTGCGGTCGCCGCGGTTGCACTCGCGCACCAGGTCCCGAAAGGCCTTGCTGGCCGTCGTGTACGCCGAGACGTCGCCCACGACGGCGAGCAGGATGCGGTAGTTGGCGAACTTCTGCAGGATCTCCCCCGCCAGGCCGGTGCGCAGGGCGAAGAACCGCTCGTCCAGGCGGCCGGCGGGGACGGCGACGACCTCCGCCCGCTGGAAGGCCGAGCCGATCACGTCGAGCGCGTCCTGGACTCCGCGGATCCGTGCGCCGTCCTCGCCGCAGACGAGGACCGGCACGCCCCGCCGCTCGGTCACCACGTCAGTCACGGCCCGCCTCCGGGTGCTCGGTGCGCTCCTCCGGGAACATGTCGTTCTCCCCTCCCATGACGTCGTCGATGGTCCGCAGGACGTCCGCCGTCGCCGCGGCGCCGCCGAGCACCACGACCTTCAGCCGCGAACGCTCGTCGTCGTACGCCGTCCGCACCCGGGCCAACTCGTGGGGGTCCCGCGCCATCTGGGCACCGGCCACGAGAAGGGTGCCCAGTCGGTCGGCCGCGGCCGCCCCGATGCCGTCCACCTCGACGATGGCCGAGACCTCCACCCGGTGCCGCGCGGCGGCCGCCGGCGCACCGGTGAGGGCGTCCAGGTCGGTCCGGGCGACGCGGTACTGCTTGCCGATGCGGACCGCCTTCAGCCGGCCGTCGCGGATGTAGCCGCGGACCGTGCGGACATGCAGGCCGAGCCGGTCCGCGACCTGCTCGACGGACAGCCAATCCCTCTCCATATGTATGCATCCTACCCTTCAAGGGGAAGGATAGGGGCGTTTACCTACCCACGCTCATGGCAGAGGGCAGAAAAAAGCCGCGCCGGCCCGAGCGGTACGGGCCGGCGCGGCAAGCGGGTGCCGGGACGTCAGGAGCGGGGCGCCACCTTCGACAGACCGTTGATCACGCGGTCCATCGCGTCGCCGCCCGACGGGTCCGTGAGGTTCGCCAGCAGCTTCAGCGTGAAGCGCATCAGCATCGGGTGCGTGAGGCCGCGCTGCGTCGCCAGCTTCATGACCTTGGGGTTGCCGATCAGCTTCACGAAGGCCCGGCCGAGCGTGTAGTAGCCCCCGTAGGTGTCCTTCAGGATCCGCGGGTACGACTGGAGCGCCAGCTCCCGCTGGGCCGCGGTGCCGCGCGCGTGCGCCTGGACGATGACGTCGGCGGCGATCTGGCCGGACTCCATCGCGTAGGCGATGCCCTCGCCGTTGAACGGGTTGACCAGCCCGCCCGCGTCACCGACCAGCAGCAGGCCCTTGGTGTAGTGCGGCTGGCGGTTGAAGGCCATCGGGAGGGCCGCGCCGCGGATCGGCCCGGTCATGTTCTCCTCGGTGTAGCCCCACTCCTCGGGCATCGAGGCGCACCAGGCCTTCAGCACCTCGCGCCAGTCCAGCTCCTTGAAGGAGGCGGAGGTGTTGAGGACGCCCAGGCCCACATTGGACGTGCCGTCGCCCATGCCGAAGATCCAGCCGTAGCCGGGCAGCAGCCGCGGGTCGCCCGGGACGCGCCGGTCCCACAGCTCCAGCCACGACTCCAGGTAGTCGTCGTCGTGCCGCGGGGAGGTGAAGTACGTGCGGACGGCCACGCCCATCGGGCGGTCCTCACGGCGGTGCAGGCCCATCTGGAGGGAGAGCCGGGTGGAGTTGCCGTCCGCGGCGACCACCAGCGGGGCGTGGAAGGTGACCGGGGTCTTCTCCTCGCCCAGCTTGGCCTCGACGCCGGTGATGCGGCCGGTGCGCTCGTCGCGGATCGGGGCGCCCACGTTGCAGCGCTCGTACAGCCGGGCGCCGGCCTTCTGCGCCTGCTGGGCGAGGAGTTCGTCGAAGTCCTCGCGCTTGCGCACGAGCCCGTAGTCGGGGAACGAGGCCAGGTCCGGCCAGTCCAGCTGCAGCCGGACCCCGCCGCCGATGATGCGCAGGCCCTTGTTGCGCAGCCAGCCGGCCTCCTCGGAGATGTCGATGCCCATCGCGACGAGTTGCTTGGTCGCGCGGGGCGTCAGGCCGTCGCCGCAGACCTTCTCGCGCGGGAAGGCGGTCTTCTCCAGCAGCAGGACGTCGAGTCCCGCCTTCGCCAGGTAGTAGGCCGTCGTCGAGCCCGCGGGCCCGGCACCTACGACGATCACATCGGCGCTGCGTTCCGAAGCGGCGGTCTCGGTCACGGTGCTCCTCGCTGCTCTGGGCTGATGCGGGACTGTCTGCGGCCGGCCGGCGGCGGCCGGACCGGACCCGTGCAGTCTATGTGGCCGCTTTCGCGCGCGGGCCGGGCGCCCCGGCTTAGCGCACCGCGCGGTGCAGGGCCACGATGCCGCCCGACAGGTTGCGCCATGCGACCTTCGACCAGCCGGCCTTCTGCAGTCGTGCGGCGAGGCCGGGCTGGTCGGGCCAGGCCCTGATGGACTCGGCGAGGTAGACGTACGCGTCGGGGTTGCTGCTGACCGCCCGGGCGACCGGCGGGAGCGCCCGCATCAGATACTCGGTGTAGACCGTGCGGAACGGCGCCCAGGTGGGGTGGCTGAACTCGCAGATGACGACCCGGCCCCCGGGCCGGGTGACCCGCAGCATCTCGCGCAGCGCGGCGTCGGTGTCGTGCACGTTGCGCAGCGCGAAGGAGATCGTGACGGCGTCGAAGACCCCGTCGGCGAACGGCAGCCTGGTCGCGTCGCCCGCGGTGAGCGGGAGGAAGGGGTGGCGGCGCTTGCCCTCGCGCAGCATGCCCAGGGAGAAGTCGCACGGCACGACCCGGGCGCCCGCCTCGGCGAAGGGCAGGGAGGAGGTGCCCGTACCGGCGCCGAGGTCCAGCACGCGCTCGCCGGGACGGACGGCGAGGGCCTGCGCGACGACCTTGCGCCAGCGGCGGTCCTGGCCGAGCGACAGCACGTCGTTGGTCAGGTCGTAGTTGGCCGCGACGTCGTCGAACATCGCGGCGACTTCGTGCGGCTGCTTGTCCAGGGAGGCTCGGGTCACGCCCCCATTCTTCACCCGGCGGCCCCGCGCCCCGCGCAGGGGCCCCGGCGGCCGTCGCGGAACGCCGTACGGCGCGGCCCGCGTGGGCCGGTCAGGCCCTGCGGTGCAGGAGCCGGCCGGCCACGACGGTGGCGAGGCAGGCGCCGTGCTCGTCGAAGACGGCGAAGTCCGCCCGGGCGCCCGGCTCCAGGGTCGGCGCCTGGCGCGCCGGCAGCAGCCCGCTGCGGTCCAGGGCGGAGCGCAGCGCGGGGTCGGCGGGGGCGGTGGCGACGGCGGTGACCCCCCGCCGCAGCAGGGCGTGTACGCGTTCGCGCGGAGTGGGGGCCGGCGGGAGTTCGCCCTCGTGGGTCAGGCCCGGACGCAGCGCGCCGGGCCAGTCGCGGACGCGGGCGCCCGGATGGGCCGCCCGTACCGCGTCGAGGGGGCCGACGGCGGCGAGGAGGCCGCCGTCGGCCACCAGGGCCGTGCCGTCGGTCCCGGAATGGATCGTCAGCATCGGCGGGGTCAGGAGGTGCTGAGCAGCTTCAGCTCCGGGTGCGCCGTGCCGCCCTCGATGGCCGTCGACGACAGGTGGGAGACGACGTGGTCGTCAACCGGGTCGTTCGCCGGGTCGTCGTGGACGACGAGGTGCTCGTAGGTGGTGGCGCGCTGGGCGGGGACCCGGCCGGCGGCGCGGATCAGGTGGATCAGCTCCATGCGGTTGGAGCGGTGCTTGGCGCCGGCCGAGGAGACCACGTTCTCCTCCAGCATCACCGAGCCGAGGTCGTCGGCGCCGTAGTGCAGCGACAGCTGGCCGACCTCCTTGCCGGTGGTGAGCCAGGAACCCTGGATGTGGGCGACGTTGTCCAGGAAGAGCCGCGCGATGGCGATCATCCGCAGGTACTCGAAGAGCGTGGCCTGGGTGCGGCCCTTCAAGTGGTTGTTCTCCGGCTGGTAGGTGTACGGGATGAAGGCGCGGAAGCCGCCCGTACGGTCCTGGACGTCGCGGATCATGCGCAGGTGCTCGATGCGCTCGGCGTTGGTCTCGCCGGTGCCCATGAGCATCGTGGAGGTCGACTCCACGCCGAGCCTGTGCGCGGTCTCCATGATCTCCAGCCAGCGCTCGCCGCTCTCCTTCAGCGGGGCGATCGCCTTGCGCGGGCGGGCCGGCAGCAGTTCGGCGCCGGCGCCCGCGAAGGAGTCCAGGCCCGCGGCGTGGATGCGGGTGATGGCCTCGTCCACCGGCACCTTGGAGATGCGGGCCATGTGCTCGATCTCGGAGGCGCCGAGGGAGTGGATGACCAGCTGCGGGAAGGCCTGCTTGATGGCGCTGAAGTGCTTCTCGTAGTACTCGACGCCGTAGTCGGGGTGGTGGCCGCCCTGGAACATGATCTGGGTGCCGCCGAGTTCGACGGTCTCCGCGCAGCGGCGCAGGATGTCGTCGAGGTCGCGGGTCCAGCCCTTGGCGGTGTCCTTGGGCGCGGCGTAGAAGGCGCAGAACTTGCACGCCGTCACGCAGACGTTGGTGTAGTTGATGTTGCGCTCGATGATGTACGTCGCGATGTGCTCGGTACCCGCGTAGCGGCGGCGGCGCACGGCGTCGGCGGCGGCGCCGAGGGCGTGCAGGGGCGCCGAGCGGTAGAGGTCGAGCGCCTCCTCGGGGGTGATGCGACCGCCGTCGGCGGCGCGGTCGAGGACGGACTGGAGGTCGGCGTTCTCGCTCACCGGGCATCCTTCCGAGGGGTGTGACGGACGCGCCCAGCCTACGCCAGGGGGTCAGCCGCCCTGCCTCCTGAGGTCCCCTTCCGGACGGCCGGCCAGGGAGTCGCCCGAACGGTAGTGCAGGGAGCCGTCCGCGTTGAGGGTGAACCGCTCGTCGGCCGAGCCGTCCGAGCAGACCCCGGGATGCGGGTTGGTGCCGCCGCTGGTGTCGAGCACGACGCTTTTCGCGGTGGCCTCGGCGAGCTTCCAGTCGCCGCTGCAGTCGTAGGGCTGGCCGAGCAGGTCCAGCACGCTCTTGTCGCGGCCGACGACCGCGCCGACCTTGCCCTCGCGCAGGGTGATCTCCATCGTCCCCGGCACCCCGTGGGCGGTGACGGTGTCGCCCTTCCAGGTACCGGCGAAGGCCTTCGGGAGGGCGTCCAGGCGCGGTTCGGACGCCGCCGGCGAGGACGGTGCCGGGGGCGAGGACGTGGCCGAGGACGCCGGTGCGGTCCCGGAGCCCGCGCTCCGCGAGGGGGTGCGCTCGCCGCCCTTGGCCTGGTTCGAGCCGTCGAGGAGTCCCGGCAGCACGAGCGCCAGGGTCACGGCCGCCGCGAGCAGCACGATCCCCGTCGCGGCCAGCGCGGCGACGCGGCCGCGGCGGCCCGGGGCGGGGGCGGGCGGCGGCGTGGCGGCGAACGGCGGTGCGTCCTGGGGCTCGGTCAGCGAGGGCGGCGGGCCGAACGACCCGTAGGAGGGCTGCGAACCGTACGAGGGGTGCGAACCGTACGAGGGGTGCGAACCGTACGAGCCGTGGCCGCCGCCCGGTCCCCCGGCGGTCCCTTCGGGGCTGCCGGCGGCCGGGCCCGGGTGCGGGGTGGGTTCGAGGTCGAGCAGTTCGACGGCCTGCCGCCCCAGGCGCTCCGTCAGCGGGGCGGCCAGCCAGCCGGCCCGCACCAGCGATGCGGCGTCGCCGCCGGGCGCCAGCAGTTCGGCGAGCCGGCGCGGCGTCGGGCGTACCGCGGGGTCCTTGGCGAGGCAGGACTCCGCGATCCGGCGCAACTCCTCGGGGACGCCGTCGAGTTCCGGCTCCTCGTGGGCGACCTTGTAAAGCAGGACGGCCGCGCTGTCCCCCGTGAAGGGGCCGCTGCCGGTCGCGGCGAAGGCCAGCACCGCGCCGAGCGCGAAGATGTCGGCCGCGGGGCCGGTGGGTCTGCCGGTGACCTGCTCGGGCGCCATGTAGCCGGGCGAGCCGACGACCACCCCCTTGCTGGTCAGGGCGGCCGTGGCGTCCATGGCACGGGCGATGCCGAAGTCGATCAGCACGGGACCGTCGAGCGAGAGCAGCACGTTGGACGGTTTGATGTCGCGGTGCACCAGCCCCCGGCCGTGCACGGCCTCCAGCGCCTCGGCCAGTCCGGCGCCCAGCGCCCGCACGCCCCGCGGCGACAGCAGCCCGAAGGTGGCGACGGCCTCGGACAGGGCGGGACCGGCGACGTACCGGGTGGCCACCCACGGGACCGGCGAGTCGGTGTCGGCGTCCAGCACCGGCGCGCTCCACACGCCGCCGACCCGGCGCGCCGCGTCGACCTCGCGCTGGAACCGGGTGCGGAACTCCAGGTCGTCCGCGAGTTCCGAGCGCACCACCTTCACGGCCACCGTCCGGCCGCCGGGGCTGCGCCCCAGGTAGACCCGGCCCATCCCGCCGGCGCCCAGCCGGCCCAGCAGACGGTACGGGCCGATCGACGAAGGGTCGTTCGCTTGCAGGGGCTGCATCTGCGCGCCTCTCGCCGGTGCGGAAGGTCAGTGGAGTTGTACCCGTGGCCGCCGTGGTCACCCCAGCCTTCGCGGCGGGCACCGGAGCGGATCCGGCGCCCGGCGCCGCGGCCGGGGCCGTCGCCGATCGTAGTGGGCCCGCCGGGCGGGCCCCGGGCCGGCGGCGGGGTGCCGCCGGCCCGTTGCGGGGGTCAGCTCCCGGCGCCCAGCAGTTCGACGCGCGCCTGCTCCGGGAAGCCCACCCGGCGGGCGAACTCGGCGATGCCGGTGAGCTGCTCGGGGCCGAGTGAGAAGTCCAGGGTGGTGAAGTAGCGCTGGAGGGTGTGGGCGTCGAAGGACTCCCAGCGGGCGGCCTGCTCGGCGACCTTCTCGACCTCCTCCATGCTCAGGTCGCGGGAGGAGAGGAAGGCCCGGTGCACCTCGTGCACGACGCCGGGAAGGGACTCCAGGTAGTCGCGGCGGGCGGCCCACACGGCGAAGACGAAGGGCAGCCCGGTCCACTCCTTCCACATCAGCCCGAGGTCGTGGACCTCCAGGCCGAGCAGCGGCGCGTCGTGCAGCGAGGCGCGCAGCGCCGCGTCCCCGATCAGGACCGCGGCCTGGGCCTCCTGCATCATCAGCGAGAGGTCGGGCGGGCAGGTGTAGTACTCGGGCTCCACCCCGTACTGCTCGGCGAGCAGCAACTGGGCGAGGCGGACCGAGGTCCGGCTGGTGGAGCCGAGGGCGACCCGGGCGCCGTCCAGGGCGCCCAGCGGGACCTGGCTCACGATCACGCAGGACATCACCGGGCCGTCGCAGCCGACGGCGATGTCCGGCAGGGCGATCAGCTCGTCGGCGTGCCGGAGGTACTCCATGAGGGTGATCGGACCGACGTCCAGCTCCCCGGAGACGAGCTGGGCGCTGAGCTTCTCGGGCGTGTCCTTGGTCAGCTCCAGGTCGAGCAGGGCACCCGTCCGGGCTAGTCCCCAGTAAAGGGGCACGCAGTTCAGGAACTGGATGTGCCCGACGCGGGGCCGGGTCCGGCGCACGCCACTGGCGGATGGAAGAGGCGCAGATTTGTCCACATCAGGAGGCTAGACCCCCGCGCAGGTGAACTTCAGGCGGGTCCCCGGCTCCGCGCCGGGCGCCCGGAGACCGGCACGGCGTTCACTCCGCGTTCGCGCCTCGCGCGGCGCGTGTGAAATCGGATCTTGTCGCTCTTCCCCGCCGCAGATGCTCCGTGCTACTGTCGTCGCAAGTTGCAGTTTGGTTTCCCTTGCAGTACAGAGCCTGCGGAGCATGTGACCGCGGGCTTTTGTAGTTTTCAGACTTCTTGCAGTGAGCAGGGCAGGTTCTGGAGCAGGGCAACCCTTTGGCCCAAGGAGGGCTTATGGCTACCGGAACCGTCAAGTGGTTCAACGCCGAGAAGGGCTTCGGCTTCATCGCCCAGGACGGCGGCGGCCCCGATGTCTTCGTCCACTACTCCGCGATCAACGCCTCCGGCTTCCGTTCGCTGGAGGAGAACCAGGCGGTGACCTTCGACGTCACGCAGGGTCCGAAGGGCCCGCAGGCGGAGAACGTCGTCCCCGCCTGATCGCGGACTGACGTGCAGTAACCGATAAGCAGTACCCAAGGAGCCCCGCACACATCGTGCGGGGCTCCTGCCTTTTGCGGGCGCCCGCGGTCGGAGCCCGGCACCATGCGATTCGATCCCGTGTGCGAAGTCGGTGGGGGCCGCCGCGCGGCGCGGTTTCACGGGCGGGGCGAGATGGCCCGATTACTCCGCGAATTCCACCGACCACACGATGAATCACCCTGTGGGCTGCGTGAGGGAAACGCGGAAATCGCGCCGCCCGTAACCGGGCCGGCTGCTTCACGTCGGAGGTCAGGCCCGCCCGCGCCCCCTCGCGGCGCGTCGACGCGCCCGCCCCCGCCCTCGGCATGGGTGAACGTTACCTTCGGTAACCTTCTCGGGTCGGCGGCGGCCTTCGGATCGCCGGCGCCCCGATCGGGGCCGGTACGCTGCGGGACGGCGGCCGTCCCCCACCACCGCCCCATCAGCGGCATCGCGGCGACGCGCTGCAGACCGACCGCGCCACGCCGTACGGTTCCCGGGCGGCGACCGGGGCAGGGCGGGACGCGTCCGCGGGCGGACTCCGCCCGCCCGTCCACGACCGCCCACCGACTCCGCGGGAACCCACGATGCCCCTGATGCTCACCCTCGCCCGAGGCGTGCTGACCGGTCTCGGCAAACACCCGGACGCCGAGGCGCCGCTGCCCGCCGAGCCGGCGACCGCGCCGGCCGTCCGGGTGGACCCCCGGCGGCTCGCCGCGTACGCCGAGGTGTGCGGCTTCCCCCCGGCCGAACGGCTGCCGCTGACGTATCCGCACATCCTCGGATTCCCGCTCGCCGCCCGGCTGATGGCCCGGCGGAGCTTCCCGCTTCCGCTGCTCGGCCTGGTGCACACGTGGATCGAGATCGTCCAGCGGCGCCCGCTCCTGTCCGGCGACCGACCCGACATCGCCGTCCACGCCGAGGAGTCGCGCCCCCACCGGCGCGGCGTCGAGGTCGTGATGGTCACCGAGGCGTCCGCCGGCGGGGAGGTCGTCTGGCGCGACCGCAGCGGCTTTCTCGCGCGGACTCGCGCGAGCGACGCGGAGGGCGGGGGCACGGCCGGCGGCGGCACGGCGGCCGCCGCGGCGACGGGACTTCCCGCCGTGGCGGAGTGGCGGCTCCCGGCCGGCCTCGGGCGCCGGCACGCCGCCGTGTCCGGCGACTGGAACCCGATCCACGTCCACCCGCTGACGGCGCGGCCGCTCGGCTTCCCTCGCGCCATCGCCCACGGGATGTGGACCGTCGCCCGCTGCGCCGCGGAGGCCGTCCCCGCGGACGCCGAAACGGTCACACTGCGGGCGGAGTTCAGGGCCCCGGTCCTGCTGCCCGGGACCGTCACCTACGCGGCCTCGGACGGGGACGCCTGGGGGCCCGGACGGGGGCGGGACATCGCCGTCCGCTCCGGGGACCGGATCCACCTCACCGGAACCGTCGGTCCGTAGACCGTGCCGGGCGTCCGGGCACGGGCGAACGGGAGTCGCCGATGGTGCGCGCCTGTCGGTGGAGGCGGCCCAGCCGTCGGGGTGGTCGGCGGTGTGCGTGAAGAAGCCGCGGAGCCCGCTCCACAGCCTTCCTCGCGGTTCAGGTGGGGGGACGGCAACGGCGTGCCGACGCCCGCCCGTTCGACGATGCCGCGACCGCCGCGCCGGGCATCTGCCGTTCGCGGACCTCTCCGGGCACCCGCCCGCGGGTCACTCCGCCCCCGACCGGCCCCCGGGTGTGTCAGCTGCCCTGCGTCGCCGCGCGCGCGGCGTCGTCCGCCTCGTCCTCCTGGGAGGCGCTGGCGGCGAGGTTCGCCCTGGTGCGCTCGACGCGCGCGGAGACCTGCACGGAGGCCGCCTCGCGCGCTCCGCGCAGCACGACGAAGCTGAGCGGCGCGCTGATCACCAGCGCGAGCAGCATCACCCACAGCAGGTTGGAGTCGCCGAGGCCGGAGGGCAGTACGCGGACGTAGACCAGGCCCCAGATCACCAGGAAGCAGGCCGCGAACAGGCCGAGACGCATCAGGGAGTAGCGCAGCATGGGGCTCGGCTTCCAGCTCACGGTCGTTGCCACTTCCTTCGTTTCCCTCGTTCCGGCCCGCGGGACGTACCGGACGTACCCGTATCAGTGAAGCACGGGCCCGCGGCGGTCAGGTCAGCGGGAGCCACATCGTGATGTCGTCCCGGTCGTCACCTGCGGCGACGCGTATCGCCGCGGGGACACGCCCGACCTCCTTGTAGCCGGCCGAGGCGTAGAAGCGCTCCAGTCCCATGCCGCCGCGGCAGGTGAGCTTCAGCCCCTCCAGGCCCAGGTCGCGGCCGGCTCGCTCCGCCGCCAGCATCAGCTCCCAGCCGTGCCCGCGGCCCTGCAGGGACGGGTCGACCATCACCGTGTACAGCCAGGCCCAGTGCCTCATCAGCCGGTGGGTGTTGAAGGTGAGGAAGGCCGAGGCGGCGAGCCGGTCGCCGTCGAACCCGGCGACCATGTGCGCCCTGCCCTCGGACAGCGCCGAGTAGTGCCGTTCGGCCTCGAGGGCGACGTCGGTACGGGTCACCGGCGCGACGAAGCCGACGGCGCCGCCCGCGTTGGTGACGTCGGTCCACAGGGAGACGAGCTGTTCCCGCAGACCGGGGGTGAGCTCGGGGTCGAGGGTGAAGCGCAGTGCCATGGCGCACACCCTAGGCACCGGGGCTGACAGCATTCGACGGGCGTCCGGACGCCGGACGACATCGGGGTGAAGGCGAAGCCTCGGTACGCCGGGGCGCGCGAGGGTACGCCGGGGCGCGCCGCCGACACACGGCGACGCGCCATCGGTTCCGTCCCGCGGGCGGTCTCACACGCGCATCGGCTGCGGCGACTCGCGGCGCGCCGCGTCGGGACCGGGGTACTCGCGGATGATCTCGTACCGGGTGTTGCGCTCGACGGGGCGGAAGCCCGCGTCCTGGATGAGCTCCAGCAGGTCGTCCCGGGTGAGCTTGTTGGGCGTCCCGTAGTTGTCGGCGTCGTGCGTGATCTTGTACTCGACGACCGAGCCGTCCATGTCGTCCGCGCCGTGCTGCAGCGCCAGCTGGGCGGTCTGCACGCCGTGCATGACCCAGAACACCTTCACGTGCGGCACGTTGTCGAACAGCAGCCGGGAGACCGCGAAGGTCTTCAGCGCCTCTGCGCCGCTGGCCATCGTGGTGCGCGCCTGGAGGGTGTTGCGGACCTTGCCGTCCTTCAGGTCCACGAAGTCGTGCTGGTAGCGCAGCGGGATGAAGACCTGGAAGCCGCCGGTCTCGTCCTGCAGCTCGCGCAGCCGCAGCACGTGGTCCACCCGGTGCCGGGGCTCCTCGATGTGCCCGTACAGCATGGTGCACGGGGTCTTGAGGCCCTTCTCGTGCGCCAGGCGGTGGATGCGCGACCAGTCCTCCCAGTGGGTGCGGTGGTCGACGATGTGCTGCCGCACCTCCCAGTCGAAGATCTCGGCGCCGCCGCCGGTCAGCGACTCCAGGCCGGCCTCGATGAGCTCGTCCAGGATCTCGCTCGCGCTCATCCCGGAGATCGTCTCGAAGTGGTGGATCTCGGTGGCGGTGAACGCCTTCAGCGAGACGTGCGGCAGCGCCTCCTTGAGCGCCTTCAGCGAGCGCGGGTAGTAGCGCCACGGCAGCGTCGGGTGGAGGCCGTTGACGATGTGGAGCTCGGTGAGGTTGTCGCCCTCCATCTCCTTCGCCAGCCGGACGGCCTCCTCGATGCGCATCGTGTACGCGTCCTTCTCCCCCGGCTTGCGCTGGAAGGAGCAGTAGGCGCAGGAGGCGGTGCAGACGTTGGTCATGTTGAGGTGGCGGTTGACGTTGAAGTGGACGACGTCGCCGTTCTTCCGCGTCCGCACGTGGTGGGCGAGACCGCCCAGCCAGGCCAGGTCGTCGGACTCGTAGAGGGCGATGCCGTCCTCGCGGGTCAGCCGCTCACCCGCGTAGACCTTCTCCTCCAGTTCGCGCTTGAGCCCCGCGTCCATCGTCCGCCTCGCCTTCACCATCCGAAATCGACCGTTCGACCTTACGCCTAGATGCTCTCGGGGAGTTCCCCGACCCGGTTCTCCCACTTCGTGGAGAGCACGACCGTGGTGCGGGTGCGGGCGACGCCCTTGGTGCCGGACAGCCGGCGGATCGTGTGCTCCAGGCCGTCCACGTCGGGGACCCGCACCTTGAGCATGTACGAGTCGTCGCCGGCGATGAACCAGCAGTCCTCGATCTCGTCCAGGTCGCGCAGCCGGGTGGCCACGTCCTCGTGGTCGGCGGCGTCGCTGAGCTGCAGCCCCACCAGCGCGGTCACCCCGAGGCCGAGGGCCGCGGGGTGGATCGTGGCGCGGTAGCCGGTGATCACTCCGGCCTGCTCCAGCCGGTTGATCCGGTCGGTGACGCTCGGTCCGGACAGGCCCACCAGCCGGCCCAGCTCGGCGTACGAGGCCCGGCCGTTCTCACGGAGGGCCTGGATGAGCTGCCTGTCCACCGCGTCCATCAGACTGGACCCCTTCATTCATGCCACGACTGAGCTGTCAGGACAAGAATCTAAGGCATCCACGGGGATGTGCCCTGCGCATCAATCCGCGGCAGCCCCGTCGACCCCGGCCCCGGCGGCGCCCAGCTCGCCCTCCCAGCGCCGGTACAGCTTGTGCGGCACCTGTACGGCGTCCAGTACCCGGCCCGCGACGAAGTCCACCAGGTCCTGGATGTCCCTGGCCCCCGCGTAGAAGGCGGGCGAGGCCGGCAGCACCACGGCGCCCGCCTCGTCCAGCGCGACCAGGTGCCGCAGGGTCTGGCCGCCGAGCGGCGTCTCCCGTACGGCGACGACCAGCGGCCGCCGCTCCTTGAGGGTGACGCTCGCCACCCGCTGCAGCAGGTCCTTGGAGAGCCCGAGGGCGACGCCCGCCACGCAGGCCGTGCTCGCCGGCACGATCAGCATCCCCTTGACCGGGTACGAACCCGAGCTCGGCCCCGCCGCGAGGTCCCCGGCGGACCAGTACCGCACCCGGCTCAGATCGGTCTCGAACCGATCGGGGGTGCCGTCCGCGCCGCGGGCCAGCCAGCGGGCCAGGTCCTCGCGCCAGTGGGCGTCCCGGAAGGGCGCCCCGGTCTCGTCCAGGACGGTGAGCCGGGCGGCCCGGCTGACCACCAGGTCCACCGCCTCACCGGCGTGCAGCAGCGCCCGCAGCACCGCCGCGGCGTACGGCGTCCCGGAGGCCCCGGAGACCCCGACCACCCACGGTGTCCCGCGCTCGCTGTCGTCCATGCCGCGAGCCTATCCGGCCACTCGTACAACCTTCCGGCCACCTCGCGGGTCCAGTTCTCGTTCACGTGTCGACCGAGGAGTACGTCATCAACGCCACGCGCAAGGGCATCGCCGCCTTCGGCTGTGCCGCCTTCATCGCCACCACCGCCGCCTGCGGCACCGCCGGCGACCTGAGCGCCGGTGCCAGGCTCCAGCGGGCGCTCGACCGCCTCGGCGAGCAGAAGGCCGTCACGGTGTCCGTGGGCTTCGACGGCAGCGAGCAGCGCATCTGGTCCGCGCTCAAGGGCTCGGACGGATTCACCCGGGCCGACGCGAAGATGCTCGCCGGTCTCGACGTCTCGCTGTCCGTGAGCGCCGCCCGGCCGCTGAAGGACCTCAAGGACGACAAGGACGTCAAGGACGCCAAGGACGACAAGGCGGAGGGCGCCTCGGTGGCGCTGCGGGTCTCGTTCGGCCGGGGCGCGGACCTGCTGGAGATGCGCAGCCTGTCGGACGGGAAGACCTATCTGCGGGTGGACGTGCAGCAGTTCCTGTCGCTCGCGGACGATCTCGGCTCCGCGCAGAGCAAGGGCGGTATGAAGGGCTTCCGCACGTTCCTCGACGCCGCGGACGAGCTGCCCTCCTCCTACAGGTCGGTGAAGGACGCGCTCGGCGGCAAGTGGATCTCCGTCGACCCCGCGGCCTTCCAGGAGTTCTCCCGGAGCATGGCCGCGGCCGGCCCGGCCGGATCGCCGCTCCCGGACACCCCGGAGCTGGACGCCGGGACGCAGGAGCGGATCACCAAGGCGCTGCGCCGGGCCCTGGAGCGCAACGCGAAGATCACCGACGCCGGCACCAAGGACGGCGCCGACATCGTCAAGGTCACCGTCCCCGCGGGGAAGACGGCCGACGCGCTCGCCGACGCCCTGGAGCCGCTGGCGGACAAGCTGCCCGAGGGGGTCTCGCCCTCCGACCTGAAGGACGTGCCCGACAAGGACGTCACCGTGGACGTGGCCGTCAAGGACGGCACGCTGTCGGGGATCAGCCTCGACCTCGACCAGTTCGACTCCGGTGACGAGATCCACGGCGCGCTGCCGCTGACCGTCGGCTTCGCCCCCGACGCGGCGCCCGTCGCCGCTCCGGCCGGCGCCACCCCGCTCGACCCGCAGGACGTCATGGGCGCCATGATGCAGTTGATGATGGGCGGAATGGACGAGTAGGCCCGGGAACCGCCACCGATGCCCTTGTCGTTGTCTACCGTGAGGGAAGCCTGGCCGGACAGGCGGGCGGTGGACAACCACGAGGGGGGACCTGTGGCGTACGAACCCGTCGCCGGCCATGACGCCGGCGACGCCCGGCGGCGCGTCCGCGGCAGCGCCGTACCGGGTCCCGGAGAGCGTGCGAAGACCGCCGCGGCGGTCATGTTCATCTGGGTGGGACTGCTCTGGCTGATCGAGTGCGTCGACGTGATGACCCATCACGCCCTCGACACCTTCGGCATCGTGCCGCAGCAGATCGGCGAGCTGCGCGACATCATCCCCGCCGCGTTCATCCACTTCGGCTTCGACCACGTGGCCGCCAACAGCCTGCCGCTGCTCGTGCTGGGCTTCCTCGCGGGGCTGCGCGGCATCGGCCGCCTGATGAGCGTGGTCTTCGTGATCATCATGACGAGCGGCGGCGGGGTCTGGCTGGTGGCCCCGCCGCACACCAACACCGCGGGTGCCTCCGGCGTCGTCTTCGGCCTGTTCGGCTACCTGCTGGTGCGCGGCTTCGTCGACCGGCGCCTGATCGACATCGCGGTCGGCCTGATCGTCGCGGTGGCGTACGGCTCGATCCTGTGGGGCGTCCTGCCCAGCGCGCAGGGGGTCTCCTGGCAGGGCCACCTCTTCGGCCTCGTCGGCGGCGTCGTGGGCGCCTTCCTCTTCCGGGACCGCCCCGCCGACGGGCTGATCAGATGAGGCCGTAGGATCCGGGGACCAAACGACGGGGGGCGGTTCTCCATGACCGATTTCAGCAAGCACGAGGACGTACCGCCGCGGGACACGGCGCCGCCCGTGCCACCGCAGCCGGGTCCGGCGCAGGGTCCCCACGCCGTGCCGTCACCGCCCCCGCCGTACCCGCCGCCCGCACCGCCGCAGCCCCCGTACGGCTACGGCTACGGCCACGGCCAGGGACCGCTGCCGTTCCCGCCCCCGCCGCTGCGGCCGCCCACCACGCCGGCCATGTGGGCCCACCTGGGCGCGCTGCTCACCGTGGTGGCGGGCAGCAGCATGTGCTGCCTGGGCTGGGCGCTGGCCTGGGTGACCCCGCTGGTCATCCGCTCCAACGAGCGCAACAAGCAGGACCCCTTCATCCGGCACCACGCCGCGCAGGGGATCAACTACGGCATCACCGCGGCCATCGCGGGCCTCCTGGGCATCGTCGGCTACGGCGGCGGCCTCGCCGCCGTGGCCGCGTACGACCACGGCGGACCGGTCTGGCTGCCCTTCGTGGGCTTCGGCCTGATGGCCTTGGCCGCGCTGCACCTCCTGACCGGGGTGATCTTCTGCATCATCGGCAGCACCAAGGCCAACGGTGGCCAGTGGTGGAGCTACCCGAAGTTCGTCGCCCTGCCGTTCGTGCGCGGCTGAGCGGTCGCGGCCGACCGCGGCCCGGGCGTCAGACGCCCAGGCCGCGCACCGCGAGGTCCAGCAGGGCGCAGAGGAACAGCGCCATGCCGATGAAGCCGTTGACCGTGAAGAACGCCCGGTTGAGCCTGCTGAGGTCGCCGGGCTTCACGATGCTGTGCTCGTAGACGAAGGCGCCGCCCACGATCAGCATGCCGACCCACCAGAACGCCCCGGCGCCGACCGCGAGTCCGTACCAGACGAGCAGCGCGGTCGTCACCGCATGGCTCACCCGCGCCCCGTACAGCGCGCCGTCGACGCCGAAGCGGGCCGGCACCGAGCGCACCCCGTGGGCGCGGTCGGCCGCGACGTCCTGGCAGGCGAAGATGAGGTCGAAGCCGCCGATCCACACCCCCACCGCGAGGCCGAGGATCACGGCGTCCCACGACCAGGAACCGGAGACCGCGAGCCAGGCGCCGACCGGGCCCATGGCCTGGGCGAGGCCGAGGATGGCGTGCGGGTAGTCCGTGAACCGCTTGCCGTACGGGTAGACCACCATCGGGACCACCGCGATCGGCGCCAGCGCCAGGCACAGCGGGTTGAGCAGCGCCGCGGCGCCCAGGAAGAACACCACGGCGATCAGCGCGCCGGTCCACGCCGAGCGCACCGACACGGCGCCGGTGACCAGTTCGCGTCCCGCGGTGCGGGGGTTGCGGGCGTCGATCTCGCGGTCGATGATCCGGTTGCAGGCCATGGCGAAGGTGCGCAGGCCCACCATGGCGACCGTGATGAGGAAGAGCTGCCACCAGTGGACGGACCGGTCCTGCGCGAACATCGCGCTGAGCGCGGCGATGTAGGCGAAGGGCAGGGCGAAGACCGAGTGCTCGATCATCACCAGCCGCAGGAACGCCCGGACCTTGCCGTCCGGGCGCGGGGAGGGTCCGAAGAGATCCGGGGTCGCTGATTCGGCGCTCACAGGCCGTACTCCTTCCAGCGGCGGTCGACCGTCGCGGCGGTCTCCGGGTCGGAGAGCACCATCTCGGGCCAGCCGCCGTCGCGGGTGTAGCCCTCCTCGGGCAGCTTCCGGGTCGCGTCGATGCCCGCCTTGCCACCCCAGAACTGCTGGTACGAGGAGTGGTCGAGGTGGTCCACGGGGCCCTCGACGACCGACAGGTCGCGGGCGTAGTCGGTGTTGCCCAGCGCCCGCCAGGCGACCTCGTGCAGGTCGTGCACGTCGCAGTCGGCGTCGACCACGACGATCAGCTTGGTCAGCGACATCATGTGCGCGCCCCAGATGGCGTGCATGACCTTCTGGGCGTGCTTGGGGTACTTCTTGTCGATCGAGACGATCGCGCAGTTGTGGAAGCCGCCCGCCTCCGGCAGGTGGTAGTCCACGATGTCCGGCACGATGACCTTCAGCAGCGGCAGGAAGAAGCGCTCGGTGGCACGGCCCAGCGGGCCGTCCTCGGTCGGCGGCCGGCCCACCACGATGGACTGCAGCAGCGGGCGCCTGCGCATCGTCACGCAGTCGATGGTCAGGGCCGGGAAGGGCTCCTGCGGGGTGTAGAAGCCCGTGTGGTCGCCGAACGGCCCCTCGGGCAGCATCTTCCCGGGCTCCAGCCAGCCCTCCAGGACCACCTCCGCCTGGGCGGGCACCTGGAGCGGCACGGTCTTGCAGTCGACCATCTCGATGCGCCTGCCCCCGACGAAGCCGGCGAGGAGGTACTCGTCGATGTCGCCCGGCAGCGGCGCGGTGGAGGCGTACGTCACGGCGGGCGGGCAGCCGAACGCGATGGCCACCGGCAGGCGTTCGCCGCGCCGCTGGGCCACCTGGTAGTGGTTGCGGCTGTCCTTGTGGATCTGCCAGTGCATGCCGATGGTGCGGCGGTCGTGCCGCTGCAGCCGGTACAGGCCCAGGTTGCGCACGCCGGTCTCGGGGTCCTTGGTGTGCGTCAGGCCGAGGTTGAAGAAGGAGCCGCCGTCCTCGGGCCAGGTGAACAGCGCGGGCAGCGCGTCCAGGTCGACGTCGTCGCCGGTGAGCACGACCTCCTGGACGGGGGCGTCCTTCACCTTCTTCGGCGGTACGTGCGTCATCCCGGCGAGCTTGCCGAAGGCCTCGCGGACGCCGACGAAGCCGTGCGGCAGCTCCGGCTTGAGCAGCCCGCCGATGCGGTCGCCGATGTCGGCGTAGGACGTCAGGCCGAGCGCCTTCAGCAGCCGCCGGTCGGTGCCGTAGACGTTCATCGCCAGGGGCATCGAGGAGCCCTTGACGTTCTCGAACAGCAGCGCCGGGCCGCCCGCCTTGTTGACGCGGTCGACGATCTCACCGACCTCCAGGTACGGGTCGACCTCTGCCTTGACGCGCTTGAGGTCCCCCTCCTTCTCCAGGGCCCTCAGCAGCGAGCGAAGATCGTCGTAAGCCATGCGGTCCAGTATCCGGCACGGACTACCCTGTACCCGTCACCGGGGCCCTGCCGCGCCCCGCCGCCGCTGCCTGGGGGGCACCTCCGCGATGATCCGGTACATCCCGTTCCTGCTGGTGCTGGCGTTGTGGATCTACGCCTTCATCGACTGCCTCAACACGCCCGAGGAGCAGGTGCGCGGCCTCCCCAAGGTCGTCTGGGTCATCGTCATCCTGCTCTTCGGCGAGGTGCTGATCGGCCCGATCGCCTGGCTGGTGGCCGGCAAGCACCGCACGGCCCCGGCGGGCGGGAGCACGCCCGCGGAATGGCACCGCAACCACCGCACGCAGTGGGTCGCGCCGGACGACAACCCGGAGTTCCTGCACTCGCTGCGCGAGGAGAACAAGAAGGACGAGCAGCTGCTCAAGAGCTGGGAGGCCGATCTGCGGCGCCGCGAGGAGGAGCTGCGGCAGCGCGAGAGCGGCTCCGGCGACGGCCAGGACAACCAGCCGCGCGGCTGATCCTGCGGGACACTGGGCGTCATGGACGACGCGCGGACAATGCTGGCGACGGCCGTCGCGGAGGCCCGAGCGGGCCTCGCGGAGGGCGGTGTCCCGATCGGGGCGGCGCTGTACGGCCCGGACGGCCGCACGGTGCTGGGTCGCGGCCGCAACCGCCGTGTGCAGGACGGCGACCCGTCCATGCACGGCGAGACGGCGGCGTTCCGCGCCGCCGGGCGGCAGCGCATCTACCGCGGCACGACGATGGTGACGACGCTGTCGCCGTGCTGGTACTGCAGCGGCCTGGTCCGGCAGTTCGGGATCTCCCGGGTGGTCATCGGCGAGGCCCGCACCTTCCACGGCGGCCACGACTGGCTGGCGGAGCACGGGGTGGAGATCGTGCTGCTGGACGACCCGGAGTGCGTCGCCCTGATGACGGACTTCGTGGCGGCCCGTCCCGACCTGTGGAACGAGGACATCGGCGCGTGATCCCCACCATCGACCTCGGGCCCTGGCTCACCGGCGACGCCGCCGCCCGGGCCCGCATCGCCGCCACCGTGGACGAGGCGCTGTGCTCGGCCGGCTTCCTGCTGTCACCGGGCACGGCGTCGACCCGGGACTGCGCGCCGCGATCCGGGAGGCCGCCCTCGGCTTCTTCCGGCTGCCCGCCGCCGTCAAGGAGCCGTACGCGGTGCGGGTGGGCGGCCGGGGCTGGCTGGGCCCCGGCGCGGAGGCCAACGGCTACGCGGAGGGCACGGCCACCCCTCCGGACCTGAAGGAGTCCTGGTCCTTCGCCGCCGAGGAGCCGAGCGGCGACCCGGCGGTGGACGCCGAGTGGTTCCTGCCCAACGTCTGGCCGGCCGAGGCGCCGCGGCTGCGGCCGCTGGTGAGCGCGTACGTGGCGCGCATGCGCGGACTCTCCGACCACCTGCTGGAGCTGCTGGCCGCCGCGCTGGGCGGCCCCGGGGACCTGTTCACCCGGCACACCCGCCATCCCACCTGGGGCTTCAACATCAACTGGTACCCGGGCACCGACGAGGTCGGGCCGCCGGAGCCGGGCCAGTTCAGGATCGGCCCGCACACCGACTTCGGCACGGTCACGGTGCTCGACCGCCAGCGGGGCAGGGGCGGTCTCCAGGTCCACACCGACGAGGACGGCTGGCAGGACGCGCCCTGGGAACCGGACTCCTTCACCGTCAACATCGGCGACCTGATGGCCCGCTGGACCGGCGACCGCTGGCGTTCCGGACGGCACCGCGTACTGCCCCCGCCGGCCGACGCCCCGGCGGAGGAGCTGATGTCGCTGGTGTGGTTCTACGAGTGCGACCCCGGCACCCGCGTCACGCCGCTGGCCGCGCCCGTGGGCAGGCACGCGTACGAGCCGGTGGACTCGCACGCGTACCTGCGGGCGAAGCTGGACGCGATCGGCCTGGGCTGAACCCCGGCCGGGGGGCTCAGACGCCGGCGTAGGAGTGCTTGCCGGTGATGAAGATGTTCACGCCGTAGTAGTTGAACAGGAAGCAGGCGAAGGCGAGCAGCGCCAGGTAGGCGGCCTTGCGGCCCTTCCAGCCGGCGGTGGCCCGGGCGTGCAGGTAGGCCGCGTAGACCACCCAGGTGATGAAGGACCAGGTCTCCTTGGGGTCCCAGCCCCAGTAGCGGCCCCAGGCCGCCTCGGCCCAGATCGCGCCGGCGATGATCGTGAACGTCCACAGCGGGAAGACCATGGCGTTCACGCGGTACGCGAACTTGTCCAGGCTCGCGGCCGACGGCAGGCGGTACATGATGTTCGCCCAGGCGCCCTCGTTGCTGCCGCCCGGGGCCGCGAGGCCGGTCTCGTAGCGGTCGCGGAAGAGGTAGAGCACATTGGAGACCGCGCCCAGGTAGAGCACGGCGCCGGAGATGATGGCGCAGGAGACGTGGATCCAGAGCCAGTACGAGTGCAGGGCCGGGACCAGCTGGTCGCTGTCGGTGTAGAGGACCGAGACGGCGAGGCCGAGGTCGAGCAGCACCGAGGTGGTCAGGAAGAGCCCGATCCAGCGCACCTTCTTGCCCAGCAGGAGCAGCACCAGGTAGGCGGTGACCGCCGTGGCGCCGAAGGTGGTGGAGAACTCGTACATGTTGCCCCAGGGGGCGCGCTGCACCGAGACCGCGCGGGCCACGACGCCGCCCACGTGCAGCGCCCACGCCAGCACGGTCAGGGACACCGCGATGCGGCCGTAGAGGTCGCCCTGCTCGGTGTCGCCTGCCGCGCCGGGACCGTCGGCGATGCCGCGGTCACTGGCGGAGGCCCGGGTGACGACCTCGGGCCGCGTCAGGGTGGCGGTGCCGCCGCCCTGCTTCACGGTCACGGTGACCGCGGGCACGGACCCGGCGGCGGGGGCGAGCGCGGCGGAGGTCCTGGCGACCTTGCTGCGGCTGCCGAAGACCCACTCCGCGATGTGCGCGAGGAAGGCCAGCGTGTAGACCGCCATCGCCGAGTAGATCAGTAGGTTGCTGATGTGGGCGACGTTCTCGTTGACCGCGGCAGCGGTGGTCACGCGCGCGCTCCTTCGTCGTGAGGCAGGGGTTCTTCTGAGGGTTCGGGGTCCACCGCGGGCAGCGGCGGGGCCGTGGCCGTGAGGGCGGCGGCGAGTTCGCCCAGTTCGTCGGCGATCCGCGCCGACTCGCTGCGGCCGAGTCCGGCCAGCTCGACGACGGTGGTGCCGTCGTCGCCGCGCACCGCGCGCACCCAGACCCGGCGGCGCTGGATGAACAGCGAGCCGGCCAGCCCGGCGATCGCGGCCACGGCGCTGATCAGCGCCCAGCCGTTGCCGACCTGGTGGGAGACCTGGAAGGTGGCCCAGGTCTTGACGCCGTCGAAGGTGAGCGAGCCGTCGCCGTCGGGCAGCGCGAGGGTCTCCCCCGGCTTCATCGCCTTGCTGACGATCTGGCCGTCGGCGTCCTTGAACTGCTTCATCTTCTTGGTGTCGAGCTGGTACACGTTCTGCGGCAGGCCGGCGTCCACGCCCAGGTCGCCGTGGTAGGCGGTGAGGACGAGCGCCGGGTAGTCCAGGGCCGGGAAGGACGAGTGCGGGCCCTGCTGCGCGTTCAGCGCGAAGGTGGGGGTGAACAGTCCCTGGAAGCCGTACTGGGTCTTGCGGTCGGCGTGGTCGCGGACGTCCATCGCCTTGATCACACCGACCGAGGTCTGGTTGCCGTCCTGCGGCAGGAACGGGACCGGGCCCTGGAAGACGACGTTGCCCTGACCGTCCTTGACGGTGACGACGGGCGCGTAGCCGTGGCCGATCAGGTAGACCTTGGAGCTGCCCACCTCCAGCGGCTCGTTGACCTCGATCGCGGACTTCGTCTGCTTGCCGCCCGGGCTCGTCCAGTAGCGGATGTTGGCGCGGAAGGTGCGCGGGGTGCCCTTCTGGGGGCCGCTGCGCGCGTACGAGGCGTTGAAGCCGTCCAGCTTGAAGCCGAAGGTGTCCAGGTCGTCCGCGTCGTAGAAGGTCCCCGGCTTGAAGTCGTCGTACTGGGTGAGCGTGTTGTTGAAGCCGTCGCCCTCGACGATCAGCTTGCCGCCCTCGGCCTTGAACAGCCCGCCCACCGCGAAGGAGATCAGCAGTCCGAACAGGGCGACGTGGAACAGCAGGTTGCCGGCCTCCCGCAGGAAGCCCTTCTCCGACGCGACCGCCGAGCCGGCGGCCTCGGTGCGGAAGCGGCGGGCGCGCAGCAGGCGCTGCGCGGAGGCGAGCACGGTCTCCGGCTCGGCCTCGGTGCGCCAGGTCGCGTACGCCGGGAGCCGGGTGAGGTGGCGCGGCGCCGCCGGGGGCTTGGCGCGGAGCTGGCCGACGAACTGCCAGCTGCGCGGCACGATGCAGCCGGCGAGCGAGACGAACAGCAGGATGTAGATCGCCGAGAACCACACCGAGCTGTAGACGTCGAACAGCCCGAGCTTCTCGTACAGCGGCGCCACCGTGGTGTGGGCGTCCTTGAAGTTCTGCGCCTTGATCTCGTCGACGCTTGTCTGCGGCACCAGCGAACCGGGGACGGCGGCCAGCGACAGCAGGAAGAGCAGGATCAGCGCCACCCGCATGGAGGTGAGCTGACGCCACGTCCAGCGCACCCAGCCCCCGGCCTCGCGGCCGGTCCAGGCGAGCGCGCCGGCCGTGCCCGGCTTGCGGACGCCGCCGAAGGAGCCGGGGACGGCCTGGCCGAGGTCCTCGACGGGCGCGGTCGACAACTGTGCGCCGGCCGCGCCGAGGTCGGCACCGGTGTCCGCCGCCGCGCCGGGGGGTGCCCCCGCGGTGTCTTTGGAGCTCATGGATCAGATCCCTGGAGTGAAGCCGGACGACCAGATCTGCATCTGGTAGACGATGTGGTCCCACACGCCGGTGACGAGCAGCAGGCCCACGGCGACGAGCATGCCACCGCCGATCCGCATCACCCACACGTAGTGGCGCTTGACCCAGCCGAAGGCGCCGAGCGCGCGGCGGAAGGCGACGGCCGCCACGATGAACGGCAGGCCGAGGCCGAGGCAGTAGACGGCGGTGAGCAGCGCGCCGCGGCCCGCGCTGGCCTCGTTGAAGGCGAGCGCGTTGACGGCGGCCAGGGTCGGGCCGATGCACGGGGTCCAGCCGATGCCGAAGAGCAGGCCGAGCAGCGGCGCCCCCACCAGGCCCATCGTGGGCCTGCGGTGGAAGCGGAACTCGCGCTGGGTGATGCCGCCCACCAGGCCCATGAAGGCCAGGCCCATGACGATGGTGAGCGCGCCGAGCACCTTGCTGATGACCGCCCTGTGCTCCTGCAGCGTCCAGCCGAAGTTGCCGAACAGCGCGCCGCCGGAGACGAACACGGCGGTGAAGCCGAGGACGAACAGCGAGGCGCCCGCGAGCATCCGGCCGCGCCGGGCCTCGGCCAGGTCGGTGCCGGTGACGCCGGTCACGTACGACAGGTAGCCGGGGACGAGCGGCAGCACACACGGCGAGAAGAACGAGACCAGGCCGCCGAGGAGCGCGATCGGCACGGCGGCGAGCAGGGCGCCGTTCAGCACGGTCTGGTTGGCACCGGCGGCGAGTGCGCTCACGTCACTTCTCCGCGATCACCGGGTCGAGGACCTCGTGCAGCTCGTCGGCGCTCAGTTCCTTCAGCGCGCGCACCGCGATCTTCCCCTGGCGGTCGATGATCAGCGTGGAGGGAATGGCCTGCGGGTTGACGCTGCCCTTGGGGAAGCGCAGCACCAGGTCGCCGGACGGGTCGTAGAAGCTCGGGAAGGGGATGGCGAACTCCTTCTCGAAGGCCTTGGCCTGCGCGGTCTGCAGATCCCGGGTGTTGATGCCGAGGAACTGCACGCCCTGGGACCCGGTCTCCTTCGCCACCTTCGCCAGGTGCGGCGCCTCGGCCCGGCAGGGCGGGCACCACGAGCCCCAGATGTTGAGGACGACGACCTTGCCCTTGTGGTCGGCGAGGCTCAGCGGGGCGCCCTCCACGGACTTCCCGTTCAGCTCCGGCGCGGCCACCCGGTGCCCCGGCTCGACCGTGGAGATCTCACCCGTCCCGCCGACGTAGTTCGTCCCGGAGCCGGTGCCGTTGGAGGACGCGGTGGAGGTCGAGCAGGCCGTGACGGCCAGCGCGAACGCGGCTGCCCCGGCGAGTGCGGCGGCACGGCGGAGCGGACGGCGTCGGAGGGCGCGCGTAGGACTCATGTGAAAAGTTTCGCATGAGGCCGGGGGCGATCTTACGCACCCCCGACAGCTTTGCCGAAAGCGGCAAATGCCCCAAGTAAGCGACGGTTAATCGCGGCCCCGGCCAGGTGTGCGAACCGGTCGGATCAGACGCTCAGGAGAAGGAAGGGGAGACAGAGGACGAAGGGGACTTGGAGGAACGTTCCTGCGCGAGGAATCGGCGCCAGCCGCCCGCCGGGCGCTGCCCCGGCCCGAGGGTGCGCAGCTTCGCCAGGACCGCCGGGTCCTGCGCGTCCAGCCAGTCCACGAACTGGCGGAACGACACCAGCCGCACGTCCCGGTGGTCGGCGATCCGCCGGAGCGCCTCCTCGACGGCGTCCATGTAGATCCCGCCGTTCCACTGTTCGAAGTGGTTGCCGATGAACAGCGGCGCCCGGTTGGTCTCGTACGCCCGGCTGAAGCCCGCCAAGTAGGCGTCTCGGGCCTGCCGCTGCCAGGCCGGGTAGCGAGCGGGGTTGCCGCGCGTGGAGTTCACCGACTGGTTGGCCAGCATGTTGTAGTCCATCGACAGCACCTCGAAGGAGCGGCCGGGGAAGGGCACCGCCTGCAGCGGCAGGTTCCACAGCCCGTGGCTCTTGCCCGGCCACACCTGCAGACCGCCCGGTCCGCTGGCGTCGTAGCGCCAGCCCAGGCGGGCGGCGGTGGGCAGCAGCGAACCCTGGCCCAGCAGGCAGGGCGTACGGCCGCCGACCAGTTCCTTGCGGTAGTCGAAGGGCAGCGGGGGCAGGTCGGTGAAGCCTGTGTGGGTTCGCCACTTCTCCACGAAGCCGACGGCCTGTTCGATCTCGCTGCGCCAGTCGGCCGGGCTCCAGCGGCCCACCGAGCCGGACCCCGCGCAGAAGTGGCCGTTGAAGTGCGTGCCGATCTCATGGCCCTCCAGCCAGGCCAGCCGCAGTTGCTCCAGGGTGACGCGTATGTGGGCGTCGGTGAGGTAGCCGATGTCGGAGGCGCCCACGGGATTGCGCGGCGGCTTGTAGAGCCGCTTCTTCGACTCGGGGAGCAGATAGACGCCGGAGAGGAAGAAGGTCATCTTCGCGTCGTGCTCGACCGCGAGCTTCCGGAACCGCTCGAAGAGCCCGTTGTCCAGTTCGCCCGCCCCGTCCCAGGAGAAGATCACGAACTGCGGCGGCTTCTCCCCCGGTTCCAGGCGCTCCACCACGGGCTGGTGCGGCTGCGGCCCGGTGTCGGCCGTGGAACCGTCACCTATCGTCCGCACCGACGGGGACGGGGAGGGCGACACCCGCGGGCTGCCCGCGGACGGCGTCGGCGACGGCGGGGACCCCCCGTTCGCGTGCCGGTCGCCGGGGCCCTCCCCGGCGCAGCCCGCCAGTCCGGCCGCGGCCGCTCCGGCCGCCAGGCCCAGTACTCCTCGTCGGCTGATGTCCCGCATTCCGCGCCCCAATCCCCGTGCCGTGCCTCGGCCCCATCGCGCTAGATGCCATGGGCGTGCGGCGGGTTCCTTCCCGGGGCGAGGAAATTCACCGCCTCGGGACACCGGATCGGGCCGGGCGGCGGCGGCCGTCGCGGAGCGTGCGCGGTGGCGCCGGTCTCCGTGACCGGCGCCACCCGGGAACGGCTACGCGCCGAAGCCCTTGCTGCCGCCCTTGACCGGCTTCGCCCCGGCCAGCAGGTGCGCGGGGACCAGGTCGCGGGCGGGCTCGGTGTAGCCGACGGAGACGATCCGGTCGCCCTCGAACGTGAAGGACGTCAGGCTCGCCAGGGTGCACTGCCGCTTGCGCGGGTCGTGCCACAGGCGCCGCTGCTCGACGGCGCTGCGCACGATCCAGATCGGCAGCTGGTGGCTGACGCACACCGCCTCGTGGCCGCGCGCCGCGTCCCGGGCCGCCTCCAGCGCCGCCGTCATGCGGACGACCTGGTCCGCGTAGGGCTCGCCCCAGCTCGGCCGGAACGGGTTGACCAGGTGCTTCCAGTTGGCGGGACGCTTGAGCGCGCCGTCGCCGACGCCGAAGGTCTTGCCCTGGAAGACGTTGTCCGCCTCGATCAGCCGATCGTCGCGCGCGACGTCGAGGCCGAGGACGGCGGCGATCGGCGCCGCGGTCTCCTGAGCGCGCTCCAGCGGGGAGGCGACGACATGGCGGATGTCGCGGCCCGCGAGGTGCTCGGCGACCCGGTCGGCCATCTTCCGGCCCAGATCGGACAGGTGGTAGCCGGGCAGACGCCCGTAGAGCACGCCGGTGGGGTTCTCGACCTCGCCGTGCCGCATCAGGTGGACGACCGTGATCTCGCTCATGCCGTGGCCTCCGCGGCGGCTCGGGCGGCGGCCGGCAGGGCCGCGGCGACGCGCTCGACGGCGGCGCCGTCGTGCGCCGACGACACGAACCACGACTCGAAGGCGGAGGGAGGCAGGTACACGCCCTGGGCGAGCATCGCGTGGAAGAAGGCGGTGAAGCGGAACGCCTCCTGCTTTCTGGCCTCGTCGTAGTTCGTCACCCGGTCCTCGGTGAAGAACACCGAGAACATGTTGCCCGCCGCCTGCAGGCGGTGCGCCACGCCCTCCTTGGCGAGCACGGCGGTGACCAGGCCCGACACCTCCGCGGCGACGGAGTCGACGGTCTCGTACACCGCGTCGTCCAGCAGCCGCAACTGGGCGAGGCCCGCGGCGGTGGCCACCGGGTTACCGGAGAGCGTGCCCGCCTGGTAGACCGGCCCGGCGGGCGCGAGGTGCGCCATCACGTCGGCACGGCCGCCGAACGCCGCGGCGGGGAAGCCGCCGCCCATCACCTTGCCGAAGGTCATCAGGTCGGGGCGCACGCCGTCGATGCCGTACCAGCCGGCCTTCGAGACGCGGAAGCCCGTCATGACCTCGTCGGAGATGTAGAGCGCGCCGTTCTCGCGGCAGAGGTCCGCCAGGCCCTGGTTGAAGCCCTCGGCCGGCGGCACGACGCCCATGTTGCCGGGCGACGCCTCGGTGATCACGCAGGCGATCTCGCCGGGGTGGGCGGCGAACGCGGCCCGTACCGCGCCGAGATCGTTGTAGGGGAGCACGATCGTGTCGCCGGCCTGCGCGCCCGTCACCCCGGGGGTGTCCGGCAACCCGAACGTGGCAACCCCGGAACCCGCGGCGGCCAGCAGGGCGTCCACATGACCGTGGTAACACCCCGCGAACTTGATCACCTTGGCCCGGCCCGTGAACCCGCGCGCCAGCCGGATCGCCGACATCGTGGCCTCGGTGCCGGAGGAGACCAGCCGTACCTGCTCCACCGGCGCGACGCGCGCCACGATCTCCTCGGCCAGTTCCACCTCACCCTCACCGGGAGTGCCGAAGGACGTACCCCGCGCAACCGCCGCCTGCACGGCGGCGATCACCTCGGGGTGGGCGTGGCCGAGGATCATCGGCCCCCACGAGCAGACGAGGTCGACGTATTCGCGACCATCCGCGTCCTTCAGGTAGGGACCCGTTCCGGACACCATGAACCGGGGCGTACCGCCCACGGCACGAAAGGCGCGTACCGGGCTGTTCACCCCACCAGGGGTCACGGCGGCTGCTCGATCGAACAAGGTCTGAGAAACTGGCGCTTCGTAGGCGTACGGATAGCTCACAAGCACATGCTCTCAAATGCCGGGCGTTGCGCGACGAGGTATCGACCGTGCATCTGAGACGATGATCGGGTTGCGCGGTTGGGTCTGCGGATGGTCGGGTAGTGGAATGCAGCGCGGTGGCGAACGCGGTGACGTGGGCGACGGGTCGGAAGACCCGGGCGCGGAGCACGCCCGCCCCACCGGTCGGCGCCGCCGGCCGCCGAAAGAGCGCGACAGGGCCGTTGAGAAAAGCGGGAGCAGGGGTGGCCGAGTGGGGGTGACCTACAAGTACTTCGGCGCGCCCGACGGCGCCACCGCCGCTCGGGTCCCCATCTCGATGCGACCCGAGGAACTCGGCGGCGACGAGCTGGGTCAGGGCATGTACACCAAGGTCAAGCCGGAGACGATGGCCGCGATGGTGCTGACCGGGATCGAGGGCATACCCCCGGCGAAGGTCCCGCCGCTGGAACTCGTGGTGCTCCATCCCGACTACGCCGTCGTCAAACTGCCCCATTCCGTCGTCGAGCCGTTGCGCAAGGCCGACGAGGAGGCCCTCGGCGCCGCCGCCTTCATCTGGTCCACCGTCCCCGACCGCCGAGGACCGCGGGACGCGTTCATGATCTACAAGATGCTGCACGAGTGGCAGGACTTCGCCCAGCGCTGCCACGAGAGCGGGCACCAGCTGTACTGCCTGGTGTGGCCGTGACAGACGCCGGGCGAACGCGGGTTCACTGACGGTTACAGCACCACCACGACGACGCCGTTGTCGTAGCCGTTGTCGTAGCCGCCGTAACCTCCCCAGCCGTAACCTCCCCAGCCGTAGCCACAGCCGTTGTCGTAGTGGTGGTTGTAACGCCATCCGTAACCCCAGTCCCCGTAGCCCCTGCAGCCGTCCCCGTGGGTGACGACGGACTGGTGCGAGGCGGGGGCCGCCTGCTGCGGCGCCGCGCCGGCCGCGCCGGCTCCGACGAGGGCGAGGATCGGTGCCGCGAGTGCCGCCGCGGCGACCCGGCGGATGGTCATGCTCTGGACGCGCATTGTCGTTCCCCTTCGAGGTGCGGAACGTCGGCGCCGGTCGCGTGCGACCGTGCGCGGGTCGCACCGGCCGATGCGCATGGCACTGGTGCGACGGGGGGTGCGTCCGGACCTCGGGTGCGGACACACCATCACAGACGTGGAATATCGGACGGGATACGGCTCACAGGAGTCGTCCTCTGACATGAACCCTAGGTTCCATTACTCCCCGCAGTCAATACATAGGGTGAAATCCCCTAATTTCGGACTTCATTCATGCGGTGGGAACTTCCCCGATCACGATGGGTGACCGAATCGGTGACGGTCCGCCGTCCACCGGTCACCCGTGGCGTCCGCCCCGCGGGGCCACTCGGACTCCGCCACCGAAGGGCGGTTGAGGGCGGTTCGCCGCTCGCCGCGGCCAACCCACCGGCGCCGCACGGTCGTTGACCGAGCCCCCCGGGCCGCTCCACCGCGGCACTCCCGCCCCCGGCGCGGCCGGGATCGCCGAGGGTGTGGCGCACGGACATACTGGACTACCGGCACCACAAGGGGCATGACCCACCCGGAGGCACCACGATGCCCGTGTACGAGATGCGTGCGGAGTACGACACCGAGAACGGCGGCCCGGCCGGCGACGGCCCGGTGCGGGCGTGGCACATGGTCGAGGACGGCGCCGCGACGGGGCTGTGCGGGCGGGAGCTCTCCCCCGCCGCGGCCGTGCAGGCGGAGGACGTGTGGGGGACGCCGGCGGCGCAGCCGTTCTGCCACAGTTGCGGCGCGCTGTATCTGCGTCACACCGCCTGAGGCGGCGGAGGATAGCCGCTCGAACGCTTGTCCCGCATGCGGAACCCCGAAATTCCGGAGCGGGTGGAATCATGTGCGGATGCTGCTCACCGAGATCGACGCCGTCAACTGGAATGCCATTCCCACGCCGCGGCCGCGCCCTCGGACCGAGGACGCCCGGGACGGCCTGAGGGCACTCGCCGCCGCGCGCGACCTCGACGCGGTCGCCTCCGCGGTGGCGGCCCTGACCAGCAGTTCCCTGCTGCGCGGACGCACCGGGGAGGTGCTTCCCGGCGCCGTCGTCGCGGCCCCGTTCCTGCTGGACATCGCCGAGCACGGCCATCCGCACGCACGGGAGTCGGCGGTCGTCCTGCTCGACCGCGCGATGCGGTCCGCGCCGCTCGCCGATTTCAGCCGTTTCCGCACGGCGGCCGGACATGACGCCCCGTTGTGCTGCGCTATAGCCGAACTGGTCCGCGCCCGCGGGGATTCCCTGGCGGAATGCGGGAGGTCCGGGAAATACCTCCTCAAAGCGAGCGACGCCCATTGGCGTTTCGGCATCCGGGAGGCCTCGGGCGCGTCCGGCGACGTCGTCGCCCTCGGCACCCTGCACGGCGGGCTGCCCGCACCGTCCGCCGGCGGGGAACTGCACCACGACGGCGCGGTGACCGCGGTCGGCTCCGTGCGGGTCGAGTGCCCGCCCGTGGACGACACCGCCGAGGCCTGCCTGCGGCTGTCCGGCCTGCGGGCGGACGCCGCGGACGACGGCGGCCTGACCGGCGCCGTGCTCTACCCGGCGGCGGGCGGCGGCCATGGGCGCTGAGCCCGTGCCCGGCTGGGAGCCGGGCGCACCGGGGGTGCTGCGACTGCCGTCCGGGCGGCTGGTGCGCGGCCGGGGGCTGCGGCATCCGCTGCCGGCCGGGCCCGTCCCCACGTTCGGGCTGTATCTGCTGGGCCACGAGCCCCCGGCGGTGGCCTGGGAGAGCCGCTGGGTGCGCTGGCCGGACTTCCGGCTGCCGGCGGACCGCGCCGCCGCCCCGGAGACGCTGCGCGAGGCGTGGCGCCGGGCGGCAAGCGAGCGGGTGGAGGTCGCCTGCCACGGCGGGGTCGGCCGTACGGGCACGGCCCTGGCGTGCCTGGCGGTGCTGGACGGGGTGCCGCCAGGCGAGGCCGTCGCCTACGTGCGCGAGCACTACGCCCGGCGCGCGGTGGAGACGCCCTGGCAGCGCCGCTATGTGTCGCGCTTCGGCTGAAGGTGCGGGGCGTACGCCCTGACCGCCTCCCTCAGCTGCCGCAGCGACGGGTTGACCATGGGCCGCCCCGCCACGGTGACGGTCGGCACGGTCTCGTTCCCGTCCGCCACGGAGCGCACGAAGGCGGCGGCGTCCGGATCGCGCCAGATGTTGACCTTGGTGTGGCGCAGCCGTGCGAACCGCAGCTGTGCGCGCAGCTTCATGCAGAAGGTGCAGCCGGGCCGCCAGTAGACGACGATGCCGCCCTCGTCCGTGTGCGTGTCGCTCATGCTCCCCCGATCGGCAGACGTGGCAGCCGTGTCCCGTGCAGCCACGGGTGGAAGACCAGCTCCTCCAGCGGCCGGCCGGTGTGCTCCTGGGCCAGGGCGGTGAACTGCCCGGTGGTCACGGTGCCATGGCGGTGGGCGGCGGTCCAGGCCCGCAGCAGCCGGAAGAACGCCGGATCGCCCATGACCGTGCGCAGCGCGTGCAGCGTGAGCGCGCCGCGCTTGTACACCCGGTCGTCGAACATGCGCCGGACGCCGGGGTCGGCGAGCCGCAGGTCCTGGGGCTGGGCGGCGAGCTTGGCGTGGGCGCGGGCCGCGCTGCGGGCGGCGGTCGTCTCGCCGCAGGACTCCGCCCACAGCCACTCGGCGTACGCGGCGAAGCCCTCGTTGAGCCAGATGTGCCGCCAGTCGGCGAGGGCGAGGCTGTTGCCGAACCACTGGTGGGCCAGTTCGTGGGCGACGAGGCGTTCGCCGCCGCGGCGGCCGTCCAGGTGGTTGCGGCCGAAGACGGAGACCCCGTGCGCCTCGACGGGCACCTCAAGCTCCTCGTCGACCACGACGACCGCGTACTCGCCGAAGGGGTAGGGCCCGAAGAACTCGGTGAACGCCTCCACCATCCGCGGCTGTCGTCCGAAGTCGTGGGCGAAGTCGGCGGTCAGGCGCGGCGGTACGGCGGCGGGCTGGGGCAGCGGGCCGCCGAGGTGGTCGATCAGCTCGTACTGGCCGATCTGCACGGTCGCCAGGTACGGCGGCATCGGCCGCGGCTGGTCGTACACCCAGGTCGTCGTGGAGGCGCCCACCCGGTACGACTCCAGGCTGCCGTTGGCGACGACCGTGTACGGCGAGGGCGCGGTCACCGTGATCCGGTAGCCCGCCCGGTCGCCGAGGTGGTCGTTGCAGGGGAACCAGGAGGGCGCGCCGATCGGCTGGCTGGCGACGAGGGCGCCGTCCTCCAGCTGCTCCCAGCCCAGCTCCCCCCAGTCGCGGGAGCGGACGGGCCTCGGGTTGCCGACGTAGCGGACCTCCACCGCGAACGGGCCCTCGGGCAGCGCCTTCGCGGGCCTCACGCGGAGCTTGCCCGCGCGGTGGGTGTAGCGGGCGGGGCGGCCGTCGACGAGGACCCGGTCGAGGCGGAAGGCGCCCAGGTCGAGGCTGAACGCGGACAGGGCCCGGTCCGCCACCGCGGAGATCCGGGCCCGGCCCGACAGGCGGTTGGCCGCCGGGCGGTAGTCGAGTTCCAGGTCGTAGTGGGTGACCCGGTAGCCGCCGTTGCCGTGCTCGGGGAAGTAGGAGTCCGCGGACACCTCCGCCCCGGGCGTGGCGGGGACGGCGGCCCCGCCACGCACGCGCTTGCCGCTGCTCACCCTGTGCGGGCCCCCTCTGTGTGCCAGGCGGAGATCGGGTTGCCGAGCCAGCGGGTGCCCCCGGGCACGTCCTCGCCCCGCATGACGAGCGAGGCCGGGCCGATCGCGCTGCGGGCCCCGACCGTCGCGCCGGGCAGCACGATGCCGTGCGGGCCCAGACTCGCGCCCGCGCCGAGTACGACCTCGTCCATCCGCAAGATCCGATCGTGGAACAGGTGTGTCTGTACCACGCAGCCGCGGCCGACGGTCGCGCCGTCCCCGACCCGGACCAGGTCCGCCTCCGGCAGCCAGTACGTCTCGCACCATACGCCGCGCCCGATCCGCGCCCCCAGGCACCTCAGCCACAGGTTCATCAGCGGGGTGCCGCCGACCGCGCCGACCAGCCACGGCACGGCCAGCACCTCGACGAAGGTGTCGGCCAGTTCGTTGCGCCACACGAACGAGCTCCACAGCGGCCGTTCGCCCGCCCGCACCCGCCCCACCAACAGCCACTTCATCACGACGGCCACCGCGCAGGCGGCCGCACCGGCGCCCGCGAGCAGCGCCCCGCCGGCGGCGAGCGCCACCGGCACCCCGTACCGGCCCGCCACCGCCGCGTACCCGGCGAGCACCAGCACCACCAGCGCGACCGCGCACATCACGGGGACGACCCGGCACAGCTCGACGGCCGCGCGGGCCAGCACGAGCCGCCGGGGGGGCGCGAAGGTGCGGCTGCGGTCGCCCTCCTCGGGGACCCGGGGCAGCTTCATCGGCGGCATGCCGAGGTAGGAGCTGCCCGCCTTGGCGCCCTTGGGCGTCGACGAGAGCACGCCGACCAGGCCGTTCTTCGGCACCGAGCGGCCGGGGGCGGTCATGCCGGAGTTGCCGAGGAAGGCCTTCTTGCCGATCCGGGCCTCGGCGATGCGCATCCGGCCGCCGCCGAGCTCGTAGCTGCCGACCATGGTGTCGTCGGCGAGGAAGGCCCCGTCGCCGACGGTGGTCATCGTGGGCAGCGCCAGCACGGTGGACGCCTCCACCCGGCGGCCGACCTTCATGCCGAGCGCCCGCAGCCACACGGGCGTGAGCAGGCTGGCGTAGAACGGGAACAGATGGGTGCGGGCCCGGTCCATGAGCCGGGCCGTCGTCCACGCCTGCCAGGCGACGCGGCCGTGCACGGGGTGGTGGCCCTCGCGCAGCCCGACGCCCAGCAGCCGCACCCCGGCCAGCACCAGCAGCGCGTACGTCAGCAGCCAGGCGAGCGCGGCCAGGGGGACGGCGGTGAGCGCGGCGGACAGCGGCGCGGCACCGGCGTCGCGCAGGAAGCGGGCCGCCACCAGCAGGGCGGGCAGCGCCGACACCGCGGGCAGCAGGTCCAGGGCGAAGGCGGTCGCCTCGTACGCCGCCGCCCAGCGCAGCCGCCGCGGCGGCCGGGAGTCGGCGCCGCGGTGCGGGGCCTTGCCCCTGCGGACGGCGGGCACACCGCCCCAGCGCTGCCCCGCCCGGACCGCGCCGACCACGGCGGAGCCGGGGGCGATCTCGGCGCGCTTGCCGATCCGGGCGCCGGGCAGGAGGGTGCTGCGCGACCCGACCGTGGCGCCCGCCCCGACGCGGATCTTGCCGATGTGCAGCAGGTCGCCGTCGAGCCAGTGCCCGGACAGGTCGACCTCGGGCTCGACCGCGCTGCCCTTGCCGAGCTTGAGCATGCCGGTGACCGGCGGCGGCGCGTGGAGGTCGGCGCCGTCGCCGACCTTGGCGCCCAGCGCGCGGGCGTAGTGGCTCAGCCAGGCGCCGGTGAGGTTGCCGGCGCCGCTGACGTGCGCCAGGCGTTCGGCGGCCCACAGGCGCAGGTGCACCGCCCCGCCGCGCGGATAGGTGCCGGGACGCACCCCGCGCAGCAGCAGCCGGGCGCCGCCCGCCGAGACGGCGACCCGTCCGGCGGGGCTGACGAGCAGCGCCCAGCCGGCCAGCACCCACCACCAGGAGACGGCCGGTACCCAGGGGAAGGCGCCGAGGAGGAGCAGCGTGTTGCCGATGGCGGCCGCCACGACACCCCAGCGCAGTCCGGCCAGGACGAGCAGCGGCGGCATCAGCGCCAGCTGGACCGCCGCGGCCCGCCGGGGCACCGGCCGTACCGGGCGCGCGGCGGCGCGGCGGGCGGCGGCCTCGTCCAGGCGGGCGGCGAGCGCCCCGAGGGTGGGGTGCTGGTAGACGTCACCGACGGCGGCTGCGGGGTAGCGGCCGCGCAGCTGGGAGACGAGGCGGGCGGCCGTGAGGCTCCCTCCGCCGAGCGCGAAGAAGTCGGCCTCGGGCCCGGTCACCGGAGCGCCGAGGAGTTCCCCCCACAGCCCGGCGAGCAGCCCCTCGGTGCCGGCGAGCTCCGCGGCGGGCGTCTCGAGCCCGGGCAGCGGCCAGGGCAGCGCGTCCCGGTCGACCTTGCCCGAGGTCCGCGTCGGCAGGGTGCCGACGACCGCGACCAGCGGCACGAGGGCGGCGGGCAGCGCCTCGCGGAGCCGGGCGAGCGCGTCGGCCTGGTCGAAGTCCTCGGTCACCGCGACGTAGCCGACCAGGATCTGGTTGCCGCCCTTGGTGGTGCGTACGGCGGCGGCAGCGCCGGCGACGGCGGGCAGCGCCTGCAGGGCGGCGTCGATCTCGCCCAGTTCGATGCGGCGGCCGCCGAGCTTGACCTGCTCGTCGGCGCGGCCGACGAAGACCAGGCCCTCCGTGTCCGCGCGGACCAGGTCGCCGCTGCGGTAGGCGCGGTCCCAGCCGAGGGCGGGCAGCGGGGTGTACTTCTCGGCGTCCTTGGCGGGGTCCAGGTAGCGGGCGAGGCCGACCCCGCCGATGACCAGCTCGCCGGTCGCGCCCATGGGCAGCGGTTCGCCGTGGACGTCCACCACGGCGAGCTCCCAGCCGTCCAGGGGCAGCCCGATGCGGACCGGGCCCTCGCCGGTGAGCTGGGCGGCGCAGGCGACGACGGTGGCCTCGGTCGGGCCGTAGGTGTTCCACACCTCGCGGCCCTCGACGGCCATGCGCTCGGCGAGTTCGGGCGGGCAGGCCTCCCCGCCGAAGATCAGCAGGCGGACGTCGTCCAGCGCCTCCACGGGCCACAGCGCGGCCAGGGTGGGGACGGTGGACACGACGGTGATGCCCTGCTCGACCAGCCACGGGCCGAGGTCCAGGCCGGTGCGCACGAGGGAGCGCGGCGCGGGTACCAGGCAGGCTCCGTGCCGCCACGCCAGCCACATCTCCTCGCAGGAGGCGTCGAACGCCACCGACAGCCCGGCCAGCACCCTGTCGCCGGGTCCGAGCGGCTCGTCCGCGAGGAACAGACGCGCCTCGGCGTCGACGAACGCGGCGGCCGAACGGTGGGTGACGGCGACGCCCTTCGGCCTGCCGGTGGAACCGGAGGTGAAGATGATCCACGCGTCGTCGTCCGGCCCGGGACGGCGGCCTGCGGTGCCGCGGGGCCCTGCCCACGCGGTGATCGCGAGGTGCTCGCCGATGACGGCGCACACCTGTGCCTCGGAGAAGACCAGCCGGGCGCGTTCCTCCGGGTCCTCGGCGTCGACCGGCACATAGGCGGCGCCCGCGCAGAGCACGGCGAGGATCGCCACGTACAGGTCGGCGGTGCCCGAGGGCACCCGTACGCCGACCCGGTCGCCGGCCCCGATGCCGGCCTCCGCCAGGCGGCGGCGCAGGCGCTCGGCCGCCGCGGCGAGGGCGCGGTAGCTCAGCGCCGTGGTGCCGTCGTCGACGGCGGGCGCGGTGGGGTGCGCCCGGGCGGTGGCGGCCAGGATGCCGAGCAGGGTGCGCTCGGGGGCGGCGGCGCCGGCCCGGAAGAGCGCGGGACCCGGTTCGCCGGGGACGCCGGCGGCACCGGCCGGGGCGGGGTCCTCCAGGAGCGGGAAGGGCGACTCGACGAGTGTCATACGGTGCTCCCCGGCTCGGGCGAGCCGGGGGACGGTGGCGCGGCGGCGGACGCGCCGGGCACCTTGATCCGGTCACTCACAGCCAGGGACGGACGCATGTCAAACCCTCCAAAAGCTCGGGACCACTGCGGTGCCGGCGACCTTCGACCGGACGGCCGGGGACCACGGCGTCCCGGCGCGCGGGCTGGTTCCCGCGACTGGCGCACGCCCGGCCTCCCTCTGCCGCGGCCGTCCCGACCGGACGGCGACGGGCCCTTTCACCGGGCGCCGGAAATGGCGAACAAGGAGTTTACCGGGGCTTAATCCGCGCTGCCTGCCGAAACGGGGGCAAGTGGTCGCTCTCACAGCCGTGCAGGGCTCCGGCGGGGCGTCGTCACCACCTCCTTCCCGCGGCCCGTCCGACGGCCCCGACGCCCGCACGCGCACACCTGAACGCCCGCGCGCCCGCCCGGCTCCCGTCGGGAACTCGCCACGCCCCCACTGGACCACGGCGGGGACGGGAGCATCGTCCTCACGGCGCATCCGGGTGACGCGGTACGGGACGGCCGGGCCGGCGCACGGGCGCCTGACCGGCACGTTGATCACCGTCCGTCACATCGTGCTGACGGACGGACGCTTCCGGGCAGCCGCGGCGCGGTCGCGGTCGCTCCCCGCGCGATCCCGGGCAGAGTCGGTCCCGCCTGGCGTCCCCGCGGTACGCGCTCCTACCCTCGGCAGCTCGTAGACCAGAGGGTGAGGACGGATGCCTGCCGCGGATGTGCGGGTCGTGCCGGTGCAGCGGATGCGGCCCGGCGACCACGCGTTCGTCAGCTACGACGGCGACGACACACGCTGGGACGTCCTGGCCGCGTTCGCACGGCTCGGGCTGGCGGCCGGCGAGCGGGTGATGGTCTTCGCCGCCCCCGGTGTGCCGGACCCGGAGGTGCTGGCCCACCTGGGACCGGCCGACGACGCCGGGCGGCCCGGGGACGCCGACGCATGGGTGCGCTCCGCACGGCGGAGCGGGCAGCTCGTGCTGAGCAGCATGCGCGAACTGATCAGCCCGGAGGACGAGTTCACGGCGGTGCGGCAGCAGGGCCGGCTCACCGAGGAGACCGACCGCGCGGTCCGCGACGGATACGTGGGCCTGCGGGCGTACATCGACATGCACTGGGTGCGCGACCTGGGCGCGCCCATCGACGCGATGGTGCATCGCGAGACCCACGCCGACCACCTCTTCGCCGGACGCCCCTACGCTGAGGTCTGCGCCTACGACCGCCGGTGGTTCGCCGGGGACGTGCTCGACGCGATGGCGCAGGCGCACCCGCGCAACCTGCTGACCCGGCTCGGCGCGCTGTACGCGACGCGCACCGAGGGACGGCTGCGGCTACTGGGCGAGGCCGACCTCGGCACACGGGAACGGTTCCACGGCGTGGTCGCGGACGCGCTGCGCCGGACCGCGGAGGGCGGGCACCTCGTACTGGCCCTGCGCGACCTGCACTTCCTCGACGTGGGGTGTGCGGCGGAGCTGCTGACGCTGGTGGCCGCCGCGGGAGAGCGGGGGGTGCGGGTGCAGGTCCGCTGCTCGGCCTTCCACCTGGCACTGCTGCGCAGACTGGGCGCGGCGGCCCTGCCGGGGCTGACGCTGATCGGGGTGAGCGGTTGATGCTGGAGGAGCTGCGTGAACCGTCCGCCGGCGACCCCGCCGCCGGCGGGTGCCGGCTCGAACGCGACTTCGCGGAAGGAGACCTTCCCCGGCTGCGCGTGCTGACCGAGGAGTTCGCGATGCGGGCGGGCCTGCCCGCGGCGAACCGGGGGGAGTTCGTCCTGGCGGTGAACGAGGTGGCCTCCAACGCGATCGTCCACGGCGGCGGCCGCGGCCGCCTGATGCTGCGCCGGACCGACGGCGAGGTGCAGTGCCGGGTCACCGACGGCGGCCCCGGCTTCGACGCCGCCGTCATCCCCGAACTGCTCCCCGGCCTCGACTCCCGCTGTGGGCGCGGCCTGTGGCTCGTCCGCCTGGTCACCGACCACCTCTCGATCGTCCCGGGCCCGGTCGGCACGGTCGTCACCCTCGCGATCCGCCTCCCCTGACCGGGCCGGGCGTCACGGCAGCGACGCGAGGGTGGCCGCGTGGGGGACGTGGATCCAGCCCTCGACGGCCGCGGCGCGGGTCTGTTCGGGGCCGGACGGGAGGCGGGTGAGCCCGCGCCCCACGGCGCGGGCGGCCAGCGCGGCGATCAGGGCGTCGAAGGCGTGCTCGCTGCCGTCGTACACGGCGCGTTCGGCCCGGCCGCACCGCAGCCAGGGCGCGGCCGCGCAGAGTTCCGCCATGGAGCGTTCGCGGCCGAGGCCCCATCGTCTGCGGGACGCCGCGGGGTACACCTCGGCGATCCGCCCGGAACCGTCGCGGGCCACCGGACGTCCGCGGGCGGCGAGTGCGTCGGCGAGATGGGCCCAGCGGGCCGCGGTGGCGCCGAGCCGGTCGAAGGCGACGGACAGCGGCCACCGGCCGCCGAGTTCCTCGTGGGTGAGGATGTCGGTGCGGCGGTGGCGCAGGGTCGCCCGGTGCACGGCGCTGTCGGTGCCCCGTCCCGGCCAGGGCGCGCCCGCCGTGTGGGCGGTGACGGCCTCGACGAAGGGGATCGGCCAGCCGAAGGGGCAGTCCACTCCGGCGCGTTCCTCCGCCTCCAGGCCGGACAGCAGGTCGACCAGCGCATCGTCGGCGCACCCGAGCAGCGGCGGCGCGACGGCGGCCGTGCCGTCGCCGGGCCAGACGACGACCGCCGCCGCGGTGGTCCGGGGGCCCGCGGCGAGGTCGATCCCGAGGGTGCGCACGGTCCCATCATCCCCGCCGTGCGCAGCGCGCCGCGGGGGCGCGGCTGAACGTTCCGGTGCCGGGGTGCGTATCCCCTCGCGTACCGCACTGCAGCCGACGGTGAGGACCGGCCGATGAACAGTCAGAGCAACGTCCCCTTCCAGGGCCTTCAAGCGCTCCCCGACGGCGAGGCGGAACTGCCGCTCGTCGTGCACCTGAGGTGGGAGGACCTCGCGGCGCTGGGCCGGGAGGCGAGCCGGCTGGCGGTACGGCTGCAGCGGCCCGTGAGCCTCGACGAGGCGGCCGGGCACCACCTGCGGACCCGGTTCGGGGTGAGCCACGCACCCGACAAGGACGAGCACCCGAAGACGGAGGCGACCCGCGCGGTCACCGCGGCGGTGCCCTCCTCCGCCGCCCCGATGGCGATCGCCCCGGGAGCCGCGCAGCAGTCCGGAGGCGCCCACGCGGCGCCCGCCCACGCCGCCCCCGCCCACACGCCCGCCCATACGCCCACGCACGCGTCCACGCACACGGCGGCCCCCACGACCGCCCCGCCGTCCGCCCACGCCGCCACCCCTGTGTCCGGCACGGGCCTCACCGCGGGCCGGCCGCCGGAGCAGCCCGGCCGGGTGGCGCCGATCGGCGGCCGGAACGTGGTGGAGCAGCCCACGACCGCCGCCGGGTGACTCCCCCGGCCTCCAGGTGCCGCGACGGGGCCCGATGGTTGTCCTAGGCCGAGTCGGGCCGGGCCCGCCGTATGGTCCTGAGCTCCGCGACCCACCGGCCGAGGACGTCGCGGACATGGTCGGCGTGGTCGGCGGGGTAGCCCCGCGGGCCGCACTCGACGACCAGGATCAGGCCCAGGTAGACCCGGTAGAGGGCCAGCCGGTGCAGCGCGGACGGCCCGAAGTCCAGAACGCCGCCCGCCTCGCGGTAGCCGGCCACGAGATCGCTGCCGGGGCCCGCGTCGCCGCCGAGGGCCAGGGAGACCAGCTCGGCCAACGGGTCGCCCCAGAAGGCCCGCTCGTGGTCGATGAGCCCGGTGACGGCGGAGCCGTCGTCGGCGACGAAGACGTTGCCGGGCCACAGGTCGAAGTGGACCAGCCGCGGCTCCTCCACCTCCGCCAGGACGTCCGCGCCGGCCACGACCAGTGCGCGGATCTCTTCGGGGGCGGCGCCGAGCGGGGTGTGCCGGTGCCCGGCCTCCTCCAGCAGCGCCTCCACCATGGCGCCGAACGCCGTCGGCCAGTCCGCCGCCGACAGCCCGGCCTCGGGGGCCGGGTAGCCGTACCGGCCGTCCTCCGGGGCCAGCGTGTGCAGCCGCGCAACGATCCGGCCCAGTTCACGGCGGAGCCGGGCCTGCCGGTCCGCGGGGATGCGGTCGGCCGCCTTGTCCCAGGGGGTGCCGGGCAGGACCGAGAGCGCCATGAACTCCGGGGCTGCGTACAGCAGTTCCGGCAGCGGGATGCCGCCCAGGGCGGCCATACGGCGGTGCGCCATGACCTCGGTGGCCATGATGCCGCGCTCGTAGCGCAGGACGGCGGCGTCCGGCGGTGGGGCGATCTTCACCACCGCCGGACGCCCGTCGTCGAGCCGCACCCGGTAGGCGGCGTTGAACCAGCCGTCCGTCAGCTCCGCCTCGACGCTGCAGCCGACGCCCGCTGACGCCCGCAGCATGGCGGCCAGTTGCTCGGCGGAAAGGGCGCGCTTGGTCAGGCTCCTCATGTCCCCGCATGCTATGAGAGCGCTCCCACGCTGTCACCGGTCGTGCCGGACGGCGATGCGGTCGCCACCCGGCTCGTACCAGAGGATCGCCAGGTCCACGTCGGCGCCTTCCGGACACAGGAAGAGGGTTCGGTCCAGGCGCCGGCCGATCGCCCGCAGGAAGCCGCAGCAGGCGTCCAGCCCTTCCTGGCCCTGCAGTTCGTACAGGTCGATGCCGAAGTCGATCGTCTCGTCCGACAGGAAGCGGAAGATCGCCCGGAAGCCGGGCACGGGCTCGACGCACAGGGTCGGCACCTCGGCGTCGCACGGCCGGGACAGCACCCGCGCGGCGGTCGGCAGGGGCAGCACACGGCAGCCCTCCGCGTACTCGTGCCACCAGCCGCGGGCGACGACCAGGTCGAGCAGCGCCTGCCGGTCCGCCGCGGAGACGCCGAGGACCCACACATCGGGCAGCCTGCCCATGGCGACGGGGTCGAAGACGTCCGACGTCGCCCCCCAGAAGATCGGTCACGGCGCCTGTCCCGACTCCGACACCACCGCCGCGCACCCGGATTGACGGGGCGCGCGACTACACCCGTCACGCCCGGTGCCGCAACCCCTACGCGCCTGGTCTGTTCCCGGGCCACTTTCATATGGCAATCTCATCTTCGCGTCGTACGCTCAGGCCCCACGTCCCCCACGCTCACCTCCTCAGCCCCAGGTTCCTCAGGATCGACGAAGAGAAGACCGCCGTGGCGTCCCTGCCCCTCACCCTGGCGGCTCGTCTGCTGCCCACCGCCATACTCGCCATCGTCGGCTGGACGATGGCCTCCTCGTCCCACGAGGAGGCCGGCCGTACGTCGGCGAACGGATCCCCGGCCGGCTCCGCCGCCCCGTCCGGGTCGGACTCCGGCTCGGGTTCGGACTCCGGGTCCGGTTCCGGTTCCGGTTCGGACGGCTCGAAAGACGCGCCCGCCACCTACTCCAAACCTCCCGCACCGTGCACCGCGATCAAGGCCGCGACCATCAAGAAGCTGGTGCCGGAGGCCAAGACGGCGGGCAAGCAGCTCTCCCTCACCGACCCCTCGCACCGCACCGGCTGCTCGTGGAACGCCCTCAAGGGCTTCGACTACCGGTGGCTCGACGTGACCTTCGAGGTGTCCACCAGCAGCGGCGGCCAGGACGGCGAGGCTGCGGCGAAGGCCTCGTACAAGCGCCTGAAGAAGTCCATCACGGCCGCCGGCATCGGCGACGAGGCGTCCGTGTCCGTGGAGCTGACGACCGAGGACAAGCAGCAGACGCGCGAGGCGGTCGTGGTGTTCCGCAAGGGCAACGCGGTCGTGACCGTCACCTACAACGGCAGCGACTTCGAGAACAAGAAGTCGCCGGACGACTCCGAGGTCCGCGACGGCGCCCTGGCGGTGGCCAAGGACGCGCTCGCCGGGCTCGGCCCGGGCACCAACGTCGAGGGCGACCAGAGCGCCTGAGCCGGCGGCGAGCGGGCAAGGCGCCTTCTCCCGGGACCCGTTCAGGCCTGCGCGGCGCGGACGACGTCCCGTAGCGGCCGGCCGTCGAGGAAGTCCACGACGTTGCGGACGGCGGCCAGGGCGATCCGCGCCACGGTGTCCCGGGTGGCACCCCCCGCGTGCGGCGACAGGACGACGTTGGGCGCCTGGAGCAGCCGTGTCCCGGCCGGCGGCGGCTCGGGTTCGAAGACGTCGAGCCCGGCACCGGCCAGGCGCCCGGCCTCCAGGGCGTCGGCCAGCGCGTCCTGGTCGACGACCGCGCCGCGCGCCGTGTTGACCAGGAAGGCCGTCGGTTTGAGCAGCGCCAGCCGCCGCGCGTCGAGCAGATGCCGGGTCGCGCCGTTCAGCGGGACGTGGACGGAGACGTAGTCGGCGGCGGCCAGCAGTTCCTCCAGCGCCACACGGCGGGCGCCGAGCAGCCGCTCGGCCTCGGCCGGTACGGGCCCGCGCGAGGTGTAGAGCACGGTCATCCCGAAGGCGGCGGCCCGCCGGGCCACGGCCTGCCCGATCGCCCCGAGGCCGATCACGCCGAGGACCCGGCCGTCCAGTTCGGTCAGCGAGCGCTGCAGACGGGGCAGCGGCCACTCACCGCGGGAGAGCGCCTCGTGCCCGGGGACGATCCGTTTGGCGAGCGCGAGCATCAGCGCGAAGGCCTGCTCGGCGACGCTCTGCGTCTCGGCCCCGCTGGAACCGATGGTGCACACCGGTACGCCGCGGGCGCGGGCGGCGGCGACGTCCACGTGCTCGTGCCCGTGGCTGGTGCACTGGACGAGTTCCAGGGCGGTCGCCCGGGCGAGGTGCCCGGCCGTCACGGGGCCCAGTGCCGTCATGATCACGTGGGCCGCGGCCAGCGCGGCCGGGTCCTCGTCGGCGGACTCCACGACCGTGACGGCGGCCCGGTCCCCGAAGAGCCCGGCGAGGGCGGCACCGGCACCGCGGCCCCCGACGTGCGGCGCGATCACCGCGAGGACGTTCTTCGGCTGCTCCATGCCTCGTCACTCCTTCGTTCACGGGTCCGCCCCGCGCGGACGGCGACCGCCCGCCGGCTCAGGGAGCCACGGCTGTCAGGTACCGCTGGACGGTGGGCGCCAGCCAGGCCACGACCTCCTCGCGCGGCATCTCCACGGCCGGCGGGAAGCGGAGCACGTACCGGCTGACGGCCATGCCGAGGATCTGCGAGGCCACGAGCACGGCGCGTTCCGCGGCCCGTGCGGGCTCCGGATCCGGGCACACGGCCGCGGCGACCGGTGCGAGCTGCCGCTGCAGGATGGACCGCATCCGCTCGGCGCCGGCCGGGTTGGTGACGCCGACGCGCAGCAGCGCGGTCAGCGTCTCGTCCTCCTCCCAGCGCTCCAGGAAGTGCGTGACGAGAACGGCCCCGACGTCCTCGGTCGCGACCGCCGCCACGTCCGGCATGCGCAGGTCGAACTCGGAGGCGGCGGCGAAGAGCCCCTCCTTGTTGCCGTAGTAGCGCATGACCATCGAGGGGTCGATGCCGGCGTCCCTGGCGATCGCGCGGATGGTCGCGCGCTCGTAGCCGTCGGCGGCGAAGCGGTCGCGGGCCGCGGTGAGGATCGCCGCGCGGGTGGCGTCGGACCGGCGGGGGGCGGGGGACGTCGCAGTCATGCCCACAACTGTAGGCCAACAGCTGTTGACGTCACCAGAGGGGCCGGTCTATGTTTGCCAACAAGCGTTGGCCAACAACTGTTGGCCCACATACGTTGGCCCCAGGAGGCCGCCATGACCACCGAGAACGGCACCGAGAACCGCATCGACGCCGCCCGTCGCCCCGGCACCGCGGACCACCCGGCCGGGGTCCTGGTCGTGGGGGCGGGCCCCACCGGCCTGCTGCTCGCCGGGGACCTCGCCGCGGCCGGCGTCCCCGTCACCGTCCTGGAGCGCCGCGCCCCGGGACACGCCAACCTGAGCCGGGCCTTCGGCGTCCACGCCCGCACCCTCGAACTCCTCGACGCCCGCGACCTCGCCGACGAACTGGCCGCCACCGGCCACCGGCTGAACGGCCTGCGGCTCTTCCGCCGGCTCTCACTGGACCTGACGGAGCTGCCCTCCCGCTTCCCCTACCTGCTGATCACTCCCCAGTACGAGGTGGAGCGACTGCTGGAACGCCGCGCTCGCGCCGCCGGCGTGCGCTTCGAGCACGGCACCGAGGTGCTGGCCGTGCACCAGGACGACGAGGGCGTCCGGCTCGACGTCCGTGCCGCCGACGGCACCGTCACCGCCCGCCGCGCCGCGTACGCGGTCGGCGCCGACGGACACCGCAGCGCCGTCCGGACCGCGCTGGGCCTGCCCTTCCCCGGGCGGTCCGTGATCCGGTCGATCGTGCTCGCCGACGTCAGGCTCGCCGAGCCGCCCCCCGGGCTGCTGACCGTCAACGGCACCGGAGACGCCTTCGCCTTCGTCGCGCCCTTCGGCGACGGCTGGTACCGCGTGATGTGCTGGGACCGCGCGGGCGAGCGGCCCGACGGCGACCCGGTCGGCCTCGACGAGGTCCGCGACATCACGCGCCGCGCCCTGGGCACCGACCACGGCATGGGCGAGACCCGCTGGCTCTCCCGCTTCCACAGCGACGAACGCCAGGTGCCCGTCTACCGCGCCGGCCGCGTGCTGCTCGCCGGGGACGCGGCGCACGTCCACTCCCCCGCCGGCGGGCAGGGGATGAACACCGGCCTGCAGGACGCCGCCAACCTCGGGTGGAAGCTCGCCGCCGTGGTCCGCGGCGGCGCGTCCGACACGCTGCTCGACACCTATCAGACCGAACGGCACCCGGTGGGCGCCATGGTGCTGCGCAGCAGCGGCGGCATCATCCGGCTCGCCATGGCCCACAACGCCTTCCAGCGGGCCCTCCGCGACCTCCTCTCCCTGGCCGTCGGGCACCTCCCGCCACTGCGCCGAAGGGCCCTGGGCACGGTCACCGGCATCGGCGTCGCCTACCCCGCCCCGCGCGGCGCCCATCCCCTGACCGGCCGGCGCGCGCCCGATCTGCCCCTGCGCGAGGGCCGGCTGTACGAGGCCCTGCGCGCGGGCCGCTTCGTCCTCGTGACCCCCGAGAGACTCGCGGACGGCCCCGCGGACACCCCCGCTCCCGCCGACCCGCGCGCCGTCCACGTCACCCGTACGGACCGCGGCCGCACCACGCTGCTCGTCCGCCCCGACGGCTATGTCGCCTGGGCCGCCGAGCGCGCCGCCGCCGGGGACCGCGCCGCGGCCCTCGCCGCATGGGCCGGCACGGGAGGCTGAGCAACACCGGCGGGGCTCCGGGGCCACCGGCGGACCGCCCTGCGAGCGCCCGGCACCACCGCGCCTATGCTGCGAATGTGGGCGGGCACTCGCCCTTCCCGACCTCCCGAACGGCGAAAGGCAGCACGACCATGAGCCCCCGTACCGCAGTCGTGACCGGCGCGAGCAGCGGCATCGGTGCCGCCACCGCCCGCAGGCTGGCCGAAGCCGGCTACCACGTCGTGCTCACCGCCCGCCGTGCCGACCGCCTGGAAGCGCTCGCCGAGGAGATCACCGCCGCGGGCCACTCGGCGGCGGCCGTCGCCGTCGACGTCACCGACCGCAGCGCCGTCGACGCGCTCGCCGCCTCGCTGGACCGGGTGGACGTCCTGTTCGCCAACGCCGGCGGCGCGCTCGGCGCGGACCCGGTCGCCACCGCCGACCCCGCGGAGTGGCGCACGATGTACGAGGTCAACGTCCTCGGCGTGCTCAACACCGTCCAGGCCTTCCTGCCCGCGCTGATCGCCTCCGGCGACGGCACCGTGGTCGTGCTCTCCTCCACGGCCGCCTTCACCCCGTACGAGGGCGGCGGCGGGTACGTGGCGGCCAAGCACGGCGCCCACGCCCTCGCCGGCACGCTCCGCCTGGAACTGCTCGGCGAGCCGGTCCGCGTGGTCGAGATCGCCCCCGGCATGGTGAAGTCCGAGGGCTTCGCCCTCACCCGCTTCCACGGCGACGAGGAGAAGGCCGCCGCCGTCTACGCGGGCGTGGCCGAGCCCCTCACCTCCGAGGACGTCGCCGACACGGTCACCTGGGCGGTCACCCGCCCGCCCCACGTCAACGTCGACCTGCTGGTCGTCCGCCCCCGCGCCCAGGCCGCCCAGCACCGGGTGCACCGGGAGCCGTAGCCGCCCGGCGGGACGACGGGCGGCTACGGGGCCCTTCGCGGCCCCGGACCCGCCCGCCCGGCCGGGCTCAACCCTTCACGCAGACGACCTGCTTGAGCTTCGCGACGACCTGCACGAGGTCCCGCTGCTGCTCGATCACCTTCTCGATCGGCTTGTACGCGCCCGGGATCTCGTCCACCACACCCGAGTCCTTGCGGCACTCGACGCCCTTGGTCTGCTCCTCCAGGTCCCGCGTGGAGAACCGCTTCTTCGCCGCGGTGCGGCTCATCTTGCGGCCCGCGCCGTGCGAGGCGGAATTGAAGGAGTCGGTGTTGCCGAGGCCGCGGACGATGTACGAACCCGTGCCCATGGAGCCCGGGATGATGCCGTGGTCGCCGCTGCCGGCCCTGATCGCGCCCTTGCGGGTGACGAGCAGGTCCATCCCGTCGTAGCGCTCCTCCGCCACGTAGTTGTGGTGGCAGGAGATGACCTCGTCGAAGGTGACCCTGGCCTTGCGGAACTCGCGCCGCAGCACCTCCTGGAACAGGGCCATCATGATCGCGCGGTTGCGCTTCGCGTAGTCCTGCGCCCAGAACAGGTCGCGCCGGTAGGCCGCCATCTGCGGGGTGTCCGCGATGAAGACGGCCAGGTCGCGGTCGACCAGGCCCTGGTTGTGGGACAGCTTCTGGGCCTCGCCGATGTGGTACTCGGCGAGCTCCTTGCCGATGTTGCGCGAGCCGGAGTGCAGCATCAGCCAGACCGCGCCCTCCTCGTCGAGGCAGACCTCGATGAAGTGGTTGCCGGAACCGAGGCTGCCCATCTGCTTCGTCGCGCGCTCCCGGCGGAACCGGACGGGCTCCGCCAGGTCGTCGAAGCCGTCCCAGAAGCGGTCCCAGCCGGCGGCGGACAGGCCGTACAGCCGGGCGGGGTCGACGGCCTCGTCGTGCATGCCGCGGCCGACCGGGACGGCCTGCTCGATCTTGGAGCGGAGCCGGGAGAGGTCGCCGGGCAGGTCCTCGGCCGTCAGCGAGGTCCGCACGGCGCTCATGCCGCAGCCGATGTCCACGCCGACCGCGGCCGGGCAGACCGCGCCGTGCATCGCGATCACCGAGCCCACCGTGGCGCCCTTGCCGTAGTGGACGTCGGGCATGACGGCGAGACCCTTGATCCACGGCAGCGAGGAGACGTTGCGCAGCTGCTGCATGGCCCCGCCCTCGACCGCGGCCGGGTCGGTCCACATGCGGATGGGCACCCGCACTCCGGGCACTTCTGTGTACGACATCTCGATCCCCCCTGGGTCGGACGGTGATTTCCATCAAGGCAACACAAACAACACGTCTCAACGGAAAGCGAAATAAAGGGCGAAGCCAGCCATACAGCCCCATGATCCGGCGACGGCCGCAGCGCGTGCGGTAGACATTGTGTCTACCCGTCGCCCACCCCCGCCAAGGGATTTACGCGGGCGCCGGACCGATCGCCGGAGGAAGGGGCCACCTCAAGTGCAGCCAACGGGAGACCGCGTGCACCGGGTCCGGGGCCTGGTGGCCGCGGTGTGCACGACCGCGCTCGCCGCCGCCGCGCTGGCGGGGTGCACAGGCTCGGGCGGCACGGGGGACGGCGCACGCAACGGGGACACCGCGGACGGCAGGCAGTCCACCCCGGCCGCCCCGCCCGGCCGCTACCGGGTACTGCCCGAGCCGTGCGGTGCGCTGGCCCCCGGCACGCTCGAGAAGTTCGTCCCGGAAGCGGACGACTACGCGGGCGAGGCGACCGTGACGTTCGACACGGACCGCAAGGCGGGCTGCAGATGGACCGGCCGCACCGAGCTCGGCAACCGCTACCTCCACATCGACCTCGAGCGCGTCGTGTCGTACGACACATCCGTCAGCGACGAGAGCCAGGCCACGGCGGACTACGACAGCCGGGCCGCGGAGGCCCACATCCCGGCCGCCACGGCGCCGGCCGACGCCGCCGCCTCCGCGTCGGCGACCGCGGGCCCGCCCGGCGCGGAGAGCGGGAACCCCACGGCCTCGGGCGCCCCCTCGCCGTCCGTCACGGCCACCGGCGACACCTCTCCGCGCACCCTCGACGACCTCGGCGACGGGGCCTTCCTCGACGACGCCCTCAAGACCCAGGACTCCGGACTCCACCGCGACATCGCCGTGGTCTTCCGCATGGCGAACGTCCTGGTCACCGTCGAACTCTCCCAGTGGTCAACGGACAAATCGGTCGAACCGCCCAGCGAAGAGCTGCAGCTGGGCGCCCGCCAGGTCGCGGCCGAGCTGGCAGATCAACTCGACGAATGAGACGAAGCGCGTAGTCTGGCCGTTTGTGCCATGACATGACACGCAACGAAATGAGCGAAGGATCCATGCACCGATCAGCCCCGCACCTCGCCCGCCTGCTCGTGGGCGCGGCCGTGCCGGTGATGCTCGTCGCCGGCTGCTCCTCCGGCTCGGACTCGTCGAAGGACGACGCGCACAAGGCCGCAGCCTCGGCCCCCGCGTCGAAGTCCGCGTCACCGTCGCCAAGCGCCGTCGCCGCCAGGTACTCCGAACTCCCCGACCCGTGCCGGGTCATCGGCGCCAAGACCGTCAAGTCCCTGGTTCCCAAGGCGAAGAAGCCCGCGGGCACCCCCGCGCACTCCGCCGAGCGCGACGAGCGCGGCGGCTGCTCCTGGAACGGCCTGGACGGCTACCAGTACCGCTGGCTGGACGTCTCCCTCCAGCGCTACGACACGGTCGCGGGCCTCGGCTCGGCCGAGGAGCAGGCGAAGGAGCGCTACGCCGAGCAGGTCGCCGAGGCCGGCCGGGTCAAGGGCGCCAAGAGCACTCCGGTCGCGGTGGACGGCGTGTGGGACGCGGGCACCGCGGTCACCTCGACGGCGAAGAAGGACAAGGAGGAGTACCGGGACGTCACGGTCGTCGCCCGCACCGGGAACGCCGTGCTGGTGCTCACCTACAACGGCGCGGGCCTGGAGGACGCGAAGACCCCGGCCGGCTCCGGCCTGAAGGCCGGCGCGCTCAAGGCGGCCAAGGAGGCGGCCACCGCGGTCGCGGCGGCGAACGCGTAACAACTGCGGGATCCGCTGTACCGATTCACCACGTTTGGGCAACCTGCCCGTTGCCCCGTGTGGCAGGCTGGGCAGGCCAGTTTCCGAGCCTGGGAGGGTCGCGGGTGTCCGCGATACGCATGAACCGGACGCACCGGATCCTGATCGGTGTGGTCGTCACGGGCGCGGTGGTCATCGCCGCGATCGGCTTCGCGGGCTCGTACGCGGCCGTGCGCGAGCTGGCGCTGCGCAAGGACTTCGGCTGGTTCGCCAACGTCTTCCCGATAGGCATCGACGCCGGGATCGTGGTGCTGCTCGCACTCGACCTGCTGCTGACCTGGCTGCGCATCCCGTTCCCGCTGCTGCGCCAGACGGCGTGGCTGCTGACGGCCGCCACGATCGCCTTCAACGGCGCGGCGGCCTGGCCGGACCCGCTCGGCGTCGGGATGCACGGCATCATCCCGATCCTCTTCGTCGTCTCGGTGGAGGCGGCCCGGCACGCGATCGGCCGGGTCGCCGACATCACCGCCGACAAGCACATGGAGTCGGTCCGGCTCGCCCGCTGGCTGCTGGCCCCCTTCGCGACCTTCCGCCTCTGGCGGCGCATGAAGCTGTGGGAGCTGCGCAGCTACGACGAGGTCATCCGGGTCGAGCAGGAACGTCTCGTCTACCGCGCCCGGCTGCGCGCCCGCTACGGCCGGGCCTGGCGCCGCAAGGCCCCGGTCGAGTCCCTGATGCCGCTGAAGCTCGCCCGGTACGGGGTGCCGATGGAGCAGACCGCGGCCATCGGCCTGGCCGCCGCGGGCATCGACCTCCCGGCCCCCGCCCCGGCCGGCATCACGGCGACAGGAAACGACCCGCGGCCGCGGCTCGCGCAGGCGGCAGCTCCCGCCGTCGCGGCGCCGGATCAGGATTCCAGGGTCGGCCAGTCGATGCCGCCCGCCCAGGCGCCGGAGGCGACCGCCGTGGCGGAAGGGCCGAGCAAGTGGTTTGCCACTCCCGAGCCCGTGCGCTACCAGGGCGGCTACACCCCGGACAACGGGCCGTCCACGTATACGCCGCCGCAGCAACAGGCCTTCTCCCAGGGAAGGCCGCCGCAGGCCCCCGTGCCGCACCCCCGCGCGCCCGAACCCGAGCCCGCGCCTGCTCCCGCGCCTGCTCCCGCGCCGGTCCGGGAGCAGGCACCGGAGCCAGAGCCGCCCGTACATGTCCCCAACGGCGCCGGCGGCACGCGTCCCCTCGGCGAGGGCGTTCCGGACGCGGTGCCGCCGGACGAGGACCTTTACCGGGTGTTCCGGCAGTCGATAGAGGGCGAGGGAATGCCCACGCCCCGCGCCTTCGCCGCGAACCTCGAGGCCGCGTACGGACTGCGCCTCCCGCCTCGCGATCTGACCCAGTACATGGAACAGTTCACGGCCCGTCTCAACAGCCAGATGATGGAAGACCACATCGCGTAGGGCCGCCGGAGTACGGCGTGTCCGGCCCCCGGTGTCCGGCTTCGGCGGGTGTCCGAGCACGCGACGGGTCGGCGGGGCGTTCGCCGTCCCACGGCCACGGAGACCGCGTCGTAGCCTCTCAGCCGGTGGCCGGAGCGGCGGCAGCGGCCAGCGAGGCGACCACGTCGGACGCCGACAGCAGCCGCACCCGCGCCGCGTCGAGGGCTGCAGGGTGCAGCGAGAACACCTCGCAGCCCTCGGCCACGGCGACGTCGCCGCGCAGCAGGTACGCCAGCCGCGCCGCGTCCGGCTCCACGCCGTCGGCGGGGTCGGCGTACGGCGAACCGATCCGGGCCGCGAACTCCGCCGCGGACTCGTCCTCCCGCCGCCGGTAGGCGGTGGTGGAGCCGTCCGCGTGCCGCAGCAGGACGGTCGCGGCGCGGGCCGCGGCCTGCCAGACGGCCAGTTCACCCAGCCCCACCCGGGCCCTTGAGGCGAACATCCCGGTCAGACCCTCGGCGAGCGCGGCGAGGCCGTCGCCGTGCCGCGCCACGGAGTGGCGGGTGCCGGTGACGCCCTTGGCCACGTCGAGCCACCGCATCGTGCGGCCCGCCACGTCGATCACCAGCGGCACGCTCGTGCGGGCCCGCCCGGTCAGGTCGTAGCGCTGCTCGACGGCGCGGGCGTCGAACACCGGCCCCGCGTCGCCCGGTTCGTCGCGCAGCATCAGCCCGGCGAACGCCTCGTCCAGTTCCTCGAACGGCACGTCGTTGAACGAGAAGACCAGCGCGACGAGGTGGCGCACCCCGGCGTCCGCCAGGGCGTTCAGATCCAGGTCGACGAACTCGTCGGCACCGTCCGGGGCGGGGGCGCTGGTCAGGTCGCCCGAGTGCACCGCGGCGCCGCCGCCGAACCGCAGGGCGGTGTAGTCGCAGTGGCCCACCCGCCGCCAGTCGGCGTCGAACATGGCCGTGGACAGGTCCAGGTCGGTCCGCCCGGACCGCTCGCTCTCCGTCCAGTGCAGGAACAGCCGGATCGTCCGGCCTTCCGGCACACGCAGTTCGCTGCCGCGCGGCAGGGTCACCAGGGCCCGCGAGGCGGTGCGCTCGGTGAACGGCGCGATCAGGCCGTCCAGTTCCGCGTCCACGACGGCGACCTCGACCGCGTCCCGCTCCGCCGCCCGCCGCAGCACCTCGGCGTGGAGCACGGCCACGGCCCTTCCGAGCGCACCCGCGTCGACCGGCAGCCGGTCGTCGTCCGCCAGATGCGTCTTGGCGCTGCCGCCCTTCGGGAAGAACACCCTGGTGCGGGCCGCGTTCGGACGGCTGCGGATCGCGCCGAGCGCGGACAGCAGCACCGCGGGCGACACCCTGGGTACCGCCGTCTCCAGCGCCGACAGCACGACGTCCGCGTCCGCGGCACCGGAGAGCCGCAGCAGGTGGTCGAGCCGGCGTACGAAGTCGCCCGGCCGCTGCGCCAGCAGCGCGACCGCCGCCGGTACGTCCATGGCGTCCAGCGCGGCCTCGACCCGGCCCGCCCAGCCGCGCACCCGTACCGTCGTCCCGGTGGCGTCGATCCGCGGCGCGGCGTCGGCCGCCGCCCGCAGGGTCGCGGTCAGCGCGTCGCCGTCCGCGAGGCGGGTGTCGCGGAGCGCCGCCACGGCGAGCGCGGCCCGCGGGAAGCGGCCCGCGTGCTCGAAGGGGTGCAGACGCTCGGCGACGCGCAGCCACGCGTGCCGGTGGCGGCGCATGTCCTGCGCGGCCAGGTCCGGCGCCAGGCCGTCGAGCACCCCGAGCAGGGCGCGCCGCAGCGGCCGCGGCACCGCGCCGAAGCGCGGCAGGTCGACGAGGCCGGGGTCACCGCCCGACCGGACGGCGAGCAGCCGCAGTACGTCGGTCGCGGTGTCGATGCGCGCGGCGGCGGCCGGGACGGCGGTGGCGTACGCGGCGGGATCGGCCAGCAGCCAGGCCAGGACCCGGGCCTTGGTCTCCCGGCCGGGGATCTGCTCCGGCAGCCAGGCCAGCTCGTCCCGCTCACGGGTCCCCAGCAGCGCCACGAGGTCGTCGGCGTCCTGCGGGCTCAGCGCGCCGGTACGGGCGAGGAGCCCGCCGATCTCGCGCTCCGCGTCGGCGTCCCGCGCCGCGAGGTCGCCGCCGTACTGCAGCACGCGCAGCCGCTCGGGCAGGGCGCGCCGCGGCGCGCCGAAGCGCCGGGGCCGGCGGGGCCGCAGGAAGGGGTCGTCCGCGTCGATCCGGCGGTGGCAGACCGGGCACGCCGAGAAATCCGCGCCGTCGAAGCAGGAGCGGCACACCAGGTGCGCGCAGGGCGAGACGGCGTGGACGGTGCCCTGCGTGCCGCACAGCACGCACGGCTGCTCCGGATGCTGGAAGAGCAGGGTCAGCACTCGGTCGACGTAGAAGGCGAAGGTGTCCCGCGGGGTGCTCGCGGGGAAGTCGCGGAACAGCGGCACATGGGGCCGGTCGGCGCCCAGCGCCTGGTCGGCCTCGGCCAGCAGGGCACGCCCGGCAGCGGTCAGCGCGGCCTCGCTCCGTTCGGTGAGCGCGGCCCGCAGGGCGGGCGCGATCAGGTGGCCGCGGTCGAGCAGGTCCGCCTCCAGCAGTGCCACGCCCGCCGCGGTGGCGAGCGACGGCTGCGGCGGCGCGGCGGGCAGGTAGACCGCACCGCGGCGGGCGAGCAGCACCGCCGCGAGCGTGCGCGGCGCGGTCGCGGTGGCGTGCGTGGTGGCCGTGGACATCCCTGTGTCTCCCCCTGGTCGGTGTGCCGGGGCGGGAAGTGGGCGCGCTGACAACCTTCGCGGCACAGCGATAGCGATGACTGTGAAAAGGAAGCACGCCGGGAGCCGCCCCGGGAACCGGTGGTCCCGTGCCCGGTCCCCATGTCCGGGCCGGTGACGCCGGTCGTGTACGCGGGGCGGGAAGCCGGTGCGCTGTTCATTGACAGTGAGAGAAGGAAGCACACCGTGAGCCGCCCCGCGTGCGACGACCCTAGCGCGGGCGCTCCCCCACCGCGTTCGAATATTCGCGCCCCGGTACGCGCGACGGCGGCGGGTGGCCGGGCCACCCGCCGCCGTCCTGTGCGCGTCCGGCTCAGCTCGCCGCCAGCAGCTCCCGCACGCGGTCCTGACCGACCGCCAGCAGCAGCGTGGGCAGCCGCGGACCGGTGTCCCGGCCGACCAGCAGCTTGTAGAGCAGGGCGAAGAAGGAGCGCTGGGCGACCTTCATCTCCGGCGTCGGCTTGGCGTCGGGCGCGAAGCCCGCCTGGATCTTCGGCACTCCGTAGACCAGGGTGGTCAGCCCGTCCAGCGACCAGTGCTCGGGCAGCCCGTCCACCAGCAGCTTCAGCGCCTCCCGCTCCTCGCCGGACAGAGCCGCCAGGGCCTCCGCGTCCGGCTCGGTGCGCACCCGGGTACGGGCCTCCGGCTCGACGTGGGTGTTGACCCAGCGCTCGGCGCAGTCCAGCCGCGGCCGGGCCTCGTCCAGGGAGGCCAGCGGCTGCTCCTGGTCGAAGTCGCGCAGGATGCGCAGCGTCTGCTCCTCGTCCCCGGTCGTGATGTCCACGACCGAGGCGAGGGTGCGGTACGGCAGCTTGCGCGGTGTGGTGGGCAGTTCACCGCTCGCGGTGCCCGCCGCCCGCGAGTGCACCGCGAGGTCCACCGGGGCGGCCGTGCCCTCGGCGACCTTGCGCTCCAGCGCGTCCCACTCGTCGTAGGTGCGGGAGATCTCGTCGCCGAAGGAGATGTTGAACGCCTGGTTGGGCCGGCGGCGCGCATACAGCCAGCGCAGCAGCTGCGGCTCCATGATCTGCAGCGCGTCGGCCGCGATCGGCACGCCGCCCTTGGAGCTGGACATCTTGGCCATGCCGCTGATGCCGACGAAGGCGTACATCGGGCCGATGGGTGGCTCGGCGCCGAAGATCTCGCGCACCAGCTGCTGGCCGACCATCCACGAGGAGCCGGGCGACTGGTGGTCGACGCCGGAGGGCTCGAAGTCCACGCCCTTGAAGGCCCAGCGCATCGGCCAGTCGACCTTCCAGACCAGCTTGCCGCGGTCGAACTCGCTCAGCCGCACGGTCTCGCGGTTGCCGCAGTCCTGGCACTCGTAGGTGAGATCGGTGGTGTCGTCGTCGTAGGCGACGACCGTGGTCGTGTCCTTGCCGCAGGCCGAGCAGTACGGCTTGTACGGGAAGTACTCGGGGGCCTGCGCGAGCGTGGCCTCCTCGTCGTCCTGCTCCTCGCCGCCGCCCTTCTTCTTCGTCCGGTAGCGGCCGAGCACCTCGTCGATCCGCCGGCGCTCGCGCATCGCGTGCAGGACCTGCTCGCGATAGGCGCCGGAGGTGTACTCGACGGTCTGGCTGATCTCGGTGACCTCGACGCCGAGCGCCGCCAGCGCCTCGCGGAACGGGGCCTTGAAGTGGTCCGACCAGGTCTCGTACGAGCTGCCCTCGGGCGCCGGCACGGAGGTCAGCGGCTTGCCGATGTGCTCGGCGTACGCCGGGTCGTAACCGGCCGGCACCTTGCGGTAGCGGTCGAAGTCGTCCCAGGACAGGATGTGCTCGCAGGGCACGCCGCGCCGCTTGATCTCGTCGGCGACCAGGTGCGGGACCATGATCTCGCGCAGGTTGCCCAGGTGGATCGGGCCGGAGGGGCTGATACCCGAGGCGACGATGATTTTCTTGCCCGGAGCCCGACGCTCGGCTTCCGCGATGACGTCGTCCGCGAAGCGGGCGACCCAGTCGGCCTCGGTGCTCTGAGCCACTGTCTCGACTTCCTTCCACCTGTGCAGCGGGTAGCGCGGTACCCGGCAATTGTCCCAGAGAAAAATGAGTGGTAGCGCGTGGGATACTGAGGGTTGATCTCCGATCCCTCTCAGGAAGCACCCATCCCATGGCCTCGGTCAACTCGCTTTCCGCCTCGATCCAGCAGCGCGTCGCTGACGCCCTCGGTGCCGACCCGCTGCTGCGACGTAGCGACCGGGCCGACTTCCAGGCCAACGGCGTGCTGGGCCTCGCCAAGCGGAGCAAGCAGAACCCGCGCGAGCTGGCCGCCCAGGTCGTCGAGGCCCTCCCGGCCGGCGACGAGCTGATCGCCGCCGTCGAGGTCTCGGGACCGGGTTTCCTCAACATCACCGTCTCGGACGCCGCGATCACCCGGACGCTCGCCGCCCGGGCCGCCGACGACCGGCTCGGCGTGCCCGTGAAGCCGGAGCCGGGCACCACGGTGATCGACTACGCGCAGCCGAACGTGGCCAAGGAGATGCACGTCGGCCACCTGCGGTCCTCCGTGATCGGCGACGCGCTGGTCAAGATCCTCGAGTTCGAGGGCGAGACGGTGATCCGCCGCCATCACATCGGCGACTGGGGCACCCAGTTCGGCATGCTCATCCAGTACCTGGTGGAGCACCCGCACGAGCTGGACCACGAGGCGTCCGAGGCCGGCGAGGAGGCGGGCGAGGCCTCGATGTCGCGCCTCAACCGGCTCTACAAGGCCTCCCGGACGGTCTTCGACGCCGACGAGGAGTTCAAGACCCGGTCGCGCAAGCGCGTCGTCGACCTGCAGGCCGGCGACCCGGAGACGCTGGCGATGTGGCAGCGGTTCGTGGACGAGTCGAAGATCTACTTCAACTCCGTCTACGACAAGCTCGACATCGAGATCCGCGACGAGGACGTCGTGGGCGAGTCGGGCTACAACGACATGCTGGTCGAGACCTGCAAGCTGCTGGAGGAGTCCGGCGTCGCCGTGCGCTCCAACGGCGCGCTGTGCGTCTTCTTCGACGACGTCAAGGGCAAGGACGGCGAGCCCGTCCCGCTCATCGTGCAGAAGGCCGACGGCGGCTTCGGCTACGCCGCGACCGACCTGTCCGCGATCCGCAACCGCACCGCGGACCTGCATGCCGACACGCTCCTGTACGTCGTGGACTCCCGGCAGGCCCTGCACTTCAAGATGGTCTTCGAGACGGCCAGGCGGGCCGGCTGGCTGACCGACGAGGTCACGGCGCTCCACATCCCGTTCGGCACGCTGCTCGGCAAGGACGGCAAGCCGTACAAGACCCGGTCCGGCGAGACCTTCCGGCTGGTCGACCTGCTGGACGAGGCGGTGGAGCGCGCCTCGGCGGTGATCGAGGAGAAGAACAAGGAAGGGAAAGAAGGCGCCCTGACCGAGGAGGAGGTCGCCGACCGGGCCAAGGAGGTCGGCATCGGCGCGATCAAGTACGCCGACCTCTCCACCTCGCTCGGCCGGGACTACGTCTTCGACCTGGACCGGATGGTCTCGCTCAACGGCGACACGAGCGTGTACCTGCAGTACGCGTACGCGCGTATCCGCTCGATCCTGCGGCGTGCGGGCGACGCCGAGCCGGTCGCCCACCCCGAGCTGCCGCTCGCCCCGGCCGAGCGGGCGCTCGGCCTCCTGCTGGATGAGTTCGCGGAGACCCTGGCGGGCGTCTCGGAGACCTACGAGCCGCACAAGCTGGCCTCGTACCTGTACGCGCTGGCCTCGGCGTTCACCACCTTCTACGACCAGTGCCCGGTCGTGAAGCCCGAACCGGCTCCTGACGTCAAGGAGAACCGCCTCTTCCTCTGCGACCTGACCGCCCGCACCCTGCGGCAGGGCATGGCGCTGCTCGGCATCCGCACGCCCGAGCGCCTCTGACGCGCCCCGCGTCCGTACGACGGCGGCCCCGACAGGAGTCATCACTCCCGCCGGGGCCGCCGTTGTCGGTGGGCACCCCTACATTCACGGCCATGGCGATGCTCCCCAACCAGCTCCCGAAGCTCGCGCAGGACCCGGCCGGCCTGTCCCTGGGCCTGAACCTCCCGCCCGGCACTCTCGTCGACACCACGAGCGACGGCCACTGGCACGAACCGCTGCTGTGGCACTCGGAAGCGCCGGCCGAGCCGGGCTCCTGGGAAGGGCTGCTCCCCGCGCGGATGTCGGCGGGGCTGCACCCGGTGCTGCTCTCCATGGACGAGGCGCTGCCGGCCACCAGGGACCTGGACCCCGGGGCGATGTCCTATCCGGGCGGCCACGACGCCGACGAGGTCCTCGCCGGCCTCTGGGGCGGCGAGGAGGAGTCCGACGAGGACGACGCGGACCTGACCGCCCCGTTCGGCCGGACGTGGCCCGGCCTCGCCCCCGCGCGGGAGTTCGAGGCCGACCCGGACGTCAGGGCGGCCGAGGTCGCCGCGTCCGTGGTCGGGGAGGGGTGGATCAAGGGCCCCCGAGCGGCCCTCGTCCCCGCCCGGCGCAGCGCCGACGTCCCCGCGGCCATCGGCTGGACGGGACCGTGCAATCACGAGAACGATGTGGCCCGGCTCTGTGCCGTCCTGCGCTCCTGGGAGGAGCGCTTCGGTGTGCGCGTCGTGGCCGTCGCCTTCGACGTGCTCGTCCTCTCCGTGGCCGCGCCGCCGGCCACGGTGGACGAGGCCGAGGCCCTGGCCGCCGAGCACTTCGCCTTCTGCCCCGACAACGTCACCCAGGGCAGCGGCTCACTGCGCGCGTACGCCGAGTCCCTGGTGGACGCGCACGCCTGGTCCTTCTGGTGGGACTAGGCCTTGTCGTCACATGAGCGCCGGCCGCCCGAAGGGCGGGCTCAGCGGCTCCCCCAGCTGACGCTGGGAGGGGCCCCCAGGTGCGGTGCATCGCAAGGCGGAGGATCGTCCTCGTAGTGGGCTACTCGGACGATTCGACAACGCAGCGAGGCGCCGTGCCAGGCGTCGCTGAGTGGGGGCACCCCCGGCCGAAGGTTGGGGGAGGGCATTTGCCGACACGGCCTAGGCGGCGCCGTCGACCGGGCCCGAGCCACGGGTGTCCTTCCCCGCGGTGGAAGGACACCCCCGAGACGACCCGGTCAGCACCGCTCAGCGGTGGAAGTGCCAGCGGTGGTCGTGACGGTGGTGGCGGTGGTGCCAGCGCGGGTGGTGCCGGTGGTGGCGGTGGTGCCAGCGGCCGTCGCGCCCGCCACGGCGGAACTCACGGCCGTCACGCCCCCGGTCACGGCGGAACTCGCCGCCTCGGCCGCGGTCACCGTCGTGCCGGTACTCGCCGCCCCGGTCGTGTGTCGCCTGGGTCGTGTGCGACACCGCCGCCGTCGGCGGCGTTGCGGCGCCGGCAGCGCCGGCGCCGCCCAGAAGGACGGCGGCAGCGACGCCCAGCGCGGCGGCGAATCGGGGAATCCGCATCGCGGTTCTCCTTTCACGGCGGAGGCCCTTGTGCCTCCGCCTGCTGTGGACTTGCTGTGAATTTCCCACCGAGATAGGCAGTTAAGTCCGAATCGCCACCAACGCCACTTGATGTAATGAAATGCCGGGCAATCTGGAACCGCGCCGTCCACATCCGCGTCCTGCGCGCGATCATCTGTGGGTACCGCGTCCGGGCACCGTGGGAGGAGCGCCGCCCACCCTGCTTCGGCAGGTGACCGCCCCGGCTGCAGACCCGGCCGGGAATGATCACTCATCTGCCGCCGACCGCACCCGGTCAGCGGCTCGCGGGGACGGCCTGGCCGCACTGACAGGGCGTCACGCCCTACGCCCGCCGCCTCCCCTCCGCGGCCCGGCGTCCGGGCCGGGAAACGGTCCGGCCGGTCCGGGCGGCCCGGGACCGTCGCCGCCGGTCCCGCGGCGGGCATGCCGGGATACGGACGCGCCGCGCCTCGGCGCTGTCGCCGCCGGTCAGGGCGCCGGACCGGACTCGTGTGCCCGGCACGGGCGTTCGCCGGACGCGGCACCACGGGTGTCCGCGCAGGGCTCACGGGCCGCACCCGGGTGGCGGGGGCGACCGCAGGCTCAGAGCTGCGCGGCCACCTCGGTCGCCCAGTAGGTGAGGATCAACTGGGCGCCCGCGCGGCGGATCCCGGTCAGGGTCTCCATGATCGCCCGGTCGCGGTCGATCCAGCCGCGCTCGGCGGCCGCCTCGACCATCGCGAACTCGCCGCTGATCTGGTACGCCGCCACCGGCACGTCCACGGACTCGGCGACCTTCGCCACCACGTCGAGGTACGGCCCCGCGGGCTTCACCATCACCATGTCGGCACCCTCGGCGAGGTCCAGCGCCAGCTCGCGCAGCGACTCCCGCTGGTTCGCCGGGTCCTGCTGGTAGGTCTTGCGGTCGCCCTTGAGCGAGGACCCGATGGCCTCACGGAACGGCCCGTAGAACGCCGACGCGTACTTCGCGGTGTACGCCAGCACCGACACGTCCTGGTGGCCCGCGGCGTCCAGGGCGCCCCTGATGACCCCGACCTGACCGTCCATCATGCCGCTGGGGCCGACGACGTGGACGCCGGCGTCCGCCTGGACCCGGGCCATCTCCGCGTAGCGCTCCAGGGTCGCGTCGTTGTCCACCCGGCCCTCGGAGTCCAGCACGCCGCAGTGGCCGTGCTCGATGTGCTCGTCGAGGCACAGGTCGGACATGACCACCAGGGCGTCGCCGACCTCGCTGACGACGTCGCGGATCGCCACCTGCAGGATCCCGTCCGGATCCGTGCCGGGCGTCCCCACGGCGTCCTTCTTCTCGTCCAGCGGCACGCCGAAGAGCATGATCCCGCCCACGCCCGCCTCGGCCGCCTCCACGGCGGCCTTGCGGAGGGTGTCACGGGTGTGCTGGACGACGCCGGGCATGGCGGAGATGGGCACGGGCGCGTCGATGCCCTCGCGGACGAAGACGGGGAGGATCAGCTCGGCGGGGTGCAGCCGGGTCTCCGCGACGAGGCGGCGCATCGCGGGCGTCGTACGCAGCCGGCGGGGCCTCGTACCGGGGAACTGACCGTATCCGCTTCCGTTTCCGCTCATCACCGCGCCGCGCCTTTCTCCGTCCCGGGCCGTTTCCGCGTTCCACGGTACGCCCGTACGCGCCGTGCTCATGCCGACCCGTTGTCGGCCCGCCACGGCCCGTCGCCGGACCGGGAACGCGACGGCCCCCGGCTCCGCGCGGGAGCCGGGGGCACGCGGAACGCGGCCGGGGGCCCGTCAGACGCGGGCCCTGCGCCGGGAGCCGGGACGCCGCTCGCTGGGACGCGTGACGGGGTCGCCCGCGGCGATCGCCGTCTCGCGCCGCCGGACGCCGAAGTCCGCCAGCGCCTGCGCGAGCGCGTGGACGGACGGCTCCGGGGCCATCACGTCCACCCGCAGCCCGTGCTCCTCCGCGGTCTTCGCGGTGGCCGGGCCGATGCAGGCGATCACGGTCACGTTGTGCGGCTTGCCCGCGATGCCGACGAGGTTGCGCACCGTGCTGCTCGAGGTGAACAGCACGGCGTCGAACCCGCCGCCCTTGATCGCCTCACGGGTCTCCGCCGGAGGCGGGGAGGCCCGCACGGTCCGGTAGGCGGTGACGTCGTCGACCTCCCAGCCGAGCTCCACCAGCCCCGCCACGAGCGTCTCCGTGGCGATGTCGGCGCGCGGCAGGAAGACCCGGTCGATCGGGTCGAAGACCGGGTCGTAGGGCGGCCAGTCCTCCAGCAGGCCGGCGGCGGACTGCTCGCCGCTGGGCATCAGGTCCGGCTTCACACCGAAGTCCACCAGCGCCCCGGCCGTCTGCTCGCCCACCGCCGCGACCTTGATCCCGGCGAAGGCACGCGCGTCGAGCCCGTACTCCTCGAACTTCTCGCGGACGGCCTTGACCGCGTTCACCGAGGTGAAGGCGATCCACTCGTACCGTCCGGTGACCAGGCCCTTGACCGCGCGCTCCATCTGCTGCGGGGTGCGGGGCGGCTCCACCGCGATCGTGGGCACCTCGTGCGGCACGGCGCCGTAGGAGCGCAGCTGGTCGGAGAGGGACGCGGCCTGCTCCTTGGTGCGCGGGACGAGCACCTTCCAGCCGAACAGCGGCTTGGTCTCGAACCAGGAGAGCAGCTCGCGCCGCGCGGTCGGCTCGCCGACCACGGCTATCGCCGCGATGGGGCCCTCGGGCGTGGGCAGCGCCTTCGTCGCCTTCAGCTCGGCGGCGATCGTGGACAGCGTGGCCGTCCAGGTGCGCTGCCGGGTCGTCGTACCGGCGACCGTGACGGTCAGCGGGGTGTCCGGCTTGCGGCCCCCGGAGACCAGCTCGGCGGCGTTGGCGGCGACGGTCTGCAGGGTGGTGGAGACGACCAGGGTCGCGTCGCTCGCGCCCGCCTCGCTCCAGCACCGCCCCGACGCGGTCGCGGCCTCCACGAACCGCACGTCGCCGCTGAGCGGCACGCCGGCGTACGCGGGCACGCCCACGGCCGCGGCCACGCCCGGCACGACCTCGAAGGGGATGCCGGCCTGCGCGCAGGCGAGCATCTCGCCGGCGGCCGCGGAGTCGAGTCCGGGGTCGCCGGCGATCGCACGGACCACCCGCTTGCCGGTGCGCGCGGAGGCCATGAAAAGCTTGGCCGCGGCGACCGAAGGGCTCAACTCCCCCTCGGCGTCGCCCGGCTGCGCCGTGTCCACGCCCGGCCGGGCATGGGCCCGTACGACGTCCAGCACGTGGCCGTCGGCGACCAGGACGTCGGCGTGGGCGAGCGCCTCGACGGCGCGTAGGGTCAGCAGCCCGGGATCACCGGGCCCGGCACCGAGGAAGGTGACGTGCCCGAGGGCGGAACCCGGCACACCCGTGCCCGCGGTCCCGGTGTGGCCCGCGGTGCCCGCGGTACCCGTCCTGCCTGCCGGTCCTGCCGGCCCGGCCGCGGTGGTGTCTGCGGTCGTGTTGGTCGCTGCGGCGGCGGTGGGGCTCAAAGTTCGCGCTCCCCCATAAGACCGGCCGCGCCCTTGGCGAGCATCTCGTCGGCGAGCTCGTGGCCGAGGGCCACGGCTTCGTCCCGGGATGCGGGGGTCGGACCGGTGATGGACATCTGCACCAGCGAGGAGCCGTCGGTGGTCCCGACGACACCGCGCAGGCGCAGTTCGGTGATGGGCTCGCCGACGCCTTCGAAAGCAGGCTCGGCCAGCGCGCCCACGGGCGCGGAGCAACCGGCCTCGAGAGCGGCGAGCAGGGCGCGCTCGGCGGTCACGGCGGCCCGGGTGAACGGGTCGTCGAGCTCGGCGAGCACGGAGACGAGCCCTGCGTCGTCCGCAGGGCACTCGACGGCCAGCGCTCCCTGTCCGGGAGCGGGCAGCACGATGTCGGGGGAGATCAGCTCGGTGGCCTCCGCGAGGCGGCCCAGCCGGCTGAGTCCGGCGGCGGCGAGCACCACGGCGTCGAGGTCGCCTGAGGCAACGTATCCGATGCGCGTGTCGACGTTGCCGCGGATCGGGACGGTCTCGACGCGCGCCCCCATCGAGCGGGCCCAGGCGTTCAGCTGCGCCATGCGGCGCGGCGAGCCGGTGCCGATGCGGGCGCCCCGGGGGGAGGCGGCCAGCTCCTCGAAGGTGAGGCCGTCGCGTGCGATCAGCGCGTCGCGCGGATCCTCCCGGAGCGGGACGGCGGCGAGGGTCAGGCCCTCGGGGTCGGCGGTCGGAAGGTCCTTGAGGGAGTGGACGGCGAAGTCGATCTCACCGCGCAGCAGCGCGTCCCGCAGGGCGGAGACGAAGACGCCGGTGCCGCCGATCTGCGCCAGGTGCTCGCGCGAGACGTCGCCGTAGGTGGTGATCTCCACCAGCTCCACGTCACGGCCGGTGATCCGGCGGACCTGCTCGGCCACCATGCCGGACTGCGCCATCGCCAGCGCGCTGCGCCGGGTTCCCAGTTTCAGTGCGGTTGGGCTCGTCATGCCCGCCCTCGATTCGAGTCACTCGTTGCTGAAGCAGCCGACGCCACCGGCGTGACGGCCGCGGCAGCGGAGGGGATCACCGCTGCGCGCGGTGAGTCGGCCCTGCTGACCGCGGCGACCGCCTGGGGGTCCAGGTCGAAGAGTTCGCGCAGCGCGTCGGCGTACCCGGCGCCGCCGGGCTCTCCCGCGAGCTGCTTGACCCGCACAGTAGGCGCGTGCAGGAGCTTGTCGACGACGCGGCGCACGGTCTGGGTGACCTCCGCGCGCTGCCGTTCGTCCAGATCGGGGAGGCGGCCGTCCAGGCGCGCCAGTTCGGAGGCGACCACGTCGGCGGCCATGGCGCGCAGGGCGACGACGGTCGGCGTGATGTGCGCGGCACGCTGGGCGGCGCCGAAGGCGGCGACCTCAGCCGAAACGATCTTTCGCACCTCGTCGACGTCGGCCGCCATCGGGGCGTCGGCCGCGGCCGCGGCGATCGTCTCCAGGTCGGTGACGTGGGCGCCGTCCAGGGAGTGCACCAGCGGGTCGATGTCGCGCGGCAGGGCGAGGTCGAGCATCCCGATGGGCGCGACGGGCTCGCCGCCGGAGCGCAGGGCCCGGGAGAGCGTGGCGCGGGCGACGGTGTCGGCGGTGAGGACCAGCCCGGTCGCCCCGGTGCAGGACACGACGATGTCGGCGTACGACAGCTCGCCGACCAGGTCGTCCATGGACGCGGCGCGGCCGCCGACACTCTCGGCGAGCCGCTCGGCGCGCTCGAACGTGCGGTTGACGACCACGATCTCGCCCGCCCCCGCGCGGGCGAGGGTGGCGGCGGCGAGCGAGCTCATCGAGCCCGCGCCGACGACGAGGGCGCGCTTGCCCTTGCCCCACTCCTCGAAGGGCACGCCGCCCACGGCCTGGGCCATCTGCTCCAGGCCGAAGGTGACCAGCGACTGCCCGGCCCGGTCGATCCCGGTCTCGGAGTGCGCGCGCTTGCCGACCCGCAGCGCCTGCTGGAACAGGTCGTTCAGGGACCGGCCCGCGGTGTGCAGCTCCTGGCCGAGGCCCAGGGTGTCCTTGAGCTGGCCGAGGATCTGGCCCTCGCCGACGACCATGGAGTCCAGGCCGCAGGCGACCGAGAACAGGTGGTGGACGGCCCGGTCCTCGTAGTGCACGTACAGGTGCGGGGTCAGCTCGTCGAGGCTGACGCCGCTGTGCGTGGCGAGCAGCGTGGACAGCTCGGCGACACCGGCGTGGAACTTGTCGACGTCCGCGTACAGCTCGATGCGGTTGCAGGTGGACAGCACCGCGGCCTCGCTGGCCGGCTCGGCGGCCATGACGTCCAGCAGCAGCTTGCCCTTGGTGTCCTCACCGAGCGCCGCGCGCTCCAGGACGCTGACGGGGGCGGTGCGGTGACTCAGTCCGACGACGAGGAGGCTCATGCCGGCATCACGGCGGGGACGTCCCCGTCAGGTCCCGGACGGCGGCCGCCGTCGCGGACCGCCTTGGCCGCCACCGGAGGCGCCGTGAGGCTGCTCTCCAGCTCCTCGCCGGCCTTCCGCTGCTCGTGGAAGGCGAGGATCTGCAGCTCGATGGAGAGGTCGACCTTGCGGACGTCGACCCCGTCGGGGACGGTCAGCACGGTCGGCGCGAAGTTGAGGATCGAGGTGACCCCGGCGCCCACCAGACGGTCGCAGACCTCCTGTGCCGCCCCGGCCGGCGTGGTGATCACGCCGATGGACACCTGGTTGTCCTCGACGATGCCCTCCAGCTCGTCCGCGTGCCGCACCGGCAGCCCGGCGATGAGCCGGCCGGTGAGCTGGACGTCCGCGTCGATGAGCGCGGCGATGCGGAAACCGCGGGAGGCGAAGCCGCCGTACCCGGCGAGCGCGGCCCCGAGGTTTCCCATCCCGACGATGACGACGGGCCAGTCCTGGGTGAGGCCCAGTTCACGGGAGATCTGGTACACGAGGTACTCGACGTCGTAGCCGACGCCGCGGGTTCCGTAGGAACCGAGGTAGGAGAAGTCCTTGCGCAGCTTGGCGGAGTTCACACCGGCGGCGGCCGCGAGTTCCTCCGAGGAGACGGTGGGCACCGATCGCTCGGACAACGCGGTCAGGGCTCGCAGGTACAGCGGGAGCCTGGCGACGGTGGCCTCGGGAATCCCTCGGCTGCGGGTCGCCGGTCGGTGAGTTCGGCCAGTTGCCACGATGCTCCTGCGGGTAGAGCTGGGCTGCGAGCGGCACCCGTCATCGGGACCGCCCCGTGGACGCCAGGCTATGTCTTTGTGAACGCGTGCACAAAGATGGTGTCCGATTTGCCCAGGGGAAGTGACCGGCATCACGCACCCCCATTACGGGCATAAGAAACCTTCTGCTGCGACGGAACGTTCCACGCCGGAGCCCGGTCCGCACCCCGGCGCCCCACCCACAGCGCGTCCGCGCCGGCCAGTTGCGGCCACTCGACCGCCGCCGCGCGCCCCAGCGCCTTGTCCGCCTGCGCGGGTCCACCCGGGTGGTCCAGGACGTACGAGGTGAACAGCCTGGCCGTCGTGCGGGCGTCCCCCAGCGCCGTGTGCGCGGTCCAGCCGGTCAGCCCGGCGGCCTCGGCGCACGCCAGCAGGCTCAGGCCGCCCGGCGCGCGTTCGCGCAGCGCGGCCATCCGCATGGTGCACAGTTCGGGGACGACGGGGAACACCACGCCCAGCCGGGCGTACTCCGCCGCCAGGAACGCGCGGTCGCACCCGACGTTGTGCCCCACCAGCACCCTGCCCCGCAGCAGCCCCAGCAGTCTCGGGGCGATCTGCCCGAACAGCGGGACGCCGACCGCCTCGACGTGGCGGGACTCGATGCCGTGGATGTGGGTGGGGCCGACCGGCCCCTCGGGATCGACGAGGGTCGAGAACTCGCCCTCGTGCCCGAAGTCGCGGTCGAGCAGCACCACCGCCAGCTCGACCACCCGGTGGCGCCGCGAACTGGAACCGGTGGCCTCCAGATCGACCACGGCGAAACCGCCGCGCCTGTGAGGTCTGCCCGGGAGCACGCAGTCACCGTCCTTACTCACGCACCCCCGCCGTTACACAAAACGCCTTGATGGTAATCGAGCACCCGCGTCCAGAGGAACACGCGCAAATCGCCCACCTGTCGCATCAGGGCCCTCAGGCGCCCAGCCCGCGCCGCAGCCGGCCCTCGTCGACACGCCAGAACGTGTGCTGTTCGCCGTCGATGAGGACGACCGGGATCTGCTCCCAGTAGCGGTCGTGCAGTTCCTCGTCGCGCGTGATGTCCATCTCCTCGAAGCGCGCGCCCAGGTCGTCGACGACCCGCCGGACCACCGTCCGCGCGTCGTCGCACAAGTGGCAGCCGGGCTTGGCGATCAGCGTCACCGTCCGGCCGGCCGGGTCTTTCCGGGCATTGCGGGCTTCACGTCCGAACAGAGGGCTCATGCCGGCCATTCTGCCTCCGTCAACCGCCGACCCGCGGTAACACCCTCGTCGCGAGGAGTTCATTCACCTGCTCCATCGCTGCACCGGAGTTGCCCAACGGACTGGCTATGCTCGCCCCATGGCCGCTCTGCGATGGCTCACCCCCCGTAAGCGCTCCGCCACCGCGCGCAGCGTGCTGGCCGGCGAGGCAGCGGCGGAGGCCGCACTCGCGGCACCCGCGCAGGAGAAGCACGACCGGGCGGGCGCCCCCGCGTTCCCGGTGGCCGGCGATCCGCACGCGGCCGCCTTCTTCGACCTGGACAACACCGTGATGCAGGGCGCCGCGATCTTCCACTTCGGGCGCGGCCTGTACAAGCGGAAGTTCTTCCGCAGCCGCGACCTCGCGCGCTTCGCCTGGCAGCAGGCGTACTTCCGGATCGCCGGGTCCGAGGACCCCGAGCACATGCAGGAGGTGCGGGAGAGCGCGCTCACGATCATCAAGGGGCACCGCGTCGAGGAACTCATGTCCATCGGCGAGGAGATCTACGACGAGTACATGGCGGACAAGATCTGGCCCGGCACCCGCGCGCTCGCCCAGGCGCATCTCGACGCCGGCCAGCGGGTCTGGCTGGTCACGGCAGCCCCGGTGGAGACGGCCACGATCATCGCCCGCAGGCTCGGCCTGACCGGCGCCCTCGGCACCGTCGCCGAGCACGTCGACGGGGTCTACACCGGCCGGCTGGTCGGCGAGCCGCTGCACGGCCCCTCCAAGGCCGAGGCCGTGAAGGCGCTCGCCGGCGCGGAGGGACTCGAACTCTCGCGCTGCGCCGCGTACAGCGATTCGTCGAACGACATCCCGATGCTGTCGCTCGTAGGACATCCATATGCGATCAATCCCGATACGCGTCTGCGCAAGCACGCACGCGAAAAGGGCTGGCGGCTGCGTGATTACCGTACGGGCCGCAAGGCGGCGAAGATCGGCATCCCGGCGGCCGCCGGTGTGGGCGCCGTGGCGGGCGGCGCCGCCGCCGCGATGGCCCTGCAGCGCCGTCGCCGCTAGGGACGACGCAGGCGACACGCCCGGGTCCCCCTCTGGCGCCCCGTCAGTTCACGGTGAGCCACACAGCCACAACACGCTCTCCACGCGAGCATTTCACGACGCTATGTGGTCAACACCGTTTCAGTGTTCGATAATTACTCGATCACTATTCCGCCAGAGAGTGGGCGGAACCGACGATTTCAGCAACTCGGTGTAGCGTCGCCTGTACGAAGCGTTATTCTCCTCAGACGCAAGCCGGGACCCACACGTCGCTACGACGGGTGAAAGGTTCCGTACTGCACGTGATGGAAGTTCTGCCTCTGGGAGTCCCGTGTACCCACACACCGGGGTTGACGCCTCTGGCCTGGCTACGCTGCGCGCACTGGTGGCTGAGCACCTGCTGCGCGTCGTCCCCGCGTACGCCGTGCCCGTCCCCGCACTCGCCACGGCGGCAGCGCCCGCCGGCCGCGCCTACGCGCTGGCCGACGGCCGGGCCACGGTCGGCAGACGATCCCGCAACGCCCAGCAGACCGACCGGTCCACGGGCGCCACCCCGCGCCGGCCGGCGGCCGACAGCGACAGCGGACGCATGATGGACCTGGTCGAACGCGCCCAGGCCGGTGAGACCGAGGCCTTCGGGCGGCTGTACGACCACTACTCCGACACGGTCTACCGCTACATCTACTACCGCGTCGGGGGAAAGGCCACCGCCGAGGACCTGACCAGCGAGACCTTCCTGCGCGCCCTGCGCCGGATCGGCACCTTCACCTGGCAGGGCCGCGACTTCGGCGCGTGGCTGGTCACCATCGCGCGCAACCTGGTGGCCGACCACTTCAAGTCCAGCCGGTTCCGGCTGGAGGTGACCACCGGGGAGATGCTCGACGCCAACGAGGTCGAGCCCAGCCCGGAGGACTGCGTCCTGGAGGCGCTGTCCAACGAGTCGCTGCTCAGGGCCGTGCGCAAGCTCAACCCCCAGCAGCAGGAGTGCGTGACGCTGCGCTTCCTGCAGGGGCTGTCGGTCGCGGAGACGGCCCGCATCATGGGCAAGAACGAAGGCGCGATCAAGACCCTGCAGTACCGGGCCGTACGGACCCTCGCCCGGCTGCTCCCCGACGACGCGCGATGAGCGCGATGGATGGATCTTCATCTTGCGACTGCCTCCACGGTCCGATCATCATGACTGCGTAACCCAACTCGGGCGGCACTCGTTGCATCACATGCGGACCCCCCAATGCCGTGCTCTGCCCGCTTCCGATCACTCGATCGGGTGGAAAGGCTCAAGGTGCACAACCTTGAAGGCACTACGGGGAGTCGAGGTGGATGACGAGAGGAGGTGCCGCCCGTGATCGCGAATCCAACGGCGCACCGGCGGGCCAACGCCTTCGCCGACGCCCTTGAGGGCGAAGGCCCCCAGACGGGTGCCGGCGTACAGCACGGCGCCCACGCCGCGGACCGGCATGCGGATCCGGAACAGGGCGCGTTCCTGGCCCTGGCGGACGCCCTGCAGGACGTGCCGCGGCCGATGCTGGATCCGGAGACCAAGACCGTCCAGCGTGCCCAGTTGATCGCCGCCATGGAGGCCGCGCTCGCCGACGGCACCCTGACGGTTCCCGTACAGCGTGACGGCGGACGGGGCGCACACCGCGCCGGCGGCCGCGGTCTCGGCAAACTGAAGCCGCGCTCGGCGTGGTCGCGCAGGCTCGCCGCCGGCGGCCTCTCCGTCGGCGTGGCGGCCGGCGCACTCGGCGGTGTCGCCGCCGCGAGCACGGACGCGCTGCCCGGCGACACCCTCTACGGCCTCAAACGGGGCATGGAGGACATGCGCCTCAACCTCGCCGACGACGACGCCGACCGGGGCAAGGTCTATCTCGACCTCGCCTCCACCCGGCTCCAGGAGGCCCGCCGCCTCATGGAACGCGGCCGGGGCGGCGATCTGGACGACGAGTCCGTGGGCGAGATCCGCAGGGCGCTGTCCGGGATGCAGCAGGAGGCCTCCGAGGGCCATCGGCTGCTCGCCGCCGCGTACCGCAAGGACGGTTCGCTGCGGCCGATCGAGACGCTCTCCGCGTTCTCCAGCAACCACCGCAGGGGCTGGACGGAGCTGCGCGGCCGGCTGCCCTCCCGGCTCGACGACGTGGGGAACAAGGTCACCTCCGTCTTCGACGCCATAGAGGACGAAGTGGCGCCGCTGCAGAAGCTGTTGCCGCCCGACACCGGCGCCGGCCACAGCGACGGCCGCGGGGTCCCGGGCGGCGGCAACCGCTCCGCGAGCGGCACCCGGGGGCCCTCGCCCTCGGTCAGCGGCTCCGCGAGCGGCTCGGCCGAGGAGCGCGGCGGCGACAAGGCCAGCCCGTCGGCCTCCCGCAGCGCGGACAGCGGCATCATCGGCGGCACGGGCGATCTGCTCGACCCCACGCCGACCGGCAGCTCCCCGGGCGGCGACGGCACCCAGCCGTCGGTCACCCTCCCGCCGCTGCTGCCCGGACTGCTCCCGGGCCTCGGGCTCAGCGCCGAGGACGACAGGGACGACTGAGCAGGCACCTCACGTGGTGGGCCGGGGCGTCACGCCCCGGCCCACCACGGGTTCCGGCCCCCGCGGGTCGGCGGCAGCCCGGAGCCCGAAAGCCGCAGCTTCTAGAAGAAGACCGAGCGGCGCTGCACCAGCAGCTTGTAGAGGGTGTGCTGGATGGTCTCCCGCACCTGGTCGGTCAGGTTGAAGACCAGCATCGGGTCCTCGGCCGCCTCCGGCGCGTAGCCGTCCGTGGGAATCGGCTCGCCGAACTGGATCGTCCACTTCGTCGGCAGCGGCACCATGCCCAGCGGCCCCAGCCACGGGAACGTCGGCGTCACCGGGACGTACGGGACGCCCAGCAGCCGGGCCACCGTCTTCGCGTTGCCGATCATCGGGTAGATCTCCTCCGCGCCCACGATGGAGCACGGCACGATCGGCACCCCGGTCTTGAGCGCGGTCGCGACGAAACCGCCCCGCCCGAATCGCTGCAGCTTGTAGCGCTCGGAGAAGGGCTTCCCCAGACCCTTGAAGCCCTCGGGCATCACACCGACGACCTCACCGCGTTCGAGCAGCAGCTGGGCGTCCTCCGCGCAGGCCAGGGTGTGCCCCGCCTTGCGGGCCAGCTCGTTGACGAGCGGCAGCACGAACACCAGGTCCGCGGCCAGCAGTCGCAGGTGCCGCCCCGCGGGGTGGTGGTCGTGGACGGCGACCTGCATCATCAGGCCGTCCATCGGCAGCGTCCCGGAGTGGTTGGCCACCACCAGGGCGCCGCCCTCGGCCGGGATGTTCTCGATGCCCTTCACCTCGACCCGGAAGTACGACTCGTACAGCGGCCGGAGCAGCGACATCAGGACCTGTTCGGTGAGCTCCTCGTCGTAGCCGAAGTCGTCGACCTCGTAGTCGCCGGTGATCCGGCGGCGCAGGAAGGCCAGGCCGTGCGCCACCCGGCGCTCCCAGGGTGCCCCCAGCAGCCGGTCCGCGGCCGAGCCGAGCGCCGCCGCCAGCGGGCCGCCCAGGCCCCCCGGGGCACCGCCCGAGGTGGTGCCGGGATGCCCCTCAGCGCCCTGTGGTGCGGTCTGTGCGGCCTCGGACGCCCCATCCGCACCACCGGTGCCCGAGGTGTCCGCGGAGGCCGTCACGGCGCCCTGGACGGCCTCGGCACCGTCCGCGGCCCGCGCGGTCCGCTCGTCGACCGGCAGCGCGGCCACCGCGTTCCCGGTGTCGCCGCCCGCCTTGCCGCGGGCCGCGGCCCGCCCGCGCGAGCGCGGCGCTCCCCTCCGGGTCCGCGAGTCCTCGTCGAACGGGATGACCTTGGCGTCCGCCATGGTGCGGTTCCTCCTCGCAGCAGTGCTCACGAGCTCAGTCCTCGGGGGCCGCCCGCGGGGACCACCGCGGCGAGCCGGTCGACGGCCTCCGCGAGCCGGTCGGGCGGCAGCAGGCCGGGGCCGCGACTGCGGGCGAAGTCGCTGAAGGTCTCGGCGGTGGTGTACTTCGGGGCGAAGCCGAGCGTCTCGCGCATCTGCGTGGTGTCCACGACCCTGCCGTGGGTGAGCAACCGGATCTGCTCGCGCGAGAAGTCGGTGACGCCGGCGGTGCGCAGCATCTGCCCCACCCATGTGACCGCGGGCAGCAGCACCGGCACCGTGGGCTTCCCCAGCCGTCGCGCGGTCTGCGACAGCAGGAGCACCCCGTCGCCGGCGATGTTGAACGTGCCGCTGTTGATCGTCCCCTTGCGCTCGTCGCGCAGGGCCAGCATGAGGACGTCGATGACGTCGTCCTCGTGGACGAACTGCAGCCGCGGGTCGTAGCCGAACACGGTCGGCAGCACCGGCAGCGCGAAGTACTCGGCGAGGGGCGTGTCGGCCCGCGGGCCCAGGATGTTGGCGAACCGCAGAACCGATACGGCAACGTCCGGGCGGCGCCGTGCGAAGCCGCGCACGTATCCCTCGACTTCGACCGCGTCCTTGGCGAAGCCGCCGCTGGGCAGCGACTTGGGCGGCATGGACTCGGTGAAGGCCGCGGGATCGCGGGGCGCGGAGCCGTACACGCTCGTGGTGGACTTCACCACCAGGCGGCGCACCGTCGGGGCCTTCTGGCAGGCGCCGAGCAGCTGCATCGTGCCGATGACGTTGGTCTCCTTGACCGCGGTCCGGCTGCTGCGACCGGGCAGCGTGCCGCTGACGTCCATGTGGACCACCGTGTCCACCGAGTGCTCCGCCAGCACCTTCGCGATCATCGGGTGCCTGATGTCGGCACGGACGAATTCGGCGCCGCCCAGCTGGTGCGGGGGCGGCATCGTGTCGACCGCGATCACCCGGTCGACGTCGGGGTCGCGCGTCACACGTCGTACCAGCCGGCCGCCGAGCTGGCGGGCGACTCCGGTCACCAGCACCACTTTGCCCAAGATCAGCGCCTTCCCTCGCACCGCATGTACGCACCGTATCGGTTCGTTGTTGCGCCGTGATGACGCCCGAACGTACGAGCACCGTCGAGGAGGGCCCGGCCCCCGGAAACGCCGCTGCCCTTCCGGCCCCCACGGTCCGTGGGGGCGGAAGGGCAGCGAAGTGCGACGCGTAGCTCGCTTACTTCTTGTTGCGACGCTGCACACGCGTACGCTTCAGCAGCTTGCGGTGCTTCTTCTTGGCCATACGCTTGCGCCGCTTCTTGATGACAGAGCCCACGACTACCCTCGCTTCGTTTTCACTCGGTGCGGGGCGTCCGAGCCCACACGACCTACGTCGGCTCAGCCTACCCGTCCGCAAGCGCCGAGCAGAAACCGAGGCGGTCGTCAGGCAGTTTCCCCCACCCCCACGTAGGACTCCCGAAGATAGTCATGGACGGCCTGCTCCGGCACCCGGAAGGACCTCCCCACCCGGATCGCCGGCAGATGACCGCTGTGCACCAGCCGGTACACGGTCATCTTGGACACTCGCATCACCGCGGCGACCTCTGCCACGGTCAGGAACACGACCTCGTTGAGAGGCCTCTCGCTTGAAGCCATGACACACCTGAACCTTCCGCACATGACGGGCACCGGCTTCCCCTCCGGTGACTCCCTCTCGCACGTGCGCTCCTCCCCAGATTAGGTGCGCATGATGCAAGTGGGGAAGAGGAGTAGCGATCGGTTGACTACTGTGACAGACACGCTCGATTGAGTACATAGCGCGTAAGCGGTCGGTAGTAATCGGACCGCACAGCGTCATCAAGCGGAACCACGGCCGAGACCCTGCCCTCCGTCTCGGCCACGAAAACCGCCGGGTCGTCCGAATCGGCCAGTCCGATGGCCTCGATGCCCAGCTGACCTGCTCCGCAGACCCAGCCGTGGTCTCCCACCACGAGGCTCGGCAGCAGCCCCCCACGTCCTGCCGCACCGGCCAGCGCCGCCCGAACCGGGAGCGGGGAGTGTGTGTGCACCGCCGGCGCACCACGGGCGCCCTCACCCGGCGCATCCCGGACCGTCGCGACTCCCCCTACGTACCAGAGGTTGTACGTGCGTAGGCCGAATTGCGTCGCCATGTCGATACATCGGCCATGCGATGGAGTGAGGACGGGGCATCCCGCCGCCGACAGGGCGGCCGCCAATCCGGCGTAGAAACCGAGCAGGCGATGCGGGTGACCAGTACCGATGAGTACCGGCTCCCTGCGCTGCGCGGCCTCCTTCAGCCGGACGGCGAAGGCCTCGAGCCCCGCCAGTGTGCGGTCCGGGTCGATCACATCCTGCCCGGAAGTGTGCCCCGGGTCAGGCGAAACCCCACATCGGTCGGCCATCAACCGCAGAAGACCGGACTGCGTCCAGGGCCGCGCCGGCTCCAGCCCCAGGGTCTGCCGCGGATCGCCCGCCACGAACAGCCGATAGCTGCGCAGGCTCTTCTCCCGCGGTGTCGCCACGACCCCCGCGATCCCCGCCCCCACCAGATGCGCCCGCAGCGCGGCAGCAGTCACCACGTGCCGATGGTGACCCCCGCCACCACCCTCACGTGCCGGAACGGCCCGAACATCACTCCCGAGGGGCGGTCGTTCGGGTCGGCGGCCCCGGCGGAGCCCTCCGTACACTTCAGGCATGGCGCGCGACAGCGACGGGAGGGTCCCGTGGCCGACACCTCCGCCGGCGCAGGCGAGTTCGACTACATCGTGGTGGGGGCGGGCTCCGCGGGATGCGTGCTCGCGGCCCGCCTCTGCGAGGACGACGCGGCCCGGGTGCTGCTCCTCGAGGCCGGCGGAGCCGACCGCCCCCCGGAGGTCTCCCTCCCCGCGGCCTGGCCGAGCCTGCTCGGCACCCCCCTCGACTGGGCGGACCGCACCGTGCCGCAGACCGAGACCGGCCTCGTCGTACCGTGGCCCCGAGGCCGCGGCCTGGGCGGCAGCTCGGCCATCAGCGCCATGAGCTTCCTGCGCGGCCACCGCTCCGGCTACGACGCCTGGGCCGCCCAGGGCGCCGACGGCTGGGGCTGGGACGATCTGCTGCCCTGGTTCCGCCGCAGTGAGGACGTCACCGGCGTGCCGGACCGCGACCCGGAGCTGCGCGGCATGGACGGCCCCCTGCGGGTCGGCCCCGCCACCGACCGCCACCCCCTCGCCCGGGACTTCCTGCGCGCCGCCGTCCACACCGGCCACCGCGAGGCACACGACCTCGCCGGCGGCCTGGAGGAGGGGTTCGGCTGGGGCGACCTCAGTATCGCCGACGGCGTGCGCCAGGACGCGGCCACGGCCTACCTGCGCCCGGCGCTGCACCGGCCGGGCCTGCACGTGGTCACCGGAGCCCTCGCCCTACGGGTCCTCCTGGCCGGCGACCGCTGCACGGGCGTGGAGTACGCCGTCGACGGCGAGTCGCGCACCGCCCGCCGCTCCCCCTCGGGCCAGGTCGTCCTGGCCGCCGGCGCGGTCGGCACCCCGCAACTGCTCATGCTCTCCGGCATCGGCCCCCGCAACCACCTGCGCCACTGGGGCATCCCCACCGCCGTGCACCTGCCCGGCGTCGGCTCCCACCTGCTGGACCATGTGACCTCCGGCGTCGTCGTACGGGCCCCCGGCCCCGTGCCTCCGGGCGCCAACAGCCACGGCGAGGTCCAGGGCCTGATCCGCACCCGGCCCGAAGCGCCGGGCCCCGACGTGCAGTTGCACGTCATCGACTTCCCGATCCGCGAGCGGAGCATGCCCGGGCCCGCCGCCGGCGAAGGCTGGACGATCATGGTCGCCCTCATGGCGCCGTACGGCCACGGAACCGTCCGGCTCTCCGGCACCGCCCCCGGCGCGCCACCGCTCATCGACCCCCGCTACTACGCCGACGTCCGCGACCTCGACACCATGGCGGAGGGCCTGGACGCGGCGCGGGAGATCGCCGCCGACCCCGCGTTGGCGGAGTGGTACGGCGAGGAGGCCCTCCCCGGCCCGGACACCACCGGCACGACCGAGCTGCGCGCGTACCTCACCCGCAACCTGCGCTCCTACAACCACTACGCCGGCACCTGCCGCATCGGCACGGACGCCTACGCCGTCGTCGACCCCGAGCTGCGGGTACGCGGCGTCGACGGCCTGCGTGTCGCCGACGCCTCCGTGATGCCGGGCCCGGTCTCCGCCAACACCGACGCCACCGTCTACGCCGTCGCGGAACGGGCGGTCGAGCTGCTCCGGGCCCGCGCCCGGCCCCGTTCCCACGGGGATCCGGTCGTGGCTAGGGCAGCAGCCCGTGCAGCGGGAAGACCGCCCGCCGGGTCGCCAGGATCGCCTGGTCCAGCCGGTCCGCCGGGTCGTACCCCGCGTCGTGGAACCCGCTGAACACCGCGTTCCGGCCGTCCGTCATCCGCAACGGCCCCATCTGGCGCGTCCTGCGGTACACCTCCGCCCGCCACTCCTCGGGCGTCGCCGTCTGAGGCGCGACCGGCTGCCCCGCGGCGATGCCCACCAGGTGCGCCCACGTCCGGGGCACCACGTCCACCACCGCGTAACCGCCCCCGCCCAGGGCGACCCACCGGCCCTCGGCGTGCTCGTGCGCCAGGCCGTGCAGCGCCTCCGCCACGGCCCGCTGCGCGTCCAGGCTCACCGCGAGATGCGCGAGCGGGTCCTCGAAGTGCGTGTCCGCGCCGTGCTGGGTCACCAGCACCTGCGGCCGGAAGGCCGCCAGCAGCTCGGGGACGACCGCGTCGAACGCCCGCAGCCAGCCCTCGTCCCCGGTACCGGCCGGCAGCGCCACGTTCACCGCGCCGCCCTCCGCCGCCGGACCGCCGGTCTCCTCCGGCCAGCCGGTCTGCGGGAAGAGCGTGCGGGGGTGCTCGTGCAGCGAGATCGTCAGCACGCGCGGGTCGTCCCAGAAGGCCGTCTGCACGCCGTCCCCGTGGTGCACGTCCACGTCCACGTACGCGACACGCTCAGCGCCCAGTTCCAGCAGCCGGGCGACGGCCAGCGCGGCGTCGTTGTAGACGCAGAAGCCCGAGGCCATCCCGGGCATCGCGTGGTGCAGCCCGCCCGCGAAGTTCACCGCGTGCGCCACGTCGCCGCGCCACACCGCCTCGGCCGCCCCGACCGACTGGCCCGCGATCAGCGCCGAGACCTCGTGCATGCCCGCGAACGCCGGGGTGTCCTCGGTACCGAGACCGTACGCCAGTTCCGTCATGGCCTCGGGGTCGGCGGAGGCACGTCGCACCGCCGCCACGTACTCCGCGTCGTGCACCAGGCGCAGCGTCGAGTCGCCGGCCACGGGGGCCGCGGTGACGGTGAGCGCCCGGTCCAGTCCCAGCGCCCGGACCAGCCCCATGGTCAGTGCGAGCCGCACCGGGTCCATCGGGTGGCCGCGACCGAAGTCATAGCCCGTTACCTGCTCGTCCCACATCAGCTGTGCGCGGCCGCTCATGGCCGACACCGTATCGGGCGGGCTCCGTCCCGAACGAGCGGGCGTACAGCAGCGTCGCCGCCACCAGCAGCATCGGCACCAGCATCGCCCCCCGGTAGCTCCAGGCGTCACCCAGAGCGCCCACCAGGGGGGAACCGACCAGGAAACCCACGTAGTTGAAGATGTTCAGCCGCGCGATCGCCGTGTCCGAAGCCCCGGGGAACAGCCGCCCCGCGGCCGCGAACGTCTGCGGCACGATCACGCACAGCCCCAGGCCCAGCAGCGTGAAGCCCGCCATCCCCACCCACGCACCCGGCGCGGCCGCGACCACCGCGAAGCCCGCCGCCGCCACCAGCGCACCCGTACGCACCACCGCGGCCGCCCCGAACCGCCGCACCCCGAGGTCGCCGACCGAGCGGCCCAGCAGGGTGGTGACCATGTAGACGTTGTACGGGACGGTGGCCAGCTGCTCGGAGCCGCCGAGCACGTCCTGAAGGTACTTCGCGCTCCAGTTGGAGACGGTGGAGTCGCCGATGTACGCGAACGCCATCACCAGGCAGAGCGGAAGCAGCAGCCGCATCGCCACCGGAGCCACCGCGGCCGTGGCCGTCGCGCCCTGGACCTCCGTCCTCTGGTCGACGTACCAGCGGCCGGCGACCAGCGTCAGCGGGATCAGCACCGCCACCACCGGCCCGTACAGCGCCGCCAGCGACAGGTGCCAGTGCGCTCCCGCCCACGCCAGCGACGCCCCCAGAATGCCGCCGAGGCTGTACGCGGCGTGGAAGCCCAGCATGATGCTGCGCCCGTACGCGCGCTGCAGGCTCACCCCGAGCATGTTCATGGACGCGTCCAGGGCGCCGACGCATATCCCGAACACGGCCAGCGACGCGGCCAGTTGCCACAGCGCGTCCCCGGCACCGGCGCCCAGCAGCGCCAGGGACACCACCGGCTGCACCCAGCGCAGCACCACGCTCGGCCGTACCCGCTTCACCAGGTGCTCGGTGGCGACGCTCCCCACGCCCGCCAGCACGGGCACCGCGGCAAGGAACGCGGGCAGCAGCGCGTCACTGACGCCGTACCTGTCCTGCAGCGCAGGGATCCGGGTCACCAGCAGCGCGAAGACCGCCCCCTGCGCGAAGAAACCGACGGCCAACGAGGCCCGTCCATGACGCAAACCGCCGTCGAAGCCCTCCATGAGCGTGCAGCGTAGGCCCGCGGGCTACGGACGGGTAGATCGATCACACGAACAGTTTCGCGGGGAGCTCCGCCATGTCCGCGAACAGCTCCCGCGCCCCCGCCAGCTTCTCCGCCGGCGTCATCGCCGTGAACGCGTACGCGTCCATCCCGGCCGCCACCGCGGCCCGCACCCCGAGCGGGCTGTCCTCCACCACGGCGCACCGCTCCGGCGCCACGCCCATCGTGCGCGCCGCGTGCAGGAACAGGTCCGGCGCCGGCTTCCCGCATCCCACGTCCTGCGAGCTGAAGATCCGCTCCTCGCCGAAGTACCCGTACAGCGCGGTCTTCCTCAGCGCGACACGGATCCGCTCGTGGCTCCCCGAGGACGCGACACAGTACGGCACCCCGTCCGCCGCCAGTTTCCCCAGCACGGTCACCACACCAGGCACCGGCTCCAGTTCGCGCCGGAAGCCCTCGAAGACCCGCGCGTAGTACATGGCGTCGAAGTCCTCCGGCAACCGCTCACCCGTGCGCTCCGCCACCAGGTCGTGGACGCGGTGCATCGCGGCGCCCATGTAGTCGCGGACGGACTCCTCATAGGTGGTGGGGTGGCCCAGCTCCGTCAGCAGGCCCGCCAGGATGCGGTTGGAGAGCGGCTCGCTGTCCACGAGCACGCCGTCGTTGTCGAAGATGACCAGGTCGTAGCGCACCGCCCCACTGTAGTCGGGCACCGGATCCGGCCGGTCCGGGCTGAATCCACCCGTCCGCCGGCATCCCTCGCCCATCATGGACGGCCGACGGGACACCGCGTCCCGGCGGGAGGGGGACATCCTTGAGACGCCGAAGCTTCCTCACACTCACCGGGGCGGGCCTGACCGCCCTCGTCACCCCGTCCGCTCCCGCGGTCGCCGCGGTAGCGGCCGGACCGCGCATCCACGTCCTCGACACGCTCCCCGGCGGCAACGGTCAGGTCCACGCCCTGGGCCGCCCGGGGATCGCGGGCGGGTCCAGCGGCAACGCCCCGGTCTACTGGACGGGACGCACCGTCCACCGCGTCCCGTTCCCGGCTGGTTACGGCTACGGAACGGGTGAGGTCAGCGCCGTCAACCGGCACGGTCTGATGGTCGGCACCGTGCTCTTCCCCTCTTGGGGTCACGCCGTCGGCTTCACTTACCGGCAGGGCCGGCGCACCGCCACGATCCTCCCGAACAGCCTCACCGCGAACGACGTCAACGACCACGGCCGCATCGTCGGCACGGGCGAGAACCACACGGCGTACGTCTGGCACCGCGACACCGTGGAGCGCGAACTGCGGCCCTCCAGCCCGTTCTCCTCCGTGTGGAGCGCCGTCGGCATCAACAACTCCGGCACGGTCGTCGGCGCCGACGGCGACGGCGCCGTGGTCTGGCCCGCAGGAACCGACGCGCCGGCCCAACGCCTGCTGCCCACCGAGCTTCCCGAGGGCGTGTCGTACGCCCCCGCCGCCGTCGACGAACACGGCCGCATCGTGGGCAGCGCCAGCGACTTCTTCTCCGACAGCCAGTACGAGACCTATTGGGACCCGCCGTACACCGCGGACGGCGTACGCGTCCCCGGCCTGCCGGGCTACTACAACGAGGGCTACTTCCGGGCGATCAGTCCCACCACGGGCCTCGTCGTCGGCGGCGCCCCGACCAGCTTCGGCTCTCCGCCCGGATACCCGCCCGGCACCGCCGAGTTCTGGACCGGCACGGGGCCGATCCGTGCTCTGCCCCGCCTCCAGGAGGACGGCGACGCGGATGCCTTCGCCGCCGCCGACAACGGCAGGGTGGGCGGCTGCGCCGTCCGGGACGACGTACTGAAGCCGGTCATATGGACCGGAGTGCGCTGAACGCAAAAAAGCCTCAGCCCCCGAGTCGAAACTCAGGGGCTGAGGCTAATGATTGTTCGGCGGCGTCCTACTCTCCCACAGGGTCCCCCCTGCAGTACCATCGGCGCTGAAAGGCTTAGCTTCCGGGTTCGGAATGTAACCGGGCGTTTCC